>CABQSN010000143.1:0-4529 GCA_902466845.1 uncultured Haemophilus sp.
CGATCTGGCGAAACGTTATTTAGGCCATCAAACTATTAGTTTTGAAGAAATTGCAGGCAAAGGTAAAAATCAGCTGACCTTTAACCAAATTCCATTAGAACAAGCCGCCGAGTACGCTGCGGAAGATGCTGATGTGACAATGAAACTGCAACAAGTACTATGGGAAAAACTCTCTAAAGAACCCACTCTTGAAAAACTCTTTAAAGAAATGGAATTGCCATTGTTAGGCGTACTTTCCCGTATGGAACGTCGTGGTGTCTTAATTGATAGCGATGCGCTATTCCTGCAATCTAACGAAATCGCTAACCGTTTAAGTGAATTAGAAGAACAAGCCTATGTCTTGGCGGGGCAGCCATTTAATTTAGCTTCCACCAAACAATTACAAGAAATTTTGTTTGATAAATTAGGTTTGCCAGTCATTCAAAAAACACCAAAAGGTGCACCATCCACTAACGAGGAAGTGTTGGAGGAATTGGCATTTAGTCATGAATTACCGAAAGTATTGGTAGAACATCGTGGGCTAAGCAAACTAAAATCCACCTACACTGACAAATTGCCGCAAATGGTGAATCCGCAAACGGGTCGAGTGCATACTTCCTACCACCAAGCGGTGACAGCCACCGGTCGTCTTTCATCAAGTGATCCGAATCTGCAAAACATTCCGATTCGTAATGAAGAAGGCCGTCGTATTCGTCAGGCATTTATTGCACGCGAAGGCTTTACTGTTGTTGCAGCCGACTATTCACAAATTGAACTACGCATTATGGCGCACCTATCACAGGATCAAGGCTTAATTAACGCCTTTACCCAAGGCAAAGATATTCACCGCTCTACTGCGGCAGAAATCTTTGGGGTGGCACTGGATGAAGTGACGTCCGAACAACGTCGTAATGCTAAAGCGATTAACTTCGGATTAATTTACGGTATGTCAGCCTTTGGCTTATCGCGTCAACTCGGTATTGGCCGTGCGGATGCTCAGAGCTATATGGATTTATATTTCAAACGCTATCCGGGCGTACAAACTTTTATGCACGATATTCGCGAAAAAGCCAAAGCCCAAGGCTATGTGGAAACCCTATTCGGCCGTCGTTTATATCTGCCGGATATTAACTCTTCTAATGGTATGCGCCGTAAAGCTGCCGAACGTGTCGCGATCAATGCACCAATGCAAGGTACTGCCGCAGACATTATTAAACGAGCCATGATTCAATTAGATCAAAAACTACAAAACGATCCCGATATTGCAATGATTATGCAGGTGCATGATGAATTGGTGTTTGAAGTGCGGTCAGAAAAAGTCGCGTTTTATAGCGAACTCATCAAAACACAAATGGAAAGTGCAGCTGATTTAGTGGTGCCACTGATTGTAGAAGTGGGGCAAGGTACGAACTGGGATGAGGCTCACTAAGGAATTTAGTCATGAATAAAGTTATTAGAAGTCACCTCTTTACGGCTGAACGTGCTTGGGGAGCCCTTGATATTACCAATATGAATGGTATTTCCGTGCGTCTGCACTGGACAGATAAACCTTACAAATGGCATATCAATGACGGTGAAGAAGTCTTTGCTGTCATGGATGGTACGGTGGAAATGCGCTACAAAGAAGACGGCCAAGAGAAAACCGTATTGCTCCATACAGGTGATATTTTTTATGCGGGTATCGGTACCGAACATGTTGCTCATCCACAAGGTGAAGCGCGCATATTAGTCATAGAGAAAGAAGACAGTATTTAATAAATTAAAAGAATTTTATGAATCAAGAAAGACTCAACGAAATCGAAAAACCATTAATTCAAATTGTAGAACGCGATGTGGTTCCAGCACTTGGCTGTACTGAACCTATCTCTTTGGCGCTTGCAGCAGCAACAGCGGCTAAATATTTAGGCAAAGCACCTGAACGTATTGAAGCTAAAGTATCACCAAACTTAATGAAAAATGGATTGGGCGTTGCAGTACCGGGAACCGGCATGGTGGGCTTGCCTATTGCTGCAGCAATTGGTGCTTTAGGCGGTGATCCTGAGGGTGAGTTGGAAGTGTTAAAACACATCACGCCAGAACAAGTTTCACAAGCCAAAGCGATGCTTGATAAAAAGCTCGTGAATGTCGATATTCATCAAACCGATCATATTTTATATTCGGAAGCCGTGTTGTTTGCGGATAATGACTGGGTGAAAGTAGCGATTCAAGATCAACATACAAACATCATTTTAATTGAAAAAAATGGCGAAGTTGTTTTTGAGAAAGAACACGATGAATGTGCTGATTGCGATCCCTATGATATTTTCAAACAGGTGAGCGCACGTGAAATTTTTGAATTTTCTTGTGAAGTTGAGCTCGATAAAATCCGTTTTATCGGACAAGCTGCCGCGCTCAACCGAGCTTTGTCTGACGAAGGATTACGTGAAAATTACGGCTTACACATTGGCAGAACGTTACGCAAACAAGTTGGTAGTGGCTTAATGTCAGACGATTTGCTCAGCAAAATTATGATTGAAACCACTGCAGCCTCCGATGCCCGTATGGGCGGGGCTACATTGCCAGCGATGAGTAATTCAGGCTCTGGCAACCAAGGTATTGCCGCCACTATGCCTGTGGTTGTGGTCGCCGATTATTTAAACGTGAGTGAAGAAAAACGTCTCCGCGCCCTCTTCTTATCACACTTAATGGCCATTTATATCCACAGTAAATTACCCAAACTTTCTGCGCTTTGCGCGGTAACAACCGCCTCTATGGGAAGCTGTGCAGGTATCGCCTATTTGCTTACAGGTAAATTTGAAACAGTGAGCATGGGAATTTGCAGCATGATTGGTGATATTAGCGGAATCATCTGCGATGGCGCATCTAATAGCTGTGCGATGAAAGTCTCCACCAGCGTGGCTTCTGGCTATAAATCGGTACTCATGGCCATGGATGAAACCCATGTGACAGGTAATGAAGGCATCGTTGAACACGATCTCGATCGCACTATCGACAATCTATGCTCGATTGCTTCTAAGAGTATGCACCATATCGATCGCCAAGTGATTGAAATAATGGTGAGTAAACCCTGTCCTTAATAGCGTGGTAACTTACGATAAAGTGCGGTCAGAAAATCACTCAAATTTCTGACCGCACTTTTTTATATCAAAAAAACATATTTTCTAGCCAAAAGTTATTGGCGCTACCTTCTTATTTTTTTAGAAAATACCGACCTACTTAGTTCTAAAAGAGAAGGAATATTTATGCTTTTAACCGGATTACTTTGCGGAATTTTACTCGGATTTGTGATGCAGCGTGGGCGCTTTTGTATTACTGGCGCATTTCGCGATATGTATGTCACCAAAAATAACAAAATGTTTGTAGCCCTTCTATTGGCGATTACCGTGCAATCCATCGGTTTCTTTCTCTTAAAAGAAATCGGTGTATTAAATGTTGATCCGGCTGAAAACTTTGCCTTTTTAGCGGTGATTATCGGTGCCTTTGTGTTTGGTATCGGCATTGTTCTTGCTGGCGGTTGTGCGACAGGTACGTGGTACCGCGCTGCAGAAGGCTTAGTCGGCAGTTGGGTTGCGTTATTCACTTATATGTTATTAAGTGCCATCATGCGCACTGGCCCATTAGGGGAATTCAATAAAACTTTACGCAGTATCAATATCGAACAACGCAACATTTACGATACATTCGGCATTTCACCTTGGTGGTTAGTGGCACTATTAACTTTAGTGACAGCCTTTTATGTATACAAACATCTCAGCAAACCAAGCGTAAAAGTCGCGGCATTAAAACCGAAGAAAACGGGGCTTGCCCACTTATTATTTGAAAAACGCTGGCACCCATTTTTCTCAGCCGTGTTAATTGGATTAATCGCGCTTGCCGCTTGGCCACTCAGTGTTGCTACTGGTCGTGAGTTTGGACTTGGGATCACTGGTCCATCAGCTAATATTATGCAATTCCTCGTTACTGGCGACGGTAAATTTATTAACTGGGGCGTATTCTTAGTCTTAGGGATTTTTATTGGATCATTCATCGGCGCAAAAGCAAGCAATGAATTTCGTGTCCGCGTACCGAATGCCACTACGATTCTACGCAGCGGACTCGGCGGTATTCTCATGGGCATTGGTGCAACCCTTGCGGGTGGCTGCTCTATCGGTAACGGTTTAGTCGAAACCGCCTTTTTCTCTTGGCAAGGTTGGGTATCATTGCCATTGATGATCCTCGGCACTTGGGTGGCCGCCTACTTCACCATTATCCGTCCACAACGTTTAAAATTAGCAAAAGCATCATAAGGAGTTTATATGATCGTTAAATTACCTACACTCGGCCTTGTTTGCCCCTTTCCTCTCGTTGAAGCTAAGGAAGCCATGGCTAAGTTAAATAAAGGCGATGGCCTAGAAATTGAATTCGACTGTACCCAAGCCACTGAAGCTATCCCCGCTTGGGCGGCTGAAGAAGGCTATGAAGTGACAAACTTCGAGCAAATTGATGATGCCAAATGGTCAATTACGGTAATTAAATAATAAAAAAGTGCGGGCAGAAAAATATATAAATTT
>CABQSN010000144.1:0-4521 GCA_902466845.1 uncultured Haemophilus sp.
TAGCCTTGTTCAACGAGGAAAGTCGCTACATTTTGGCTGCTTATGCCATGATAACAACTCACAATAATCGGGGAGTCAAAATCCACCAGTTCTTCAAATTGTAAAAAGCTTTGGTTAGTTAAATGAAACGCCCCTTTCGCATGGGAATAGGTAAAACGTTGAGGGTCCCGAACATCAGCAAGCATGGCGCCATTTTGCACCATTTCCCAAGCTTGTTCTGGGCTAATTTCTTTAAACGACATGGTTTGTTCCTTTTGCGCGCTGTTTATACACGCCATCAAAAATAATCAGGCTCATCGCCAATACTAAACAAATGAATAACGGATAGCTGTCCGCATCCATTTCCTCTCCAATTAAAAATGAAATAATCACCATCAAAATGGTTTCAACATAGCCTAGAAGGCCAAGTAAATTCATTGGCAGCATATTGCTGGCAATCACGTAAGCAATCAATGCAGAGCCACTAATGAGCCCGAGCAATACCAATAATCCCCAAATATTAGGATTCGATTCCTGCACAGTAGCAAAATCGGTTTGAAGGGCAAAGTAAACGCTAACTGGCAATAATGCGATCATTTCTAAGCAAAAGGCACCAAGATCGGTATTTTTTAAGGCTTTTCGTATCGAGAAGTAGGTGGTGTAACCCACACAGATAACAATGGCCTCCCAAGATAACCCGCCTTTTAAAATGATGTTAGAAATCACTCCGATTGCCGCAATTAACACCGCAATGAATTTCAATGTTGAAATTCGTTCTTTAAAAATGATCCGTCCCGCAGCCACCATCACAATTGGCAATAATAAATAACCGAAAGAAACACTTAATGAGCTACCATTATTGGGGGCCCACAAAAAGAGCCACATTTGATAACCCATTAATGCGCCACAAATAATATAGGAAAGGGCAAAGAGCGGTTGTTTTTTAATGCGTTTTAAATGCTCTGCCAATGCCTGCTTTTGTTTAAACATGATGACGGAAAGGGCAACGAAAGGGAATGTAAACAGCATTCGATAGCCGAAAATATCCGTGCCGCTAAGTGGTTTCAGCAGCGTGGAAAAATAATACATATAGCCAAATAAAAGCGAGGCTAAAAGTGAAATAAGTATGCCCCTTAACATAATAAATCCTTAGGTTAATTCTGCTTATTATTTTAGTCTAACATCTCCCAAAATGCACGAATTAGGGGGTTCGCTAAATTTCTTTTTTGCACACAAACACCTAAATCAAACGCTTCTACCGGATTATCTAAATTTAAACGGGAAACTTCTTTTGCCATTGGACTATTATTAATTACCGCATCGGGTAGCATAGCCAATCCAAAACCCAGTGCTACCATCGGCACGATCCCTTCGTGTCCAGCCACTGTGGCATAAATTTTTGGATGTTTAATGTGTTTGCTACGTAGCCATTGTTCAATACGCTGGCGTGCCATTCCATCTAACGGCAAAATGAAAGGCATTTGCTGCCAATTGATGGGTTCTTCCTGTAATAATTGTGTCGCTAAACAAGCCACGCGAGGTGCAATTAATGAGAGGGAAATATCATCAATCTTATAAAACTCTAATCCTGTCGGCAGATTATTCGGTTTCCCTGCTAAAGCGAGATCCACTTGTTCTGATTGAATAAATTGCACTGCTGAAGCTGGGTCACCTGTGGTCAGTTGAATTTCAACTTTCGGATAACGAGAACGAAATTTGGCTAATACCTGTGGCAAGTGGCTATATGAAGCCGTTACCGAACAAAACAAGCGCAATTCTCCGCTTAATTCCGCTGAGTTATCCCGAAGTTGACGCTTAAACAGTTGCCAGTTTTGCCATTCTGTTTTAGCAAATTGCAAAAATTTCTCACCTTGCTCGGTTAAACGCACTTGTCGATTATCACGAATAAATAAAGGCTGTTCTAATTCCTCCTCCATTCGTTGAATCTGGCGTGAAAGGGTAGAAGGCGACATATGATTTTGCGTAGCGGTTTTAGCAAAATTTTGTGTGTCCGCAAGATGAAGAAATATTTGAAGGTCTTGAAAGTTCATATGTATCACTAAAATGCAAATATCGTTGCAAAAAATGCAACACTAAGTGCCAATAATATCACTTTACGCAATAATTAAAAATCTTATAATCGATGGCACAACAAAAAACTATATTCAAACACAACCTCATACAAACATTAATCAACATCATATTAAGGATGAAAAATGGCTAACTATTTTAACACATTAAATTTACGCGAAAAATTAGACCAATTAGGTCGTTGTCGTTTTATGGATCGCAGTGAATTTGCTGACGGTTGCAACTACTTAAAAGGCAAAAAAATCGTTATCGTAGGTTGTGGTGCGCAAGGTTTAAACCAAGGTTTAAATATGCGTGACTCTGGCTTAGACATTTCTTATGCAT
Source organism: uncultured Haemophilus sp. (assembly GCA_902466845.1). Classification (GTDB taxonomy): domain Bacteria; phylum Pseudomonadota; class Gammaproteobacteria; order Enterobacterales; family Pasteurellaceae; genus Haemophilus_D. The sequence continues at coordinate 2,395 of CABQSN010000144.1, forward strand.
TACGCCCTGAAGCGATTGCAGAAAAACGTGCATCATTCCAACGTGCAACCGAAAACGGTTTTAAAGTGGGTACTTACCAAGAGTTAATCCCAACAGCAGACTTAGTTATCAACTTAACACCAGACAAACAACACTCTAAAGTGGTTGCTGATGTGATGCCTTTAATGAAAAAAGACTCTGCATTTGGTTATTCACACGGTTTCAACATTGTTGAAGTTGGCGAAGAAATCCGTAAAGACATTACAGTTGTGATGGTTGCGCCAAAATGTCCAGGTACTGAAGTGCGTGAAGAATACAAACGTGGTTTCGGTGTGCCAACATTAATCGCGGTTCACCCTGCAAATGACCCACGTGGTGAAGGTATGGCAATTGCAAAAGCATGGGCAGCAGCAACCGGTGGTGACCGTGCGGGCGTATTAGAATCTTCATTCGTCGCAGAAGTAAAATCTGACTTAATGGGTGAACAAACTATTCTTTGCGGTATGTTACAAGCAGGTTCTATCGTGTGTTACGACAAACTTGTTGCTGATGGTAAAGATCCAGCATACGCAGGTAAATTGATCCAATACGGTTGGGAAACCATTACTGAAGCCTTAAAACAAGGCGGTATCACATTAATGATGGATCGCTTATCAAACAGCGCAAAATTACGTGCATTTGAACTTGCTGAGCAAATCAAAGAAAGCCTTGGTTTCTTATATTACAAACACATGGATGACATCATCAGCGGTCACTTCTCTGCGACTATGATGGCAGACTGGGCGAACGGTGATAAAGACTTATTCGCATGGCGTGAAGCAACAGGCAAAACTGCCTTTGAAAATGCACCAAAAGCAGACGGCATCAAAATTTCTGAACAAGAATACTTTGATAACGGCGTATTAATGATCGCAATGGTGAAAGCAGGTGTTGAATTAGCCTTTGATGCAATGGTGGCAAGCGGTATCTATGAAGAATCAGCTTACTATGAATCACTTCACGAATTACCGTTAATCGCAAACACTATCGCGCGTAAACGTTTATACGAAATGAACGTGGTTATTTCTGATACTGCAGAATATGGTAACTACTTATTCTCTAACGTAGCAACCCCAATTCTTGCTAAAGAAATCATCCCAACCTTACAAAAAGGTGACTTAGGTGAACCAACACCAGCGGTCGCTATCGATAACATCACCTTACGCGATGTAAACGATGCAATCCGTAACCACCCGGTTGAATTAATCGGTCAAGAGTTACGTGGCTACATGACAGATATGAAACGTATCGCTGTTGCAGGTTAATTATTAAATCGGTAAAATTCAAGCCAACTTATTCAATAAGTTGGCTTTTTTTATAATCCAAAGGAATTAATATGAAAAACAATAAAATTTTTAACCGCACTTTTAAAGTGAGTTTAGTCGCTGCAGCTCTTGGATTGGTAAATTCAGCGTGGGCCATTGATTATAAACTATACGAAGGTACCGTATATAAGAATCCGGAAAGAACTGACTCTGAAGTAAAAAATATGAATTTTTATTCAGATTATGGTTATGATTTAACAAATAAAAAGAATCTTGCACGTGTATTTTTTAAATTAAAAAATCTTTTAAATAAGGATTATCCAACAGAATCATTAATTTTCCTTGATCCTCAATTTTCTGGTGGGCCTAGTTCATTAGAAATCAAACCTAATAGTACCTTCACATTATCGAAGGCTTTTCCTGAAAGTTCTGTTTTTGAATTGATAGATGCAAATCTTAAATTCCACACCGGAAATATCAATTTATTTGAGGGACTTTCAGCAGTTAATCACAAGGGAGAGTCAGTTTCAGGAAATTCAGCATTTGAACTTCAACGTAATAGTACCATTGATATTGATTCAGTAAGTATTGTTAGTTCAGCTAAAGATAGCGTAGGATACCAAGTATATGGTAAATCTACAGCAAATATTATCAACTCCTCTATTTTTCTGGGGGGAGATAACAGCACTGCTGTAGATGCCGAAAACTCAACATTACATATCAAAAAGTTAGATATCGCACTACAGCCAGCAGGTACCCATAAATCAACCATTATTGCATACACATCAGAGAATTCTACATTAAATATTGAAGACAGCTTACTCACAATTGAAACGAAAGGTCA
>CABQSN010000145.1:0-4499 GCA_902466845.1 uncultured Haemophilus sp.
GATGCTGGCTCACTTTTTAATTCCACAACTTGGGATTGGCTGTCTTGGTCAGCTAATTATTATCGTGCTGCATTAGGCGATGTGTTGTTTCAAGCGTTGCCAGTCAAACTTCGTAATGGAGAAAGTGCGGTTAAAAATGACCGCACTTTTTGGCGTATTACGGACCTTGGAAAACAAGCGTTAGAATCAGGCGAATTAAAACGCGCCAAAAAACAAATTGAAGCTTTAAATTTATTGCTAACGCAAGATTTAGAAAAAGGTAACAATGAAATCAGTTCGGCAATTTGGTCAACTCTTAACGGCAAAGATTATGTGGAAGAGATTATTGTGCCTACTGAACAAAAAAGTTGGCAACAAGCTCTAGGGGATAATCCGTTAGCCAATCTTGATAACCGATTGACCTTAAACAAGCAACAAGCCCTTGCATTTAGCCAGTTGCTTTTCCAAGAAGGCTTTAATGTGTGGTTGTTAGAGGGCGTGACTGGTTCAGGTAAAACTGAAATTTACCTGCAATACATTGAAGAAGTCTTAAAGAAAGGCAAACAGGTTTTAGTGCTTGTTCCTGAAATTGGGCTTACCCCTCAGACCGTGAGACGGTTCCAAGCTCGCTTTAATGTAGAAATTGATGTATTGCATTCCAACTTGAATGATACACAGCGCTTAAATGTTTGGGAGCGAGCAAGAACAGGACAGAGTGCAATCGTGATTGGTACGAGATCGGCGCTTTTCACCCAGTTTTCAGATCTCGGCTTAATTATTTTAGATGAAGAGCATGACGGCTCGTTTAAACAGCAAGATGGTTGGCGTTATCATGCGCGTGATTTAGGCATTGTGCTTGCTCAAAAGCTCAATATTCCTATCTTATTAGGTTCTGCCACACCAAGTTTGGAAAGTCTGAATAACGTACAAAATGGTAAATATCATCATTTGGTCTTATCAAAAAGAGCCGGAAATGCGACCGCACTTCGCCAGTTTGTGATTGATTTAAAACATCAACGAATTCAAAACGGCTTATCCGAACCGCTATTGCAACGTATGCAAGAACACTTAGAAAAAGGTAATCAAGTGTTGTTATTCCTTAATCGACGTGGATTTGCGCCTGTGTTGTTATGTCATGAATGTGGCTGGATTGATGAATGTCATCATTGCGAAAAGCCTTATACTTATCACCAACATCAGCGCGTTTTACGCTGCCATCATTGTGGTGCGCAAAAAACAGTGCCGATGCAATGTGGCCATTGTGGTTCAACGCATTTAGTCACAACGGGTTTAGGCACAGAACAGTTAGAAGAAACCTTAAAAGCACGTTTTCCTCAATATAATATTGCACGTATCGATCGTGATAGCACCGCGCGAAAAGGCAAGCTTGAAGGTTATTTAGAGGATATTCAGCAAGGTAAAAGTCAGATTTTAATTGGCACCCAAATGTTAGCCAAAGGACACCATTTTCCGAATGTCACTTTGGTTGCTTTAGTGAATGTAGATAATGCCTTGTTTTCCCTTGATTTCAGAGCCGAAGAACGTTTGGCGCAGCTTTATGTACAAGTGGCAGGTCGCTCAGGCAGAGCCGAAAAACAGGGTGAAGTGGTTTTGCAGACGCACTATCCGGATCATCCGTTATTAACCACCTTGCTTGAAAAGGGTTACCAAGCTTTTGCAGAAGAAACCTTGAAGTTGCGGCATAATATGGGCTTGCCTCCATTTAGTTTCCAAGCCTTGTTTAAAGCTCAATGTCGTCATTCTGAAGAGGCGGAAAATGCATTGTCGCAATTGGCCTCTTTCTTCTATGAACAAAAAATAGAAGGCTTGCAAGTATTGGGGCCGATTCCTGCACCGTTTAGCAAAAAAGCAGGGCAGTATCGTTGGCAGTTATTATTACAGCACGCTTCTCGGAAACAATTACAGGCGGCATTAAGTCGATATTCACCAGAGCTGATAAAGTCTTCTCAAGTGCGGTTGATTTTAGACGTGGATCCTTTGGATTTGAGTTAGCAAAAATTCCCTAGAAAAATGCACAGTTTTTCAGTAGAATTAAGCGTTTTTTATACTCTAAGTTTAATTTATCGAATATTTTAGGATTTTATCGTGGCTCATCGAGATTTTGCCGGTCGAAGCGGCTCAAAAAATAATAAAAAGAAAGCAAAGAAACGTTTTAATCGTAATACTTTAATTGGTCTTGCGTTGATAGCAGTATTAGGTTTTGGTTTAGGGCTTTACTTCTTAAAAAGTAAAACACCTGAACCTGTCGTGACAACAACGGTTCAACCGGAAAAACCGCAACCGAAAAGTGTGTTACCAAATCGTCCAGAAGAAGTATGGCACTATATTAAAGAATTAGAAACTCGTACGGTGCCGGTGGATAATAATCCCTCTTCTGTTGAAAAAAATATGCGTTTGACGGAAGAACAACGTCAAGTGCTGATTCAAATGGAAAAAGAACAAAAGGCAGCAGAAGAAGCGAAAAAATTAGAAGCTCAACGTAAAGAGCAAGAAGCAGCGAATGCAGAAAAAGCCGTAGCTCAAGCACAACAAGCTCAACCAACACAGACAGCTCAAGCTCAGCCAGCTCAACAAACAGCAAAACCAGAAGCGAAAAATCCTGAGCCAGTTAAAAAGCCTGAACCGCCGAAAAAAGCGGAAGTGGTAAAAGCTGAACCGGTAAAAACAGAACCGGCTAAAACAGAGCAACCGAAAAAAGCAGAACCAAAACCTGCTGAACAACAAGTACAGGCTGGTGGTAAAAAATTTGGTTTACAATGTGGTGCATTTAAAAATCGTGCACAGGCAGAAAGCTTACAAGGTCGTCTTGCGATGGCAGGCGTAAATGCACAAATTGCAACAAGTGAAGAATGGAACCGCGTACGTGTGGGACCATTTGGTAGTCGAGATGCAGCAACAGCAGCACAAGATAAAGCAAAATCAGTGGCGAGTTGCGTAGTGATTGGAATGTAATTCAGAATTTAAAAGTGCGGTTAAAAATAACCGCACTTTTTTTATATTTTCACTTGCCAAAAAACGAAAAATCAATAAAATGAACGTTCATTCATTTTTGATGTTCATCTTAAATGACCTTTCTCATATATAACCCTAAGAATTTAATTTTTTATTATGCGACAAGTAAAAGCCTCTAAAACGAAGCTTGATGTCAGTGAGCAGATCTTTGATGCAACAGATCGTCTTATGGCAAAAGAAGGATTACATCATCTTTCTATGCATAAGTTAGCTAAGGAAGCAGGCATCGCAGCAGGTACGATTTATCTTTATTTTAAGAGTAAAGACGAGTTATTAGCACAATTTGCTCGTCGAGTGTTCAATAAGTTTGCTGTGGCGATTGAAGAAGGTTTTGATGAAAGCCAATCTTTTTTCGAGCAATACAGAAAAATGTGGTGGAATATTTGGCATTTTCTTCAAGAAAATCCAACGATTCTGTTAAACATGAACCAATATCGATCTTTACCAGAGTTTATTGAAACCTGCAAAGAAATGGAGCATTCGTGTTGGGATCAGTTTTGTCTCAAGGGACAAGCAGCAAATGTGTTAGCTGATTTAGAACTTCGAATTTTATTTTTGCTGAGTCTAGATAATGCAATAGTTTTAGCCTCAGATAACAAATTTCTCGGTATAGCGGTTACCGATGTGGTATTAGAATCTGTCATTGAACGCTCTTGGCGTGCAATTCAGAAGTAGTCATTTTATTGTCTTAATGGAGTTTTCCAAATGAGTATAACTCAAACTAATAGACCAAAGCGTTCACACGTTTTCTTTTTGAAATTAGCGTTAGGCGTATTTGTGTTAATTTTTGCAGCAATGATTTTCCTTAATCAAATGAAGGCAAAAGGCATTGCTGATTTCTTAGCAAATAAACCTGAAACAGCTTCTCCTGTTACCGCAATGACAGTTAAGGCTTCAGAATGGACGCCGATCATTGAAACAACCGGTCTTGTTCGTCCAAATCAAGGGGCGATGTTAAGTGCACAAAGCGCTGGAACCGTGTCTAAAGTGCTCGTGCAAAATGGCCAAAGCGTGAAAAAGGGTGATTTGTTAGTTGAGTTAGATAGTTCCGTTGAGCGTGCAAGCTTACAAGCGGCTCAAGCTCAAGTGGTGTCATTACGTCAAACTTATCAACGTTATGCAAACCTTGCAGGCAGCGGTGCCGTTTCTCGTCAAGAATTAGATAACGCAAAAGCAGCTTATGAAGCACAAGCGGCAAATATTGAGTCATTAAAAGCAACCATTGAGCGTCGCCAAATCGTCGCGCCATTTGATGGTAAAGCTGGTATCGTGAAAGTGAATGTTGGTCAGTATGTTTCAAACGGTACTGAAATTGTGCGTGTGGAAGATCGTTCTTCAATGAAAGTCGATTTTGCGATTGCTCAAAACCTATTAGATAAATTGCATATTGGTCAAAAAGTAACAGCTACGGCAGATGCGCGTAAAGGTGAAACTTTTGCCGCGAAGGTTACAGCAATTGAGCCAGCAATTAATTCTTCAACGGGTTT
>CABQSN010000146.1:0-4454 GCA_902466845.1 uncultured Haemophilus sp.
ATATCGAAAACAATCCTTTAAATAACAGTCTAACTTTTTGGGGTCAGATCATTTTAACCGCACTTTTTTTATTCTTCGTTTTCTGGAGGCTCTTTTTTCAGAATATCTTCTTCCGCGAGACTAGATAGGCGAGCAATTGCATTACGGTAAGAGATTTCAAGGGTTTCTCGACTGGTTGCAATAACACCTTGATCTACTAAGAATCCATCATTTACATCATATACCCAGCCATGTAGGGAGAGTTTTTGTCCACGTTCCCAAGCGCTTTTTACGATAGATGTGCGTCCTAGGTTATAAACTTGCTCTGCAACATTTAATTTAGTGAGCATATCTGAGCGTTTTTCTGCTGAAAGATTGCCTAATAGATGACCATGTTTAAACCAAATATCACGAATATGGAGCAACCAGTTATTTATTAGCCCTAGATCGTGATCTTGCATAGCTGCTTTGATACCACCACAATTGGTGTGGCCGCAAATAATAATATGTTCAATTTTGAGTACATCAACGGCATATTGCACAACTGAAAGGCAGTTAAAATCTGTATGAATAACTTGATTGGCTACATTACGATGTACAAATAACTCACCTGGTTCAAGATTTGTGAGTTTTTCAGCTGGAACACGGCTATCAGAACAACCAATCCAAAGGTAATGAGGTGTTTGATGATCGGCAAGTTCTTTAAAATAAGTGGAATTTTCTTCTTTCATTCTTTGCGCCCAACTGTAGTTGTTAGCAAAGAGTTGTTTAATTTTGTCCATTTCTACTTTCCTTAATGTGATGTATTTGAAAGATTGATTCAAACACAATAAATGGAATAGGGGATAAATTTATCGCCTAAAATGATGACCGCACTTTAAAAAAAGTGCGGTCAATTTAAACAATATTTTTAGAAATTTGCATTTCTTGGTGCGCGAGGGAATGGAATCACATCGCGAATATTTTGTACGCCGGTTACATAAACGATTAAGCGTTCAAAGCCAAGACCGAAACCTGAATGTGGTACGGTACCATATTTACGAAGATCACGATACCACCAGTAATCTTCAGGATTTAAGCCCATTTCTTCCATACGTTTATCTAATACGTCTAAACGTTCTTCACGTTGAGAACCACCAATGATTTCACCAATTCCAGGTGCGAGAACATCCATTGCGGCCACAGTTTTACCATCGTCATTTAAACGCATATAGAAGGCTTTGATATCTTTCGGATAGTTTTTCACGACAACAGGTGATTTGAAATATTCTTCTGCTAAGAAACGTTCATGTTCAGAAGATAAATCGATACCCCAAGATACTGGGAACTCGAATTTTTTACCTGATTTTAATAATACATCGATTGCATCGGTATAGTCGATTTGAGCAAAATCAGAGTTTACAAAGTTTTCTAAACGAGTAATCACATCTTTATCTACGTGTTTTTCAAAGAATTTTAAGTCATCTTTACGCTCAGCAAGCACCGCACGGAACACGTATTTCAACATGTCTTCTGCTAATTTAGCATTGTCAGCAAGCGTTGCGAAAGCGACTTCAGGTTCAACCATCCAGAATTCTGCAAGGTGACGAGTTGTATTTGAATTTTCAGCACGGAATGTTGGACCGAAAGTATAGATTTTGCTTAATGCACACGCGTAAGTCTCACCATTTAACTGGCCTGAAACGGTTAAAAATGATTCTTTGCCGAAGAAGTCTTGACTGAAATCGACTTTACCATCTTCACCACGAGGAAGATTTTCTAAATCAAGCGTTGAGACACGGAACATTTCACCCGCACCTTCAGTATCTGAAGCGGTAATTAATGGAGTAGCGACCCAATAGAAACCTTGTTCATGGAAGAAGCGATGAATAGCTTGAGCTAAGCAGTGACGAACTCGTGCGACTGCACCGATAATATTGGTACGAGGACGTAAGTGTGCCACTTCACGTAAGTATTCAATTGAGTGACGTTTTGCCGCCATTGGATAAGTATCAGGATCTTCTACAAACCCTGTCACTTCTACTTTTTCAGCTTGAAGTTCAACAGCTTGACCTTCAGCAGGTGACTCAACAATAGTACCGGTTACGATAACAGAGCAACCCGTTGTTAAGCGTAATACTTCACTTTCATAATTTTCAATATCGTTATTGACGATGACTTGAATAGGATCAAAGCAAGAGCCGTCATAAACAGCGAGGAAAGAAAGACCAGCTTTAGAATCACGACGGGTACGAACCCAGCCGCGTACGGTAACTTTTTCGCCTATAGCGATTTTACCTTGTAACACATCAACAATAGATGCAACTTTAGACATATAAACCTCTGTAATTCATTATAAATTAGGCAATAAAACTGCGTTAGTTTACCTTAAATCGCAAAATTTTCCATAAAAAGTTAGTGTAAATCAGGCTTGCACAGTAAAATAATGCCTTCACTTTATTTAGGAGAAAAACTATGTGGTCTGATATTTTGACCGGCTATGGCATTTTTATTTTAGAGATTTTAACGATTTTACTTGTAATCGCCGCTATCGTAGCAATGATTATTTCTGCGAAACAACGTAATGCAACACATCATGGAGAATTAGTTGTAACAGACCTTTCTGAAGAATTTAAGGAAACAGTTAAGCATTTACGCGATTTCCAACTTTCAGAAGAAGAGCTTAAACAAGCGGAAAAAACAGAGAAGAAAGCCAAAAAACAAGAAGCAAAGACTTTAAAAGCAAAATTAAAAAACGGTGAGAAAGCAGCACCTAAGCCTTGTGTTTACGTGCTCGATTTTAAAGGGGATATTTCTGCATCAGAAACGACCGCGCTTCGAGAGGAAATTTCGGCGATTATTAATGTGGCAAAAGCCGATGATGAGGTCTTGCTACGTTTAGAAAGCCCAGGTGGTGTTGTTCATGGTTATGGTTTGGCTGCTTCACAGTTAGCTCGCTTAAAACAAAAGGGGATTAAATTAACGGTTGCAGTAGATAAGGTCGCTGCAAGTGGTGGGTATATGATGGCTTGCGTGGCTGATAAAATTGTTTCCGCACCTTTTGCGATCATCGGTTCTATTGGTGTTGTAGCTCAAATTCCCAATATTCATCGTTTATTGAAAAAACATGATGTCGATGTTGATGTGATGACAGCGGGAGAATTTAAACGCACCGTCACAGTGTTAGGTGAAAATACTGAAAAAGGAAAACAGAAATTCCAAGCAGAACTTGAAGAAACACATCAATTATTTAAACAATTTGTGGCTCAAAATCGACCGCACTTAGATGTGGATAAAGTCGCAACTGGTGAGCATTGGTTCGGTCAACAAGCCTTAGCGCTTCAACTAGTCGATGAGTTAGCAACCAGTGATGATATTATTCTTGAAAAAATGAAAGATAAGTCTGTGATCGCGGTGAAATATAAAGTGAAAAAGCCACTTTTACAAAAAATAGGTAAGCAAGCTGAAGAGAGTATTGAGGGAATTATCCATCGAAATTTAACAAAAAATGGACAGGATTTTATTCAATAAGAAAAAAATTTACTTATTTGACAACTCTTTACACAACTTTACAAAAAAGTTCCATAAAAAATCATTTTTTAATGTTTTTTTATTTACAAGTTAAAGAATTATGACTACCATACGCCATGAAACTCTTATAGTTTTATTTGTAAAATTTATAAAGTTTAGTTGTGTAGGTTCTTCTTGCAAGGATTGCACCTTAACAGTAAAAAGGTAAAGAAATGAAATTATCTCGTATTTTATTATCTGCAGTAGCAGTAGCGACAGTTGCTGCTTGTGGTAACTTAAGCAAAGTTACAGAAGCTGGTACTCCAGAATATAAAGAAGTTGATGGTCAACAAGTACCACAACTCGTATGGCCTAAGATTGATAAAGCTGGTTTCAATCATGATGGTAGCCAATTTGGTTCATGGCCAAACTGGGATAACGTTCGTATGATCGAACGTGGTATGAACAAAGACCAATTATATAACCTAATCGGTCGTCCACACTTCTCTGAAGGTTTATACGGTGTTGAAGAGTGGGATTATGTGTTCAACTATCGTGAAAATGGTGTTCACAAAATCTGTCAATACAAAGTATTATTTGACAAAAACCATAATGCTCAAAGTTTCTTCTGGTATCCAAATGGTTGTAATGGGAATTCATCATTTGCGTTAAGCGGTGATTTCTTATTTGATTTCGATAAAGATACTTTAACAGCACGTGGTAAAGAAGTTGTTGACAGTGTGGCTGCGCAATTAAAAGAAACAGGCGCTAAAGATGTAAAAGTCGCAGGTTATACCGACCGTTTAGGTTCTGACGCTTATAACTTAGATTTGTCTCAACGTCGTGCAAACCGTGTTAAAGCTCGTTTAATTGAAGATGGTGTAACATCTGAAATTACAGCTGTTGGTTACGGTAAAGTACCACAAGTTAAAGCTTGTAACGGTTACAAACACGCAAGTAAAGCTGAGAAAGACTGTTTACGTCCA
>CABQSN010000147.1:0-4431 GCA_902466845.1 uncultured Haemophilus sp.
CAGTCTAATTCATGCAAATAAGTGCTGGCGATACCACGAAAACCATGCCCAACTAATTCGCCAGTAAATCCAAGATCTCTTAAAGTCTTATTAACGGTTTGGCTATTCATTGGTTTATTCCATGGTGCAATATAACTAGTAAAAACAAATCTGCGATGGCCATTTATTTCACGCATACACTCTAGAATTCGCAATGCCTGACTAGATAAAGGTACACTATGCGGACGCTTACCGCCTTTCATCCGTTCAGCTGGAATATGTAAGGCCTTTTCTTCCCAATTTATATCGCTCCACTCTATCTTCACTGCTTCATTGGCCCGTAAGATAGTGAGCAACTGAAATTCAATAAGGCATTTTGTCGCTATCTTTGCATTAGATAAATTAAGTTTAGCAAATACCCGTGGTAATTCCTTAGGCGGTATTGATGGAAAATTCTTAGTAATTGGCTTTTTAAATCTTTTGGATAATCTTGTAAAAGGATTATTTTCTAACACGCCTTCATCAATCGCATTATCAAATATTTGTTTTATTGCAATGCATAACTTATCGCACGTATCTGTTCCCTCAATGGGAAGTAAAGCATCATCAAAAGATCTCAAATTAATATTTTCAGCTAACAATCTAGAAAAATTAAACCTATCAAACAAATAAAGCTCCACTCTTCTATAAGCTTTCTCAATACTTTTTTCTTTTAACTCTCCTTTCTTTAATCGTTTATCACGCCATAGCATAGCAAGCTCTTTGAAGGTCACTGCTTTCTTCTCTTGCTCCTCTTGCTGCATACGTTCTTCTTCAACAGGATCTACCCCCTGTGCCAATAGTCCGCACCATATACGAGCCTTATCCCTAGCGAAAGCAAGTGGAATTGATGGATAATTTCCAAAAGATTTTTTTATGCGTTTTTTGGTTATTGGGTGAGTGTAAATGAATCGCCATATTTTGGCTCCAGTTGGTTTAACCAATAAATACAGATTATCCCTATCAGAAAATAGTTGCTCTTTATTAGTTGGTTTAATTCCATGAATATAAGAATCAGTGAATTTTTTTGAAAAGTCTCTAGCCATTGTTCAAGCCCTTATAAATAAAAATTTACCGTTCTTCTGTTCCCTCGTTTTTGTTCCTTCATAAAGAGGGAACATTTAAGGGAACAATAAAAACGAACAATGACAAACAATAAAAGACGAAAACAACAATAAGGTTGATTATAAAATGCTGTTTTTATGATGTTTTTTGACAGAAAAGACGTTATTTGACAAGTCGAATGGTCCCCCCTACCGGACTTGAACCAGTGACCAAGCGATTATGAGTCGCCTGCTCTAACCGACTGAGCTAAGGGGGGAAAGTGCAGTTGATTATAGAGAAATAATCATTTGAAGTCTATATACAAAAGGATGGTCGTTGGAAAATTGACCATCCTTTTTTAGATCCATTATTGCAATACCGAAATATCCGCCACCTGTAAGAACAAGCCTTGTAACGTGTTTAAAATCGCTAAGCGGTTTTGGCGTAATGCTGGATCTTCAGCATTTACCATTACGTTATCAAAGAAACTGTCTACTGGTGCGCGTAAGTTCGCTAATTTATCTAATACTGCGGTGTAATCGCCTTGTGCGATAAGCGGTTGTACTTCAGTGCGTAATGCAAGTACCGCTTCAGCAAGGGCTTTTTCTGCTGGCTCTACGCAAGCGGTCAAATTGATCTCACCAATTGCAGCATCCGCTTTGGTTAAGATATTGCTGACACGTTTATTTGCTGCCGCTAACGCTTCCGCTGAATCTAAAGTACGGAAGTGTGAAACCGCACGCACGCGCGCATCAAAATCAGCAGGACGAGTTGGACGACGCGCCAATACGGCTTGAATCACATCTACCGCAATGCCTTCATCTTGATACCATGCACGGAAACGGCCGAGCATGAAATCTACTACATCGGCAACCACATTTTGATTTGTGAGTTTATCACCGAAAAGTGCGGCTGATTTTTTCACTAAATCTTCTAAATCTAGTGGTAAGTTTTTCTCTACGATAATACGTAACGCACCTAATGCCGCACGACGAAGCGCAAATGGGTCTGCACTGCCTTTTGGTGCTTGTCCGATGCCGAAGATACCCGTTAAGGTGTCAAATTTATCCGCTAAAGCGACCGCACTTGCAACGAGTGATTTTGGTAATTCATCACCCGCAAAGCGTGGCATATATTGTTCGTTTAATGCGACTGCGACTTCTTCATCTTCACCATCATGACGAGCATAGTGCATCCCCATTACGCCTTGCGTATCGGTAAATTCAAACACCATGTTGGTCATTAAGTCACATTTCGACAGTAAACCTGCACGTTTTGCTTTTACTTCGTCTGCACCGATTTGTTTTGCAATTTCGCCTGCAAGTTGTTCAATACGGTCAGTTTTGTCTTTCAATGTACCCAGTTGTTGTTGGAACAACACGGTTTCTAAACGTGGTAAACGATCAACCAGTTTTTGTTTTAAGTCGGTTTTGAAGAAGAATTCTGCATCGGTTAAACGTGGGCGAACCACTTTTTCATTCCCTTCTATAATCGCTGTTGGATCTTCTGGGTTGATGTTCGAGACAAAAATAAAGTGCGGTAATAATTTGCCGTCTTTGTCATAAATTGGAAAATATTTTTGGTCGCCTTTCATAGTGTAAACCAATGCTTCCGCAGGCACCGCTAAGAAGCGTTCTTCAAATTTTGCTGCTAAAACGTTTGGATATTCCACCAACGAAGTTACTTCTTCAAGCAGGCTTTCTTCAATATCAGCCACACCGCCAAGTGCGGTTGCTTTTGCTTGAGATTTTGCAAGAATTTCTGCTTTACGCTCGTTGAAATCTGCTACTACAGAACCTTTTTCACGTAATAATTGTGGATATTGGTCTGCATGTTGAATTTCAAATTCTTTCTCGCCTAAGAATCGGTGACCGCGAATAGTGCGAGCGCTTGCCACACCTAAAATTTCACCTTCAATTAACTCATCGCCCAAAAGCATGGTTACAGTATGAACCGGACGGATAAATTGCACGGTTTTATCTGCCCAACGCATTGGTTTTGGAATTGGCAATTTCGCCAATGCATTTGCCACAATATCGTTCAGCAAGTTTTTGGTCGGTTGACCTTCAATTTTTGCACGGTGAACTAACCATTCACCTTTATCGGTCGCAATGCGTTCTGCTTGCTCAACGGTAATACCACAACCACGCGCCCAGCCTTCAGCCGCTTTGGTTGGTTTACCTTCCGCATCAAAGGCGGCTGACACTGCTGGACCACGTTTTTCGATTTCTTTGCTTGGCTGTTGTGTGGCTAAGTTCAACACTTTCACCGCCAAACGACGTGGCGCCGCAAACCATTCGATTTTGTCGAATGATAAACCCGCTTGGTTCAATTCCGCCTCAACGTTATCCGCAAAAGAGGTCGCTAATGTTTTGAGAGCTTTTGGTGGCAGCTCTTCTGTGCCGATTTCTACTAGGAAGTTTTGGGTTGTCATTTTGTTTTCTCTGGTAAGGTGCGCCTTGGCACCATTTTATTTTAATTTAATCTTTTTCAATAATAGCTTCACATTTCACCGGAAAATTAAGTGAATTTGCAATAAAACACGCGTGATGCGCATTTTCATGTAATGCCAATGCCTTAACTGCATCCGACTCGCTTGAAATTCTCACACGAGGTTTTAATGTTGCCGAAATAAAGCGTCCTGCATACTCAGAACTGCCTTCATCCATAATCGCTATTGCTTCATCACGGTATTCTTGCACAATAATGTTATTAACTGCACAAAAATGTAAATACCATAATTTATGACAGGCAGAAATAGATGCCAGTAGCATATCTTCAGGATTCCAACGAGTTTTATCGCCACGAAAAGCAGGATCAGCAGAACCTAAAATATTAGGTTTATTCGATGCCGAAGCAATAAAATCCCGTTCGTATGCGATATAAGATGAAGTACCAGCTCCTAAATTTCCAACCCACTCTACGGTAGTTTGATAAGTATGTTGCTTCATTATATTTTCTTCGTTATCACTTCTGCCAAATCTCCCCTACCCCTCTTTGCTAAAGAGGGGATTGGATCTTTGGAGAATTAAATATTTATGTTCTACTTTAACGTTTTTTGAAAGCAGATAATTTAATCTCTATTGAACTTAAAATGTAAATAAGTCAGTTACTATCAATTTATTCAAGAATTCCCCCTCTTTAGCAAAGAGGGGTGGGGGAGATTTACTCGCTTTGCTCGCACTTCGTGCCGTTGCTAAAGCAACGTTCAAACGCTTTCGTTTGTGGCAGAGGTTAATCCAACCTAATACTCAATAATCCCTCATATTCTAAAATATAAATAGCCCACTACTGTCAATTTACTCAAGAATTCCCCCTCTTTAGCAAAGAGGGGTAGGGGAGATTTGGCAGAAATTAATCCAACCTCAT
>CABQSN010000148.1:0-4420 GCA_902466845.1 uncultured Haemophilus sp.
ACGTTTTGCAATTTCTTTTAAGCCACCGATTGCTTGAATATGTTTGAAGACCAATGAACAGAGATACCACGCAAAGGTTGGTGGGGTATTGATCATAGAATCAGCATCACGCTGTGTGGCGTAATTCCAAATTGATGGTGTCGCTTGGCGAGCATGACCAATTAAATCATCGCGAATAATCACAAGTGTAATCCCTGCTGGGCCAAGATTTTTTTGTGCACCAGCGTAAATGACACCAAATTTGCTAATATCAATTTCGCGAGAGAGCACATTAGATGACATATCGGCTACAAGTACCGCATTGCCCACATTCGGTACATCAAAAATTTCCACACCGCTGATGGTTTCATTTGGGCAATAGTGAATGTAATCGTATTGTTCCGCAATATCACTGAAATCAAGGTTGGTAATGCGAGTGTGATCACCATTTTCCACAATGGTAATTTCATCAATTTCAGCAAAGTTACGCGCTTCTTTCGCAGCGGTTGCAGACCAGTGACCGCTATTTAAGTAAAGTGCTTTGCCTTTCTCTCCAATTAAGTTCATCGGTAATGCTGCAAATTGACCACGTGCGCCACCTTGTAGGAATAACACGCGATAATTATCTGGAATGTTATATACCTCGCGCAGATCTTTTTCTGCTTGAGTAATCAATTCCATAAAATATTTGCCACGGTGGCTGACTTCCATCACAGACACACCTTGACCAAGCCAGTTAGTTAGCTCAGCTTGTGCTTTGTGTAGTACCTCAGGGAAAATCATGGCTGGACCAGCACTAAAATTAAAGACTTTTGACATTGTGTTTCCTTATTTTATTTTGAATAGATTCTTCATTTTTACCACTACCGAATAGGATAATCAACTAAATCAAACAGTTTTTTGATCTAATCCATCAATTTAAATTTAAGCTTTTGACGGGGACGAAAAAAAAGGCTACATTACCCGAAGTTTATTTTTAACTTTGAGAGAGTCGATCATGGGAAATGTAAATAAATCCTTCCAAGAAGTATTAGAGTATGTGCGTTTATATCGTTTAAAAAATAAACTTAAGCGTGACATTGAAGACAACAACCGTAAAATTCGTGATAACCAAAAACGTGTCTTATTATTAGATAACTTAAATCAATATATTCGTGATGATATGAGTATTGAAGATGTTCGTGCAATTATTGAAAATATGCGTGATGACTATGAAGGTCGTGTAGATGATTACAACATTCGCAATGCGGAACTTTCTACTCAACGCCGTGAAACGAGCAATAAGATGAAAGAACAGAAAAAAGCGCATGCGAAATTAGTGAAAGATTCATCAAATAAAATCACGTTATAAAATCCTAAAAGAAATGACCGCACTTTGTTGAAGTGCGGTCATTTTTTATGGTGTTTTTAGGATGAACTATAAATGATTAAACATCATAAGTGCCCATCACCACAGCTTGATCTAGAATATGCCCTTGCATCGCAAAATGCAGATCATTAAAACGGAATCCTGGTTTGAGGTTTAGTTTGGTATCAAGCGCATACACAATAAGCTCGTAACGATGTAAGCAGTTTGGTGGTGCCATACCACCATAGAATGAGGCTTCTTCAATATCAAATTGACCTAATTTACTCGCCCAAGTATTTGCACCTTGTACATAATCTGTTGCGGTTTGGCTTTCATTTTCTTGGATAACGGTACGTTCAAGATCCGCAATAAGCCAATGAATCCACACAAAGCCACTTGCAGTAATTGCGTCTTTATCTTCTAAGACAACTGCAAAGGATTTAGTGCCTTGAGGTGCATCATGAATTTCAAACGGGATAGAGTAGGTTGGCATACCATTTGGGCTAAATTGTGTGCCGCGTTTACCATATTTATCTTCAAAGGCACCATTTTGAATGGCTGAACTGGTTACAAACATTGTTTTCTCCTTAATTTCTCACGGAATACACTTTAAATTTAGTGGTTTGAGCAAGTACGTCAAACTTACCGAAATGTTGTGTTAATAAATCGGGATAGGGTAGAAATGCATTAGCAACGATACGCAGTTCTCCGCCTGCCGTTAAATGCCATTTAGCCTGTTGAATAAGTTCTTTCACCGCACGATAAGCGGTATCGATTCCATCGTGGAAAGGCGGGTTTGAAATAATCAGATCAAATTTTCCCTCAATATGGGAAAACACATCGCTTGCGATAACCTGACCTTCAAGCTGATTTTCAGCAAGCGTTTGACAAGCAGATTGAATTGCCATTGCATGAATATCAGTCATTGTGACATCCGCTTTAGGGTGATGTTTTTTGATCATTGAACCAATGACACCTGCCCCACAACCAACGTCTAACACTTTGCCTTGAATTGGTGACGTTAAGGTAGAAAGTAGAAGTGATGTTCCGCTATCAAGTTCATTGGCACTGAATACACCCGGCAAGCTGTAAATACGGAGATCGCCTAATGCATCATTTTGGTAGCATTTCCAATAAGATTGAAGATCAAAGTGCGGTTGTTTTTGTAAGGAAAAATGATATAAGCCACAACGACGCGCTGAATCGATTTTGCCAATTTCACCATAAGGTTCAAGCAGTTTTTCAGCTGAACGGACGCCACAACGATTTTCGCCAATAATCAACACTTCTTGACCAATTTTACTTTTGGCGAGTAGTTGCATCAGCTGAAAATTCACTTCTTGTTTATTCTTCGTCCAATAATAAATGATCAGATCGGTTTGCGGTTGAAATTCAACCTCAAAATTGACCGCACTTTGGGTTTTAGCATAATCAAAATACCAGCTCCAAATTTGTACGGATTGACAATGTTTTTGCAATATTTGAGGAAAATCATCGTTAATGCCGCCGGCAAGAAGAATTGATTTACCGTTAAAAAAGGGAAGATGGCGTTGTAAAACTTCGCTTTCGAGAGAAATCACGCTTTAAATCCTGTGGTTTATTGGTTAAAATTACGCGTTATTCTAACAAAAGAAAACGATTTAGATGTATTTATTAAGGAATTATTTATGAAAAAAATCATTACTGCCGTCGCCATGGCAAGTTTATTGTCCGGCTGTCAATTACTCGAACAACTTCAAGGCACTAAGCAACAGCCTTCAACCTTACCAACAAGCTCAAAAATTGAATTACCTGCTGCACAAGCACAAAGTTTAGATGCGCAATTTGAGCGAATCAAAAAGGGTAACGAAGAAGTCACATTTAATGGTGAGAAATTCTATAAACAAACGAAAGTCTTTGATAAATCAGAAGATCCGCGTTTTTTAAGTGGTGCGGCAAGTGTAGATCGTAGCAATCGTAAATTTATCACTAGTGAAACCTACTACTTAAAAGACCTTTCACATGTTCCAGCATTAACAACAAAATATCTTGATGCCAATAAAAAAGTATGTGAGTTAAAAACGATTGGTAACGCTTCAGATGTTTACTATGCTTGTGATGGTAAAGATTTTCAACGTTTTATCGCGGTGATTTATCAAGCGAAAAATATTCTTTCTTTCCGTAGCTTAAAAGCGTATCAAGAAAAACTAACCGAAGCGCAAGAACAAGCGATTGTTAAAGGTTTAAGAGATTATCCGCTAGATACTATCGCTCGTTAATCTATGGATAGACGCAATCTTCTTTTAAATGAAATGGGAATAACCCGTTGGCAGCTCTATCGTCCAGAAGTATTACAAGGGGCGGTTGGTGTGAGTGTGTCTGAACAAGTGAAATTTATTGTGGTGACGAAAGATAACATATCGAACGCCCCACTTTTTTCAGATGTTCGACTTTCACTTGAGTTAAATAAAGAAGATTGCCTTTGTTTGAATTTTGATCAAATTCAACATATCACATTACAACATTCTGTGCGGTATTGGTTATTAGCTGAAAATGCTGATGAAATCGACCGCACGTTGCCTTATTGCTTAAATGCAGAGCGTATTTATCGCTCCGTTGATTGGCAACAATTCCAGCAAAATAGCCAAGCTAAGCGTGAGCTTTGGCAACAAATCCAACAAATTTAATCATGATGCCTTCTCTATTTCCTATTGAAGAATGCGATATGGATCGCTTATATGAAATTGAACAAGCAGCACATCTTGTGCCTTGGTCATTGGGAACATTGAAAAATAATGTCGGTGAGCGTTATCTCAATTTGAAATTAGTGGAAAAAGAGCAAGTGCTTGGTTTTGCTATTTGCCAAACGGTATTAGATGAAGCCACATTATTCAATATTGCGATAGATCCAACTCAACAAGGAAAGGGTTACGGTTCGTTTTTATTGCAAGGTTTAATGGATAAGCTTAAAGAGAAAGGTATTCAAACGCTTTGGCTTGAAGTGCGTGAATCGAATCCTGCTCGTTTCCTTTATGAAAAGTTGGGGTTTAATGAGGTTGATATTCGTAAGAATTATTATCCCAAACCAGATGGTGGACGAGAAAATGCTGTCGT
>CABQSN010000149.1:0-4407 GCA_902466845.1 uncultured Haemophilus sp.
TTGCTGCTGAAAGGTGGTTTGGCAAACCAAATGAGAACAACCAAGGAAATAAATGTTATTGCAGAAACTAAGAAGATCTCGTTAGCACCAATAATAAAGCCTTGAGCGGTGATTTGTCTGGCAATATATGATGCCGTTTGTTCTTCACTTAAACCAAAACTTGCCATAGTTTGGAAGAATTGTTGGGAAATCGGATTGTATGGATTAATGACTTCTGTGAGTTGCGTGTGATGCACGGCTTCGCGGTTATACCAAATAAAGGTAGTAAGTGATGTGCCTATTGAGCCGGCAAGGGTTCGGAGAAAATTAAATAAGCTCGACGCCGAAGCCATTTTTTCAGGTGGTAAACCTGAAAGGGTAATGGTTGTCAGTGGCATAAAGAAACAGGCGACCGCTAACCCTTGCACAAATTGCGGTAATGCCACATCCATAAAGGTCATTTCAGGTTCAAAGGTCACGGCTCGCCAATAAAAGGTGAGCGCATAAACCATAAAACTGACGGTGATTAAAATCCGCATATCAATTTTATTGCCGAATTTCCCGATAATCGGCGCAAGTAGAATCGGCAATAATCCAACTGGCGCAGCCGCAAGCCCTGCCCAAGTGGCTGTATAGTTGTAAACCTGTTGGAGCAGAAGCGGGATAAGCACGACCGTCCCTGAATACACCAAGAAAGCAAGGCTGGTTGAAACACAACCTACGGTGAAATTTCGGGATTTGAATAAGGAGACATCCACAACTGGATTATCGTCCGTGAGTTCCCAAATGATGAGGGCGATTAAACCTACTGCGGCGATAATGGTAAGCACCACAATTTCAGTGGAATTAAACCAGTCTAGCTCGCGACCTTGATCCAGCATTAATTGTAACGCACCTACACTAAGTGCTAATAAAATTAGCCCGATAGTGTTAACTGGTTGATGAGAAATTCTGCTTTCTCGGCCTTCTAAAATTTTCCAACTGATTAAGACAACTACAAGCCCAATCGGAACGTTGATAAAGAAAATCCAACCCCAGTGAATATTATCGCTGATCCAACCGCCTAAAATCGGGCCACAAATCGGGGCGACCACGATCGTCATTGACCAAAAGGCCAATGCCATTCCGCGTTTTTCAGGCGGGTAGTTATTCAATAATAAGCTTTGAGAAAGGGGGATGATGGGGCCAGCAACTGCACCTTGAAGGACGCGAAAAACGATCAACATTTCCAAGCTATTTGCAATACCACAAAGCCAAGAGGCTAGCACGAATAATAGCGTTGCGATTAAAAATAACCGCACTTCACCAAAACGTTTTGCCAGCCAGCCTGTAATCGGGATCGAAATAGCATTTGCCACACCGAACGAGGTGATCACCCACGTTCCTTGGCTCGATGACGCACCCAAATCACCTGCGATGGTTGGAATGGCTACGTTAGCGATGGTGGAGTCTAACACGAGCATAAAGGTGGCTAATGAAAGCACCAATGTGAGCATCGCTAACGCACCGCCTTGTAGCGGTTTGAAATGAGATTGCGGCATAACAGAACCTAATAGCTATTGTCGCGAATAATAGATTCGATCAAATTATTGACCGCACTTTCATCATATTGCAGCACATTGGTGGAATAAAGCGTTGTAGCTGGCGCTTGGTCACGCAAGGTTTCGCCTTGGCTATCACTAACATTCACTTTCACGGTAGCAGAAAGACCGATACGTAATGGGTTTTCAATGAGCTGTTGTGGATCCAATTGAATTCGTACAGGCACACGTTGCACCACTTTGATCCAGTTTCCCGTCGCATTTTGAGTGGGTAATAATGAGAATGCACTGCCCGTACCCATTTCAATTCCGACCACTTTTCCATTAAAGGTTTTATCCTTGCCATAAAGGTCGAAATGAATTTCAACCGGCTGACCAATTCGCATATGGGTTAATTGTGTTTCTTTGAAGTTGGCATCTAACCACATTTGATCAGTGGTAACCACTGCCATTAATGCCCCGCCAACAGACACCGCTTGACCTACTTGCGCATTGCGACGAGCCACATAGCCTTTAATTGGGCTGCGGATTTTTGTGCGTTCTAAATTCAACCAAGCTTGTTTCAAATTACTGACCGCACTTTGAATTTGTGGTTGTTCACTTAAAGGCCCGTCTAGCAATAAGGCTTGATTGGCCTCAAGTTGGTTTTGTGAAGTTGTTAAGTTTGCTTTGGCGAGCTCAACCGCTTCTTTGGCGTGTTGGAAAGATTCGTTATCGATCGCCCCATCTTTGACTAATTGCACACGACGGTTCAAGTTTCCTTGTGCTTGAGCAAGGGTAATTTCATTCGCACGAACAGCCGATTTTAATTGTTTTATAGTGTAATTCAGTTGTGAAACTTGGCGAACCGCATTGGCTAAGTTGCTTTTAGCTTGCTCAAAACTCAATTTGGCGTTGGTGTCATCCAGCTCTAATAACACGTCGCCCGCTTGTACGCGATCCATATTATCGACATTTATTTTCGCTATATTTCCCGCCACCTGTGCCGATACCATCACCTGATTGCCGCTCACATAGGCATCTTCGGTTTCTTCAAAATCTTTAATAAAGAAAAACCAATAAGCCGCAGAACCGATCGAAATCAGAAGAAGCAAAAGAATAAAAATAGAAAACCCTTTTTTACGTTGTTGAGATTTATTATTTGAGGAAGTTGGTGTATCTGTTTGTTGATCGGACATAATGCGAGCCTTATGAGAAAATGCTGAAGTAAAAAAGGCTTCAGTCTATAAAATATGAATGTTCGTTCATTGTGAACGTAAATTAGAATTATTTCAAGAATGACTGCACTTGTTGATATCAAAGTGCGGTCAATTTTAATGATGTTTTATCCTTAAGCCATTTATGCCAAGCAAAATCAAACTGGTCCAAATCGGTACATAAGTAAAGTAATCGGAAAGGGAAACTTGTGTGTTGAGCCAAAATATCGCAATTAAAAAGAGCAATGTCGGCTCGAGATAACTGAGCACGGCGAACACACTGACCGGAATTTGTTGATTTGATTTTAAATTGGCAGACAAACCGATTGCACTCACTAAACCTAATGCAGGCAATAAATACCAATATCGGCTTTCACTGATTACAAAAGAAAATTGCTGTTCTTGTATGATCAAATAAATGAGGCAAGGAACAGCAATGAAGCACACATCAAGTGTGATCCCTTGCAATGCGGGGATCTTCATGGCTTTACGGCTTAAATAATAATAGGGATAGACTAAGCACACCCAAAGGCTGCTCCATGAAAAGGTTTGATTACGCCACAATTCATGCGCCACACCGCAGGCAGCAATACATAAAGCGATAACTTGAATGGTGGAAAGGGTTTCTTTCAGCCAAATGCGTCCCAGTAATGCCATCACTAATGGGAATAAGAAATACCCCATAGCGATGTTGACTCCTTCGCCATTAACGGGCGCCCACATAAATAACCAAAATTGGCTGCCGGCATCGAGCGTGCCGAGCAAAAACAGCATCCAACGTTTTTTGTCTTTGCCTAAGGTTTCATTGACTAATTTTGATAACGAACGACAACCTACGGTTGGGAAGATAATCAAAAACAACCCAAATACCATCATCACCATTCGCCACGCAAACACATCCGTACCGTTAAGCGGCTGTAGCCATAAGCTGAATAGATAGAGCAATCCAAATAAAAATTGCGAGATGATGCCGAGAAAAATACCTTGAGCCATCTTCATTACTTCCTTAGGTTGAATGGCTTCATTATAAAAGTATAGCGTGGTAAATTTTCTCAATATAGAATTATTGATGATTATTTTTCTCAAATTTGAGCGTTATTTTGCATTTATTTTCAAGGTGTAAACATGCAATTAGATAAATTAGATCGGGATATTTTAAATATCCTCCAACAAGATGCGACCTTGCCGTTAAAAGAGCTTGCGGAAAAAGTGCATAGCTCGGTAGCAACCTGTCAGCGTCGAATTCAATTACTGACAGAAAAAGGGGTTATTACCAAACAAGTGGCGGTGGTATCGCCAAAGGCAGTGGGCAGAGGTATTAGTGTTTTTGTGATGGTGGAAATGGACAACCAACATTCCCGCTTTCAAGAATTATTTGAACGGAAAATGCGACAAGAAACCGATGTGGTGAGCTGTTATGAAATTTCTGGCGATTATGATTTTACGCTGCTTATTCACGCTGAAAGCATGGAAAGTTACCATTCGTTTACCCGTCGCGTTCTAACCGGTGAATATCATGTTCGCACTTATAAGAGCTTGTTTGTAATGAATTTTACCAAAGCAGAGAGCGGGATTTTGTTATAGTTGTGTAAATAAAAAAGAAAATCCTTTGCTAAAGTGGCAAAGGATTTTTTATTAAGACGTGATTATTTCGGTAACCTTGTTGTGGCTTTTAACGCCATATACCCCAT
>CABQSN010000150.1:0-4391 GCA_902466845.1 uncultured Haemophilus sp.
TTTAGTGCCGTAGGTATCGCCTAATCTTGCTTTGTGTTTACCTTCTTCAACCATTACGATGAAGAGTAATAACACCGCTAAGATACCACCACCGATCATGACGTAGAAACCACCGTCCCAACCGTAGTGTTGCGCTGCCCAACCGATAACAGCTGAAGCTGAAACTGTACCACCTAAGTAACCGAATAAACCGGTGAAACCTGCTGCTGTACCTGCTGCTTTTTTCGGTGCAAGCTCAAGAGCGTGTAAGCCGATTAACATTACAGGACCGTAGATTAAGAAACCGATTAAGGTCATTAATACGAAGTCAGTTAATTGATATGGGTTTTCATACCAAGCTGCATAGTTTGCAAGCTCTGCTTCAGGTGTAGCTGGGTTCATCCAGTATGCTACAACTGCTGCTGTAGTTAAGATCATGAAGATGAAACCGGTTAAACCACGTTTACCTTTGAAGACTTTATCTGATACCCAACCACATAATAATGTACCTGGAACCGCTGCTAATTCATAGATTGTGTATGCCCATGCGGTACCTTTGATGTTGAAGTGTTTTACTTCACTTAAGTAAACCGGAGACCATTTTAATACGCCGTAGCGGATTAAGTATACGAATACGTTAGCAATCGCGATGTACCATAACAATTTGTTTTTCAATACATAAGTAACGAAGATTTCTTTTGTGCTTAAATCGTTTTCGTAAGTTTTTTCGTTATAGTCATCTGGGTAGTCATTACGCCATTTTTCGATTGATGGTAAACCACAAGATTGTGGAGTATCACGCATCACGAAGTAAACTGGAATTGCACAGATCATTGCAGCAATACCCGGATAGTAGAGGGATTGTTGCCAAATATCTTTTGCTTGTGCTTCGACACCATGAGTGCTGAAGAAGACGGCACTTGCTAATAGCACCATTGCACCCGGCATCATACCACCGATGTTGTGCGCGGTATTCCAGATAGATACGATAGTACCGCGTTCTGATTTAGACCACCAGTGTACCATTGTACGACCACATGGAGGCCAACCCATACCTTGGAACCAACCATTTAAGAAGATCATTACCCACATGATGGCAACGCCAGAGGTTGCCCATGGGAATAAACCCATCATGGTCATACAAAGACCAGAAAGCAATAAACCAAATGGTAAGAATACACGAGGGTTCGAACGGTCAGACATACCTGCCATTACGAACTTAGATAAACCATAGGCAAGACCGGCAGCTGAGCCGATAACACCTAATTCCGCTTTTGAGTACAAGCCGGCTTGAATTAAACCAGGTTGTGCTAAGTCAAAGTTTGCACGTACAAAATAGTAAGCGGCATAACCAAAGAAGATCCCTGCAAACACTTGCCAACGTAAGCGTTTATACGTGGAATCAATTTTCTCCGCTGGAAGTTCCGCAATATGCGGAGCGGGTTTAAATGGTCCAAACATAATTTCTCTCCAAAATCATTTTAATTATGAGTCCACCCCGATAATGGGGATAGCGTGCATGATAAAATAAAAATAGAAATTAAAAAGAGAAATAATTCAAAAATGTGATGCATTTCACAAAATATTTTTTAACAAATGAGCGAATTCGAAAATTGTGTGATCTATCTCACAAAACGGCTTTCTTTTTCGCTCAGAATGTTGTGAATTTAACCGCTCTCCCATACAATAGCCATGGAATTTGTAACAGTTTTTACGTTTCTTTTTATTAATATTTTGGCTTTGGGGGTAACAATGGGATTATCGCCTAATATGTATCGTGATGTGGGTGATTTTTCACCTATCTCGACGGATGTGATTATCATTGGTGGCGGTGCAACAGGTGCGGGGATTGCTCGTGACTGTGCATTGCGTGGAATTAACTGTATTTTATTAGAGCGTCGTGATATTGCGACAGGCGCAACAGGTCGTAACCACGGTTTGTTACATAGTGGTGCGCGTTATGCCGTAAACGATCAGGAATCAGCAGAAGAATGTATTAAAGAAAATAAAATTCTGCGCAATATCGCTCGTCACTGTGTGGATGAAACAGAAGGTTTATTTATCACCTTACCTGAAGATTCCCTTGATTATCAAAAAACCTTCATCGAAAGTTGTACCAAATCAGGTATTGAAGCTGTCGCCATTGATCCTAAACTTGCCCAAATTATGGAACCATCAGTCAACCCAGATTTAGTGGGTGCCGTTGTGGTGCCAGATGGTTCAATCGATCCTTTCCGTTTAACAGCTTCCAACGTGATGGATGCCACCGAAAATGGCGCGAAAATGTTCACTTATTGCGAAGTGAAAAGCTTAATTCGCGAAGGTGGCAAAGTAATCGGTGTGGATGTTTACGATCACAAAAATCGCGTAAATCGTAAATTCTTTGCGCCATTAGTCGTCAATGCGGGTGGTATTTGGGGACAAGGCATCGCAGAATATGCGGATCTCAAAATCAAAATGTTCCCAGCAAAAGGTGCATTACTTGTCATGGGGCACCGCATCAACAAAATGGTGATTAACCGTTGTCGTAAACCAGCGGATGCGGACATTCTTGTACCAGGTGATACCATTTGTGTTATCGGTACAACGTCTAGCCGTATTCCTTACGATCAAATCGATAACATGGAAGTCACCCCGGAAGAAGTGGATATTTTATTCCGTGAAGGGGAAAAACTCGCGCCGAGCTTGCGTCATACTCGTGTATTACGTGCTTATGCCGGTGTGCGTCCTTTAGTGGCGTCTGATGATGATCCATCAGGTCGTAACGTAAGTCGCGGTATCGTGTTACTTGACCACGCAGAGCGTGATGGCTTAGACGGCTTTATCACGATCACTGGCGGTAAATTAATGACTTATCGCTTAATGGCTGAATGGGCAACGGATCTGGTTTGTAAAAAACTCAACAAAACAGCACGTTGTACAACCGCTGAGCGTCCATTGCCAGGTTCAACCGAAAGCCGCGCAGAAACCAATCAGAAAGTGATTTCACTTCCAAGTACAATTCGTTATTCAGCCGTGTATCGTCATGGTTCTCGTGCCACTCGTTTATTAGATAAAGAACGTCTCGATCGTTCAATGGTGTGCGAATGTGAAGCCGTTACTGCGGGTGAAGTGCGTTATGCCGTTGATGAATTAAACGTCAATAACTTAGTGGATTTACGCCGCCGTACTCGTGTGGGTATGGGGACTTGCCAAGCTGAGCTTTGCGCATGTCGTGCAGCGGGCTTAATGAACCGTTTTGAAGTGGCAACACCTCGCCAATCTACCATACAATTAACCTCTTTCATGGAAGAGCGTTGGCGCGGTATTGAGCCTATTGCATGGGGTGAAGCGATTCGTGAAGCGGAATTTACTTCATGGATGTATGGCAGTGTGTTGGGTTTAAATGACGTTCAACCGCTTGAAACTGACAAACAGCAAGGGACGGATAACAATGAATTTTGATGTAGTGATTATTGGTGGCGGCCTTGCAGGTTTAACTTGCGGCATCGCCCTACAAGAACAAGGCAAACGTTGTGTCATTATCAATAACGGCCAAGCAGCGATTGATTTTGCATCCGGCTCATTAGATTTATTAAGCCGTTTACCAAATGGTGCGTTTGTTAAAAATATTCCTGAAAATTTGACCGCACTTGCCGCTCAATTACCACAACACCCTTATAGCATTATGGGTGCTGAACGTGTATTAGCGAAAGCGCAAGATTTCGAAAAATTAGCGGAATCGTTAAATTTAGATTTAATTGGCTCAAGTGCAGAAAATCATCTTCGCGTAACGGGTTTAGGTAGCTTACGTGGTGCATGGCTTTCACCAAATAGCGTGCCAACCGTGCAAGGCGAAACCCCATTCCCTTATAAAAAAATTGCGGTTTTAGGCATTGAAGGCTATCACGATTTCCAACCAGAATTATTGGCAGATAACCTCACGCTGAATCCACAGTTTGCACATTGTGAAGTAAAAACAGGCTTTTTAAATATTCCAGAATTAGATCAGCTACGCGCAAACTCTCGTGAGTTCCGCAGTGTGAACATTGCACAAGTTTTAGAATATAAACTGAAATTTGATGATCTTGTGGCTGAAATGAAAGATGCGGCGAAAGGCACTGAAGCAATTTTCCTACCAGCTTGTTTCGGTTTAGAAAATCAAGAGTTTATGGAATCACTTCGCAAAGCAACTGGCTTGCCATTATTTGAATTGCCAACTTTACCACCGTCTTTATTAGGTATGCGTCAACGTATTCAATTACGTCATCGTTTTGAGAAATTAGGCGGACTCATGATGAATGGTGATAGTGCATTAAAAGCACATTTTCATGGTAACAAAGTTCGCGCCATTCAAACTCGCCTGCATGAAGAGGAAGAAATCACGGCAGAGCATTTCGTCTTAGCGTCGGGCAGCTTCTTCAGTAAAGGTT
>CABQSN010000151.1:0-4352 GCA_902466845.1 uncultured Haemophilus sp.
TTTGGGTGCGTGATATGGCAACGGCATTGGCACAAGATGAAAGTGCTATGCGTAACTTTATGTATAAAGCGGGTAAGCTAGGTTACCTCACGCCAATTGTAAAAGATCGTTTTTTCCTGACAGAGAGCATTTATGCTTATGCTCGCTTAATTAAGCAAATAGCAGGTGAAGAAGGTAAGATTGCGGTAAATGAATTACGTGACAAGCTTAATTTTGGTCGAAAACTGACCGTACAGTTAATGGAGTATTTTGACCGTACCGGCTTTTTACGCCGCAAAGGCAATGACCATATTTTACGTGATAAAGATATATTTGATTTATAGGTAATACATGAAAAAGACACTGATTTCAGCCTTAATTTTAACCGCACTTTTTGCGGTAATAGGCTGCGAAGATAAAGAAACGAAAGCAAAAATTGAGCAACAAATACAGACAATTGCACAACTAACGGCAGAAAATACGCAATTAAAAGCTGAAAAAGAAAAGGCGGAGAAGGTTATTCCAGCAATTATTGCTCAAGATGATGTGATTTTTGATAAAGAGGAAACCATCAAATATCCTAAATCGGCCAAAGAAGATGAATATGTCCCTACTGAAGGTAAACTTCATTACAGTATTTCTACACTAAAAACGAATATTGAGTGGCTAGATAAACTACTTTTAGAGCAAATTTCAAAAAATGCTGATGGTAAACCAAGAAGCCGTGAGCAGCTAGTTGCAGATTACCAAAAAGCATATGATGAAGCTAAAAAAGAGATGTTGGAATCTCCGATAATTGGTGTTGATGAAACCTTAGATTTAGCATTTAATCACCAAAGAGGTAAGCTTGCTGTATTTTTAATAAACTATTACAGCTATGGTGGTGGCGCTCATGGAGTTGGCGGTTATCATTATCTTAATATTGATTTAGAAACGAAAAAACTACTTTCATTTGATGATGTGTTTAAACCAAATCAGCAAGCTAAATTAAAAGAGCTGCTTTGGGAACGTTACACTCGATATGGCGAAGTAAAAGATGAGGAAGCATTTACATCAAAAGATGCTTTTGAGGTGACCGATAATTTCTATTTAGATCATGATGGGATTCACTTTGTGTATAACGTGTATGAAATTGCGTCTTACGCAGAAGGGCCACAGGAGCTTGTGATTGAGTGGTGGAATGCCCCTGCGTTATTGAAGCCTGAATTTATTCAGAAACAGTATTACCCTGTTTCGAGTAATTCGACAGAATAACAAAGTGCGGTCAGTATTGACCGCATTTTTATTGACCTTTTTTCACCCAGTATTTGAAAGGTGTGTCTTGGGTTTCACTCGCTAAAAGCGTATGTTCCATAAATTGACAGAAGCTGGGAATATCGCGAGTCGTGGCAGGGTCGTCCGCCAAAATAAGCAGCACTTCACCTTCATTCATGTGGCGAATGTTTTTTCTCACGAGCATTACAGGTTCAGGACAACGTAAACCAACGGTATCAAGGGTTTTATCGACAGTAATTTCAGTCATGGTTATTCATTAGTTTTATTGAAATTGAGCTACATCATACAATAATTATGGGGAAATTTCGATAAATCCGCTATCAATGATAAACTACGCAACAAATTCATTTGAACAATTATTTCATGGCTGAATACCTTATCCCCAAAAGTGCGGTCGTTTTTGAAGAAGAAATTAAGAAAAGTCGATTTATCACGTATTTGCAACATACGGAAGGACTTGAACAAGCTAAAGCTTTTTGGGCAGAAATTAAAGCGCAGCACCCTAATGCCCGCCATCATTGTTGGGCAGCAGTGGCCGGCAAGCCAACGGATTCACAGCAATTAGGCTTTTCTGATGATGGTGAACCAGCAGGCACTGCAGGAAAACCAATGTTATCCGCTTTACAGGGTAGCCTAGTTGGTGAAATCAGTGCTGTTGTTGTTCGTTATTATGGTGGCATTTTATTAGGCACTGGCGGTTTAGTTCGTGCTTATGGAAATGGTGTGCAGCAAGCTTTAAAATTATTAGAAACTGAACGAAAAGTAGAACGTCAGTTATTCCAAGTTCATTGTGATTATGCACAATTAAATTGGATCCAAATTTTATGTGAACAACATCAAATTGAAATTTATAAACAAGATTTTCAAGTGCAGATTACATTGCAGTTAGGCATTAGTGAAGATCAAATTAAACCTTTTGAACAAGCATTAATTGAGCGTTCGGCAGGAACGTTGAAATTAGAAGAAATGAATTAAGCGAGATATTGTGCATATTTTATCCATTATTCGGATTATCGGCATTTTGGTCATGTGTTTTTCCGGCACGATGCTGATTCCAGCCTTTGTGGCGCTTATTTATGGCGATGGCGGCGGTAAAGCGTTTATGCAAGCTTTTGCATTAAGCTTAACCGTGGGCATATTGCTTTGGTGGCCTTGTCATCACCACAAACAAGAATTGCGATCTCGTGATGGTTTCTTAATTGTGGTGGCATTTTGGTTCGTTCTGGGCGGGTTAGCTACCTTACCATTGTTATTATTTGATTCACCTCATTTAACAGTGGCTTCCGCCGTGTTTGAGGCATTTTCTGGGCTAACAACCACGGGTGCTACCGTCATGACGGGATTAGATAATTTACCGAAAGCCATTCTGTTTTACCGTCAATTTTTACAATGGTTAGGCGGCATGGGGATCATCGTACTTGCGATTGCGATTATTCCTTTATTGGGTATTGGCGGAATGCAGTTATACCGAGCTGAAATGTCTGGTCCAATGAAAGATCAGAAAATTCAGCCACGGATAGCAGAAACGGCAAAGGCATTGTGGTTTGTTTATTTCTTTTTAACCATGTCTTGTACCTTAGCCTATTGGCTAGCAGGTATGACGCCATTTGATGCACTTACACATAGTTTCTCGACAGTATCCATTGGTGGTTTTTCTACTCATGATGCCAGTATCGGCTATTTTAATAGTTCGGCGATTAATTTTATCACGGTCATTTTCTTGTGGATTTCGGCTTGTAACTTCGCATTGCACTTCAGAGCATTTTCGACTTTAGGACGAGAAAATATTTTGAAGATTTATACAAAAGATCCAGAATTCCGATTCTTTATGAGTATTCAAATTTTACTTATCGTGGTTTGTACATTAGTGATGATAAGCCATCAATATTTTGATTCCTCATGGCAAGATTTTGAGCAAGTCGTATTCCAAGCCGTATCAATTTCAACCACAACAGGCTACACCACATCGAATTTCGCTGAGTGGCCTTCTTTTGTGCCAATGTTATTAATTATTGCGTCTCTTATTGGGGGCTGTGCTGGCTCAGTTGGTGGCGGTTTGCGTGTTGCGCGGATTTTAGTGTTATATCTTCAAGGTGCGAGAGAGCTAAAACGATTTGTTCACCCAAATTTAGTGTATCCAATTAAATGGGGTAAAAATGTCCTTGATGAACGAGTGATTGGGAGTATTTGGGCCTTTTTCTCAGCGTATCTATTGGTATTCACTATTTGTTTATTAAGTGTGATTGCATGTGGTGTCGAACCTTTTGATGCCTTTAATGCGGTATTAGCAAGTATTAATAACCTTGGACCGGGATTAGGTTCAGTAAGCAGTAATATGACAGCGATGCCAGATAGTGCTAAATGGGTACTAACTATTGCGATGGTGTGCGGTCGTTTAGAAATCTTCACACTATTGGCGCTCTTCACACCGGCATTTTGGAAGGCATAATGAAAACATTAATTTTATATTCAAGCCGTGATGGACAAACTAAAAAGATTGCTGAATTTATGGCTCAGCATCTTGAAGGAGAAGTGGTGGTTTCACCGTTAATGGAGGAGCAGGCTCTTCAAGTTTTTGATCGCGTGATTATTGGAGCATCCGTTCGTTATGGTCACTTTAATAAACAGGTATATCGTTTTGTAGAACGCCATCACGAATTATTGAATGCAAAAAGTGCGGTCTTTTTTGGTGTAGGTTTAACCGCGAGAAAAGAAGGGAAAGATACGCCAGAGGGAAATGTCTATGTTCGTAAGTTTCTTCAGCGCATAAAATGGACTCCGGCAAAAGTCGGCGTTTTTGCAGGTGCATTGTTATATCCACGCTATAAATGGATTGATCGAGTCATGATCCAATTGATTATGAAAATTACAGGTGGTGAAACAGATGCGACCAAAGAAATTGAATATACCAACTGGAAAAAAGTAAAGGCATTTGCAGAAAGTCTGAATTCGTAGAATAAAACACCATAAAAATTGTGTTTTTTAGACGATTTGATTAAAAGATCTTCAACCAATAAAAAATTTACATTTTTTTACAAAAAGATCTTGCAAAGGAGTCTGAAATGCCTATAATACGCCCCACACAACGACGCGCTGTT
>CABQSN010000152.1:0-4345 GCA_902466845.1 uncultured Haemophilus sp.
GCTGTTGATTTTGCTTTGCTGTTGGTGATAAACACGTTCAGCCTGCTCCAGGTCATCTTCGCGTTGCCGATCAATTTTGGCATATTCGGCTTTTAACTCGCGCTGTTTTGCAGCATACAGTTCATTTGCGATCTTAGCATGCAGATTTGCTGCATCGTTTTTGTGCTGCTTGCGGAAATTTGCAATGGCCTTTTCGATCTTAGTCTTATAACTCTCGCGCAGATCAAGAATGGCTTTTTCATTTTTGTCATTGATTTTTTCCGCGCTGTTTTGCAGCAGCGCATTAAAGGTTTTCTTGCGCTGGTTCAGCTGATACTCAACGTAACCATGCTGTCCTGGTTCAACTGGATCAAGTTCTGCCACCTCAAACTGCGGTGCCGAGACATGCCCCTTTTCACGGGCAAGTTTTTGTTCATCGTCCGCCGCATCGGTTACGGCTCTTACGGCCGAGCGCGTCTCATGTACCGTAGAAGCAGCCGGTGCAATTGGTTTGGTAACAATAGTTTTCGGCTCTTCAATTGGCGTTGGAGCTGGAGTGCTTACCGGTTCAGCAGCAACTGTTTCAGTTGTACTTAGCGTGTCATCTTCAATTGGATGATCGCTGAAGGTATGTGTTTTTGCGTCATAATACTGTTTTTTGGGTTCTTCCGCCGGTGGTTCGCTGGTTGAATAGGCTGGCACGTCAAGCGTAACAGCTCCCTTTTCAATCTCGGCCTTTTTATTTGCAGGAACCGTAAAGCAAAGCTCATAATCTTCCCCGCCACTTAATGCAAACGCTTCTGCCTTTTCTAAGTGATATGTTTTTTTGACTGGTGTGGATAAAGGCAAGGTAGATAATTCAATCTCCGCTGAACATTGGCTTCTCGTTAAAATATGTCCTAAATCCGCGACAAGACCATCTGAAATATCAATGCATGAATGCGCGACATCCACTAATGCTTGACCTAATTCAACGCGTGGCATCGGATGAAAATGGCGTTTTACTAAAAATTCAGTATCAAAATCGACCGCACTTTTACCCTGTAAGATCCAATTTAAACCCGCCGCGCTATCACCTAACGTGCCCGATACATAAATTAAATCACCAACCTTCGCGTTATGTCGGAATAAAGCCTTTCCTTTTGGTACGAAACCTTGTGCCGTAATGGTGACAGAAAGTGGGCCTTTTGTTGTATCGCCACCAATTAACGTCACATCATATTGATTTAATGTATCAAACAGACTTTGACTAAATTGACTTAGCCAGTTTTCATCAACTTCAGGCAATGTCAGTGCAAGAGAAATCCAAGCAGGTTTAGTGCCCATAGCAGCTAAATCACTTAGATTTGTCGCGATAGCTTTATACGCTAAATCTTGGGGAGAAATGGAAGATAAAAAATGCGTGCCCTCGACCATTGTATCGGTGGTAATCGCAAGCTGATAGCCTTCTGGAATATGAGTGATCGCACAATCATCCCCAATACTGAAATCAACAAAGTGTTGATTGCCTTTTTGTATTGAGAAGTATCGCCCTATAAGATCAAATTCACCCGTACTCATTTTATCTGCGCACCAAAAAACAAAGGGCAGACATTTGTCTACCCTACATTTGAATAATTATTTGCGACCTAATGCAGGAGCGACTTTATCCAATACACCGTTAATGTATTTATGGCTTTCATCTGCACCAAACACTTTCGCCACTTCAATTGCCTCGTTAATCGCTACCTTATACGGCACATCTGGCTCAAATTGAAGTTCATAAACCGCTAAACGTAAAATCGCTTTTTCAATCGGATCTAATTCATCCAACGCGCGATCTAAATAATGGCTCATTGAAAAATCAACGGCTTCTACATTCGCAACGGTTTGACGGAAAAGGCGGCTAAAATAAGGTTTATCCACACCTTTTAAATCTTGATCCACAACGAACGTGAGTTCCACTTGTTCTGGTGCGTTACCAGAGAGCGCCCAAGAATATAATGCTTGAACCGCACATTCTCTCGCTCTACGACGTGGCGATACTTTTTTTACAGGTTCTTTTTTCTCTGTCATTTGAATTATGCCGCATCAATTTGTTGTAAAAGGTTCACCATTTCAAGTGCCGTTAATGCTGCTTCTGCACCTTTGTTACCTGCTTTGGTGCCAGCGCGCTCGATAGCTTGTTCAATGTTTTCAGTCGTTAAAACACCGAATGCGACTGGAATTTCAGCTTGCATTGCGACTTGACCTAAACCGTTGCTTGCTTCACCAGCCACATATTCAAAGTGAGCTGTACCACCACGGATTACCGTACCTAGTGCGACGATTGCATCAAATTTTTTGCTTTCAGCTAAACGACGTGCTACTAATGGAAGTTCATACGCACCTGGTGCACGAACGATTGTGATATTCTCATCTTTCACTTGGCCGATACGTTTTAATGCATCTACCGCACCTTCTAATAAACTTTCATTAATAAAACTGTTAAAACGAGCAATCACCACTGCGATTTTAGCATTTGGCGCAGCTACCGCACCTTCTAAAACTTTCATACTTTTTCCTAATCTGAATGAATAATAAATTTGACGGTGGATTTTAGCATAAAAAGAAACCCTGTGGAAATAATCCGACAGGGTTTTCTATGAGTGGAAAAGAACTTACTTCTCGAGTTTTAACGGTTCAATTTTCCAGATATTTTTCGCATATTCAAGAATCGTACGGTCTGATGAGAAGAAGCCCATATTCACCATATTTTGAATGGTACTAGCTATCCATACATCACGATCTTGATATTTTTTATCTACCGCTTTTTGCGCTTCCACATAACTGCGGAAATCAGCAAAGGATTGATAATAATCGTGGTATTGTAAACCTTGAATTAGAGAGTGATAACGGTTCGGTTCTTCCGGCGAGAAATCACCACGAATGATTTGGTCAATAACTTCACGTAATTGCTCGTCATTTTGATAATAATCAAACGGACGATAACCTTCGCGACGTAATGCTTCCACTTGTTCAACCGTATTACCAAAGATAAAGATGTGATCTTCACCAACATTATCTAAAATCTCAACGTTCGCACCATCAAGCGTACCCAATGTTAACGCACCATTTAAGGCAAACTTCATGTTACTGGTACCTGATGCTTCTGTTCCTGCAAGAGAGATTTGCTCAGAAATATCTGCCGCTGGAATGATTAATTGTGCAAGACTTACGCTGTAGTTCGGGATAAAGACAACTTTTAAACGACCTTTTAAGCGTTCATCATTATTGATAACATTCGCGACATCGTTAATTAAACGAATGGTTTGTTTTGCTGCATAGTAAGCTGAAGCTGCTTTACCCGCTAGAATGAACACACGTGGCTGCCAATCTTTTTCTGGATGAGCAAGCATTTCGTTATAACGTGCAATAATGTGTAACACATTAAGCATTTGACGTTTGTATTCGTGAATACGTTTTACTTGTACGTCAAATAAAGCATGTGGATCTAAATCGATATCAAGTGTTTTCTTCACATATTGTGCTAATTTCACTTTGTTATCGTATTTAATATCTGCAACAGCACGCTTAAATTCACCTTTATCTGCAAACGCTTTAAGTTTTTCAATTTGGCTTAAATCGCAACGCCATTCAGAACCAATATATTGATCAAATAAAGCCGCTAATTTCGGGTTCGCTACGGCAAGCCAACGACGCGGTGTCACACCGTTTGTTACGTTGGTGAAACGTTCTGGATAGATACGAGCAAAATCAGCAAAGGTTGATGTCACCATAAGATCTGAGTGAATTGCTGCTACACCGTTTACTTTATGAGAACCAACAACAGACAACCAGCCCATGCGAACTTTACGTTGATGTCCTTCCTCGATAAGCGATACACGACGGATAAATTCCATATCGGTGGTGACATAAGTTTTCACATACTCAAGGAAATGATCATTGATTTCAAAAATCATTTGTAAGTGACGCGGTAAGATCTTCGCCATCATTTCTACCGGCCAGGTTTCTAATGCTTCTGACATTAAAGTATGGCAAGTGTAAGAGAAAATACGACGAGTCACATCCCAAGCGTTTTGCCATGAGTAACCGTGTAAATCGATTAAAATACGCATCAACTCAGGAATCGCTAATGCCGGGTGGGTATCATTCAAGTGAATCGCCACTTTATCAGCAAGATTATTCAATGTACCGTGTGTTCTTAAATGGCGACGGAGAATATCTTGCAAAGAAGCTGATACTAAGAAGTACTCTTGACGTAAGCGTAACTCACGACCATTCCAGGTGGAATCATCAGGATAAAGTACACGAGAAAGGTTTTGGTTAGCTGAACGCGTTGCCACCGCCGCTAAATGATCACCACGGTTAAATTCAGCTAAATCAA
>CABQSN010000153.1:0-4295 GCA_902466845.1 uncultured Haemophilus sp.
TGGTTGTAGTGATTGGTGGCTCTTTAACCTTGTATGCTTACAAAGGCAATCAAATTCGTTCACGTGATAATGCAGAACGCTATTCTCGTGAAACCTTATTGTTATTGAATAATATCCTATTAATGACCGCACTTTGTGTGGTGTTCTTAGGAACGTTATTACCGTTAGTTCATAAACAATTAGGTTTGGGCTCTATTTCAATCGGCGCGCCATTCTTTGATCAAATGTTCTTGATTATTATGACCCCATTTGCCTTATTACTGGGTATTGGACCGTTAGTAAAATGGCGTCGCGATCAGTTCTCTGAAATTCGTACACCGGTTGTTGTGAGTGTCATTGTGATGGCGATTGCAGGTTTTGCTTTACCGTATTTCTTACAAAATAAACTTACCGTCAGTGCTGTGCTTGGTACCATGATGTCCGTCATTATTGTGTTACTGAGTCTCTATGAAATGAAACAACGTGCAACACACCGTGAATCTTTCTTTAAAGGTATTACCAAACTTTCTCGTTCCCATTGGGGGATGATTTTAGCTCACCTTGGTGTAGCGATGACCGTTTGGGGAATTGCCTTTAGCCAAAACTTCAGTGTAGAACGTGATGTGCGAATGGCTGTTGGTGATACAGTGCAGATTGCTAATTATGACTTTAAATTTGCTGGCGTGAGTGATGCAAATGGTCCTAACTATATGGGCGGTAAAGCACAAATCGACATTTCAAAAGCAGGTAAACCGGAAGCAACATTATTTGCTGAAAAACGTTTTTATACCGTCAGTAAAATGCCAATGACGGAAGCGGCAATTAATTGGGGCTTTACTCGCGATCTGTATGTTGCTTTGGGCGAAAAGATAGATGATAACTCATGGGCGCTACGCCTTTACTATAAACCTTTTATCCGTTGGATTTGGATTGGCGGATTGTTTATGGCATTAGGTGGCTTGCTCTGTATGTTTGACCGTCGTTATCGTTTTAGTCGATTAGTTAAACAGTCTTAATTGTAATAAGGGGCGTATGCCCCTAGAAATAGATGTGAAATTGATAGTGTTATGAATAAAAAACTACTTATCCCACTTATTGTTTTTCTTGCCGTGGCGGCAGCTTTTTTAGTTCAGTTAGGACGCAATGCGCAAGGTGATGATCCAAAAGCGTTAGAATCTGCGCTTGTGGGAAAACCTGTGCCACAGAAAACATTAACAGATTTATTGGAAAATAAAACCTACGGTAATGAAATTTTCCAACAAGGCAAACCGATTCTATTAAATGTGTGGGCAACTTGGTGTCCAACTTGTTATGCAGAGCATCAATACTTGAATCAATTGGCTAAACAAGGCGTAACAATCATTGGTATCGACTATAAAGATGAATCACCAAAAGCTGTAAAATGGCTAAAAGATTTAGGCAATCCTTATAGTCTAGTGCTTAAAGATGAAAAAGGTTCTTTTGCATTAGATTTAGGCGTTTATGGCGCGCCGGAAACATTCATTGTAGATGGTAAAGGCGTGATTCATTATCGCTTAGCGGGTGATGTGAATGAACGCGTTTGGAATGAAACTTTGAAACCGATTTATGACAAACTCGCGGAGAAACCATAATGAAAAAATCATGGATTTTTTTAACCGCACTTTTTATGAGCGTCTCTGCGACAGCTTCTATTGATGCATTGAATTTTGCTTCACCGGAGCAAGAAAAAGATTATCATCAATTAACGCAAGAGCTTCGTTGTCCTCAATGTCAAAATAACAATATTGCAGATTCGAATGCAACTATTGCTGTAGATATGCGTGGCAAAGTGTTTGAATTGTTGCAAGAAGGCAAAAATCGAAATGAAGTGGTGGATTATATGATTCAACGTTATGGCAATTTTGTGACTTATGATCCACCAATGACGACGTCGACAATCGTATTATGGATTGCCCCAATTTTGTTAGTGTTGATTGGCATTTTATTTATATTTAAACGTAAATCAAAAAGCCCAAGTGCGGTCAATTCTGACGCGATTTTAGATGATGAAGAGAATGCACGTTTATCGGCTTTACTCAAAGAAAAGGATAAATAATGAATTTTGCATTAAGTATTATTGTGCTCACTTTAGTTGTGGCATTGATTTGTTTTTATCCCTTGTTGCGTTCTGTTAAAGCAAAAGAAGATAAAAAACGTGATGAGTTAAATAAAGCCCTGTATTTTTCTCGCTTAAAAGAGATAGAGCAAGACAATCAGCAAGGCTTAGTCGAGAATATTGAACAGCTAAAGCAAGAGCTACAAAAGACATTATTAGAAGATATTCCTCAACAAGAGACCCAAACCATCGATAAAAATGCCCAAACTTATGGTAAGTTGTGGTTTGTTTCTGGTTTATTAGGCTTAGCCATTATTGCTGGTGGAACTTATTTCCCTCTAGGTTCTTGGAAAGCCGAGGATATGATGGAAAAAACATTGGCAAAATTACCTTACTTCTTTGAACGAATAAAAGAAGAAGACACAAACCCAATGACGGATGCAGAAATGCAGCAATTTTCGACCGCACTTCGTTTGGATTTACAAAAAACTCCAAAGGATGCTAAAAAATGGTGGTTGCTCGGTCAGGTAGGGATGAATTTAGGTAATGGAAAATTAGCCTTTGATAGTTACCAACAAGCGAATAAACTTGAGCCGGATAATTTAGATTATAAGCTTTCTTATGCGCGTATGTTAATGTCTTCTGAAGATCAAACGGATAAACTGAAAGGTAATCAGCTTTTACGTGAGATTATTCGTCAAGATCATTCTAATCCTGAAGCCTTAAGTTTACTGGCTTTCAGTTATTTTGAAGGTGAGGATTATAAAATGGCAGCAGTAACCTGGGCAATGATGTTACGTTTATTGGAACCAGATGATCCTCGCGTGCCAATGCTTGAGAAGAGTATTCGTGCTGCACGTGATGCACTTGCTTTACAGGAAGAAGAAAAAGCAAAAAGTGTCACACCGGAGAAATAATGAAATCCCAATTATTAGGTTTTCACCATATTGCGATTATTGCTTCGAACTATGCACGTTCGAAGCATTTTTATATGGAAATTTTAGGCGCAAAACAGCTAAATGAAACTTATCGGGCAGAACGAGATAGTTATAAATTAGATTTAAGTTTTCCTGATGGGAGTCAAATAGAGCTATTTTCTTTCCCAAATCCGCCTGAAAGAGTAACCAACCCCGAAGCTTGTGGTTTGCGACATTTAGCATTTAAAGTCGAAAATATTGATGAATATGTCGCTTATCTTTTGGAAAATAGCATTGATTGTGAACCAATTAGAGTTGATGAATTAACAGGAATGAAGTACACTTTCTTCCGAGACCCAGATTATTTACCTATTGAATTATACGAAAATAATTATTAACGTAGAAAATCAAATTATTATGAGTCATATTAAGAAAAAAATTGGGATTTACTCTTTTTGTGTTTTAGCATCATCAGTTGTTTTAGCCGAAGGTAGTAGTGTTGTATATGCAACCCAAATGACAACTCCTGAAAATCATGTCACTGTGAATATTTCTGAGAGCAACGTAACAGAGACGGTAAAATATATTGATGGAAAGGCGAAGAGAAGTTTAGATCCTACATCTGAAAAAGATATGGCAGAGTTGGCCAATAGTGTTGAGTTTGAAGTATATAAATTTAACGAGAGTGCTTCTTCAAAAACAACTTTTCTTTCACCAGCCGGGATCTGTAGAGGGTTTAAGAGTGATGATGGCGTAGATGTAACAAACTCAAGCAGCTATTATATTAAGCCTAATGATGCAAGTGAATATTATGGCAGCGTTTTAGGAACGACAATTTATAAAAAAGGTGAAACCAAAAATTCACAGTATGTTCCTGTTTATGCAATAAAGAATGCCAATGTTGCAAAATACATTGAAAAAAATGAAGATCTAAACGTTAGAAAAAAAGCTAATGAGCGGATTAAAGAAGGCAGAGAAACACTTAATAAAGAGGTTTGTAATAAAAGGTAAAATTTATGAAAAAATTAATCTCTATTGCGGCATTAGCTGTTTTGACAGCTTGTACCGCACCTCAAGAAGCTTCTAGCATTGGTAATGGAGCAGCAGTGTATGATATGAATGTGGTGCAGGATTATAATACTCGAGTAATAAGTGGTAACACTGTTACTGCTCGAGAAAAAGCGAGAGTTGCACAAAGGGACAGCATTCCTAATGAAATGAATGCAAGTGATCATCATCCAAAAATGAGTGGATATTCTCGATATCCTGTAGCTATTATGCCAGCCGTTGGTTATTGCCACCATTGCTGGTAATCAAATTAA
>CABQSN010000154.1:0-4292 GCA_902466845.1 uncultured Haemophilus sp.
ATTTGAAATCAAAGAGTTAAATTCAATACTTAGGTTTGAATAAATCCCGGTTGAACGACGTTCTTCAGTCACCAAAGCAAAACCGTGGTTAATCGCCTCAAGTGCGGTATGATTTTTCACGATTTTTCCGTTGAGCTTGATCGTCCCTTCTTTTAATTCGCGTACACCAAAAATGGCTTCCACAATATCGGTTCGTTTTGCACCAACAAGACCTGCAATACCTAAAATTTCACCTTTGCGTAAATTAAAGGAAACATCTTGAATAGAAGGTTGGTTCACCGCAGTTAAATGTTCCACTTCAAGCG
The DNA here is from genome assembly GCA_902466845.1 of uncultured Haemophilus sp. GTDB lineage: Bacteria > Pseudomonadota > Gammaproteobacteria > Enterobacterales > Pasteurellaceae > Haemophilus_D. The sequence continues at coordinate 306 of CABQSN010000154.1, forward strand.
TGACTTCTTTTGGTACGTTAGTTTTTTCAGGGAAACGTTGTGTTAATTCACGGCCAACCATCATTGAAACAATTTCTTCCATGGTGGTGCCTTTAACTTGAACGGTATTGATCCATTTACCATCACGAAGAATGGTGATTTCATCACAAATTTTGAAGATTTCATCCATTTTGTGTGAAATATAGATAATGCCACAACCGCGATCTTTTAATTTTTGAATAATTTTGAAAAGATGTTCCACTTCTTTTTCTGAAAGTGAGGATGTTGGCTCATCCATAATTACGATTTTAGCGTTATAAGAGAACGCTTTCGCAATTTCGATCATCTGCATTTGTGAAACGGAAAGTTTGGCCACTTTTTCTTTTGGATCAACATCAATATCCAATTCATCGAAAATCGCTTTGGTATCACGATACATTTTGGCGTGATCCACAAAAGGACCTTTAAGTGGGTAGCGACCCAACCATAAGTTATCCATTACACTGGTTTGACGCACCAAGTTAAGTTCTTGGTGAACCATTGAAATCCCATTTTCAAGGGCTTCTTTTGATGTTTTAAAATCAACAGGTTTGCCTAAGAATAAAATTTCACCTTCGTCTTTTGCATAAATTCCGAAGAGGCATTTTAATAATGTAGATTTACCCGCTCCGTTTTCGCCCATCAAGGCGTGAACAGAGTGAGAACGAACTGTTAGATTGGCGTGATCAAGGGCTTTTACACCGGGGAAAGACTTACTGACATCCGTCATCGTCAGTAGTACATCACTGTCTTGGGTTTGAGTTGTCATATCCAACCTCATCAAAAAGGGGGAAAGGGAATTTGGGTTTCCTTTCCCCCTAAAATTAAAGAAAAGCAATAGATTTTCTTATTTTAAGAATTCACTTAGGTTATCTTTATCTACACCAACATAAGGGATACGTACCACACGGTTTTCTAATTTCCATTGTGTACCTTCTGTTGCTGCTTTACCGTTAGCAAGGTTTGCAGAAAGTTGAACAACTGCTTTACCTTGGTTAACACCATCGTTTAACACAGTACCAGCAATTTCGCCTTTCTTAATTAATTGAAGTACTTCTGGTAATGCATCCACACCAAAGATTGGTAATTTTTTACCGTGTGCTTTGGTTGCTTCTAATGCACCTAACGCCATACCGTCATTGTTTGAAATAATCATTTCAATTTCGTTAGCTTTAGAGCTAGATAACCATGCATCCACTTTATCTTTAGCCATTGCTGCATCCCACATACCGGTATCAATAAATAATTGCTCGGTTGGAATACCTTTAGCATTTAATTGCTCAATCACATATTTAGTACGTGCTTCAGCATCTGGGTGACCCGGTTCACCTTTTAATAATACATATTGGATTTTACCGTCTTTGTTTAAGTCTAAGGCTGGCATTGCTTTCCATTGTTTCGCAATTAAGTCACCTTGGATTAAACCAGATTCTTTCGGGTCTGTACCAACATAGTAAGCGTGATCGTAGCTACCAATTGCTTTTGCACCTGGGTCTTTATTGAAGAAAACAACAGGAATGTCATCTTGTTTAGCTTTCTTGATAACAGTTGAAGCTGCTGCTGGGTCTACTAAGTTAATGGCTAGGGCTTTTACACCTTTAGAAAGCAAACCATCTACTTGGTCGTTTTGAATAGATTGTGCATTTTGAGAGTCATTCATTAATAACTCAATGCCGCCAAGCGCTTTCGCTTCTTTATCGATTTCTTTACGCATTAATGACATGAAGTTGTCATCATATTTATAAATGGTAACACCAATGCGGTTATCGGCTGCGAAACCTGAAGTTGCTGAACCTAAACCGATTGCTAAAGCGACCGCACTTAATACTGCTGTTTTTTTCATAAAAACGCTCCTATCAGAGAAAGTGATTTTATTGTTGATTTTTTATATACCAAATAGAGGAATGTTGCGTACATCTATTGCAACTGAATCCATCATAACGAAATCAAAACTGTTAATCTGTGATCAAACTCACATAAATGAAAACGATTACATAGCAATGTTTAAATTTGTGATCTCCATCACGGTTTTATTGCATTTTCTACGGAAAAACGTCTCACCAATGTTGGATTAAATTGGACAACAGTAGGTGTGACAATAGATGAATCGACTAAACTTAATGCCAGTTTTGCTGCATAATTTGCCATTAAATCAATTGGATATCTAATTGTAGTGAGTTTTGGGATTAAATATCGCGCAATTGGCATATCATCAAATCCCACAATGGAAAATTGTTTCGGGACTTTGATATTGTTTTCATTTAAAACGGAAATTGCACCCGCTGCCATCGTATCGTTATAGGCGACCACCGCTGTTAGGTTGGAGTTGTAGCTCAATAAATCAATCATTGCCTTTTCACCGCCTTCAAAATCTGGAGAATTATGCACAATGGCTTGTTCTACAATGGGGAAGTTATGTGCTTCTAAGGCCTCTAAGTAGCCTTCCTTGCGCTCAGTTTCATCTAAAATACCGTGGTTGGAACCAATATAGGCGATGTGCTTATGACCATAACGAATCAGCATTTCAGTCGCGAGATAGGTACCTTGGCGGTTATCAAGACTGACGCAACGATTTTCATAACCCGCAATCACGCGGTTAATTACCACCATACCGGGTACATTTTCTAAATAATGCTGTAACTCTTCGTCAGAAAGGGCTTTGGAATGAACGACCAAACAGCTACAACGCTTGCGTAGCAAGGTATCAATGGCTTCACGCTCTTTTTCTGCATGATGGTATCCAATGCCGATCAAAATCGTTTTTTGATGCTCTTCAGCGACTTTATCGACCGATTTAACCAAGATAGCAAAGAACGGATCCGTTACATCAGTAACCACCACGCCAATGGTATCAGTATTTTGTACCGCCAGAGCTTGTGCGTTTGCATTGGGTTGATAATTTAAGACTTCCATTGCACGTTGTACCGAATAACGGGTTTTTTCACTCACGGATGGAGAGTGATTAATCACCCGGGAAACAGTAGCAACCGACACGCAAGCTAATTCAGCAACATCTCGAATTGTAGGCATAACAGGGCTCTCATTCATTTTTTCATAGCAATTATCATAGTAAATTTGAATAAAATTGAAAGCGGTTACTTTCAAAAATGCTACATTCGTCACAAAAAAGTGATTGGATGAGCGGCTTATTTCCTGATTTTGTGATAATGATCACGGTTTATTTTTTTTAATTTGTTATCTTATGAGAAAATTTTTTGTAATCGTTTACATTTTGGAGCAAAAATATGAGCGAAACCGTATTTGAACCGACAGATCATCCACATCGTCGTTATAATCCGTTAATTGACCAATGGGTTTTAGTCTCGCCACATCGTGCTAAACGTCCATGGCAGGGGCAACAAGAAAAAGTGAGTGAGGAACAAAAGCCAAGCCACGATCCAAATTGTTATCTTTGCCCGCGTAATAAACGTATCACTGGCGAACCTAATCCGGATTACCATAAACCTTATGTATTCAAAAATGATTTCTCGGCTTTATTAGAAGATACACCCGCGCCAGAGCAATCAGCGGATCCTCTTTTCCAAATGAGCCAAGCTCGTGGTGAAAGTCGAGTTATTTGTTTTTCGCCAGATCACAGTAAAACATTGCCGTTATTGACCGCACTTGAAATTGAAGAAGTGATTAAAGTGTGGCAAGCGCAATTGCGTGAACTGGGGCAAAAATATCAGTGGGTACAGATTTTCGAAAACAAAGGTGCGGCAATGGGATGCTCCAATCCTCATCCGCATGGACAAATCTGGGCAAACAGCTTTTTACCGAATGAAGTCGCGCGTGAAGATGTTGCTCAACGAAATTATTATGAAAAACACGGTTCTGTACTTTTAGTGGATTACGTTCAAAAAGAATTAGAGAAAAAAGAACGTATTGTGGTGGAAACTGAGCATTGGGTTGCTGTGGTGCCTTATTGGGCGGTATGGCCGTTTGAAACCTTGTTGTTGCCTAAAGTGC
>CABQSN010000155.1:0-4268 GCA_902466845.1 uncultured Haemophilus sp.
ATTAGCGAAAACGATGCCGAATTTAATTATCACACCTCATATTGCTTGGGCGAGTGATAGTGCGGTAACCACGCTAACGAAAAAAGTGACGCAAAATATCGAAGATTTCGTTCAACAATTAAATCAAAAATAATGAATTTACCTATTTCTTTATACGTCGCTCTGCGATATTGGCGCGCTAAAAGCGCTGATCGTTTTGGGCGACTTGTTGCTAATTTGGCAAGCTTTGGCATCGTATTAGGTGTAATGGCGTTGATTATTGTGCTTTCTGTCATGAATGGATTAGAAGGCTATCAAAAACAACAGGTGCTTTCGACAATTCCACATGCGATTGTGAGCCAAGAAGCGCCTATTTCAGCAGAAAAACCGCTTGAAAATACACCGCACTTTGTGCAAAAAGCCGTGCCAATTAATACGACAAATGTTGTGTTTCAAACAGCAAAAGGCGTGAGTGCCGGACAAGTAATTGGCATTCAGTCTTTTTCAGATGATCCTTTACTGGAGGGTTTCGATCTTAGCCAATTTAATCAACTTTTACCGCAAGGTGAGTTTAAGTTGATCATTGGCGATAATTTGGCGCAAAAATTAGGCTTAGCGGTGGGCGATAAAGTTCGCTTAATGATTACTGAAAATAGCCAATATACGCCATTTGGTCGTGTGCCAATGCAGCGTTTATTTACTGTGAGTGAAATTTACTATGATTATGGCGAAGCATCAGGTTATGAAGTTTTTGCTAATTTAGCCGATATTGGTCGCCTAATGCGTATTCAGCCAGGTGAGGCACAAGGCTATCGTTTATTCCTAGATGATCCTTTCCAAATCACAGAATTGCCAAGTTATTTTAAAGAGAGTCATATCAGCGATTGGCGTGTCCAAAAAGGGGAGTTTTTCCAAGCAGTTCGTATGGAAAAAAATATGATGGGCTTGTTGATTAGCTTAATTATTGTTGTGGCGATTTCCAATATCGTGACCTCATTAAGTTTAATGGTGGTGGATAAACAAGGGGAAATTGCTATCTTGCAAACTCAGGGCTTAACAAAATCCCAAGTGCGTTCAGTATTTATTTATCAAGGATTACTGGTGGGATTTGTTGGCACATTGCTCGGTGCTATTTTAGGTGTTTTAGTCACCTTGAACTTAACAGACATTGTAAATGCGGTAAATCCACAGGGTGTTTTTTTACCGACAGAATTATCCTTTGTTCAAATGATTTTTGTCATTGGATTTTCCTTGTTGCTTTCTTTACTTTCTACCCTTTATCCCGCTTATCGAGCTGCGAAAGTAGAACCTGCCGCTGCCTTGCGATACGAATAGGTTTTTAATGGTAAATGAATGATGGATGAACAATCACTTTTAGCTTTTGATACACAACATATTTGGCATCCTTATTCTTCAGTTTCTTCTGATATGCCGCTTTATGCGGTAGAACGTGCAGATGGCGTGATGATAACCTTAAAAGATGGTCGTCGTTTGATTGATGGCATGTCTTCTTGGTGGGCGGCGTTACATGGTTATAATCACCCTCGTTTAAATGCGGCTGCACAGAATCAGTTGGCAAAAATGAGCCATATTATGTTTGGAGGATTTACCCACGAACCTGCGGTGGAATTAGCTCAATTATTGGTAAAAATTTTGCCAAATGGATTAGATAAGATCTTTTTTGCTGATAGTGGTTCTGTTGCTGTGGAAGTAGCGATGAAAATGGCTATTCAATACCAGCACGCTAAAGGGGAAGTACAACGACAAAAATTCGCCACCATCCGTTCTGGTTATCATGGTGATACTTGGAATGCGATGTCGGTGTGTGATCCAACCACAGGGATGCATCATTTATTTCATCATAGTCTGCCCATACAATATTTTCTTCCTCAACCCAATATTCCATTTAATGAATCTTGGAATGATGGTGCGATTGAACCTTTAGCTGATTTACTTAAGAAAAAAGGTAGCGAAATCGCCGCACTTATTTTAGAGCCTGTCGTGCAAGGTGCGGGCGGTATGTATTTTTATTCGCCAACTTATTTAGTGAAAGCGCAAGCGCTTTGTAAACAATATGGTGTATTGCTAATTTTTGATGAAATTGCCACGGGTTTTGGCCGTACAGGGAAATTATTTGCTGCCGAGCATGCTGGAATTTCGCCAGATATTATGTGTATCGGTAAAGCCTTAACAGGTGGTTATTTAACTTTATCTGCAACCATTACGACCACTGAAATTGCGCAAATTATTTGTAGCGGCGAGGCTAAATGCTTTATGCACGGACCCACTTTTATGGCAAACCCGTTGGCCTGTGCAATTGCGGCAGAATCTATCCGTTTATTATTGGAAAGCCCTTGGCTGCAAAATATTCAGCGAATTGAGTCTTCCTTAAAACAACAGCTTTCGCCTTTAGCTGAAAAAGATTACGTCAAAGAAGTTCGTGTATTAGGGGCGATTGGGGTGGTTGAAATGAAAAGTGCGGTAAATATGAAAACTTTAGTCCCACGTTTTGTGGAACAAGGTGTTTGGATTCGACCTTTCGGAAAATTGGTTTATGTGATGCCTCCATTTGTGATTAAAGATGATGAACTTCAGAAATTAACGGAAGGCATGATTCTGGCTTTAACTCAGGAATATGAACATTAGGATAAAAAATGGATGCTTTCAAACAGCAACTGGAACAGCTTAGCGCACAAAATCAATATCGTTCAATTCCAGACTTAGTTCATCAAGGACGATATATTACGCGAGAAAATCGCAAAATGTTGAATATGTCATCTAACGATTATTTAGGTTTGGCATCAAATGAAAATTTGCGCCAGTCTTTTTTACAGCAATATGGCGATAATTTTCCTTCTTTTACCAGTTCTTCGTCTCGTTTATTAACGGGAAATTTTCCTGTTTATACCGATCTTGAGCAGCTTATTGCTCAACGTTTCCAACGAGAAAGTGCTTTATTATTTAACAGTGGCTATCACGCCAATCTTGGTATTTTACCAGCGTTGACGACAACAAAAAGTTTAATTTTGGCAGATAAATTAGTGCATGCCAGTATGATTGATGGTATTCGTTTAAGCCAATGTGCGTTCTTTCGTTATCGTCATAATGATTATGAACATCTAAAGAATCTGCTCGAAAAAAATGCCGGAAAATTTGACCGCACTTTTATTGTGACAGAGTCCGTTTTTAGTATGGACGGTGATGTGGCTGATTTGAAGTATCTTGTTCAATTAAAAAAACAGTTTCCCAATACTTATCTTTATGTGGATGAAGCCCATGCAATAGGTGTTTACGGTAAAAACGGATTAGGTATTGCCGAACGAGCTAATGTGATAGCTGATATAGATTTATTGGTTGGCACTTTTGGTAAAGCCTTAGCTTCAATGGGCGCTTATGTCGTCTGTGATCAAATATTAAAAGAATGTTTGATTAATCAAATGCGTCCATTGATTTTTTCAACCGCACTCCCGCCATTTAATGTGGCGTGGACTCATTTTATTTTTGAACGATTACCACAACTTTCAAAAGAAAGAACGCATCTTGAGCAGTTAAGTGCATTTTTACGCCAAGAAGTGGAGCATAGAACGCAAATAATGCCAAGCCAAACTTGCATCGTTCCCTATATTTTAGGTGAGAACGAAGCAACCCTTGCCAAGGCGAAAGATCTGCAAGAGCAAGGTTATTATTGCTTGCCGATTAGACCACCAACCGTACCAAAAGGTACATCTAGAATACGATTGTCTTTGACGGCAGATATGACAATGGATGAAGTAAAACAGTTTGTGGCATGCTTATAAGGAAATAATGTGAAAACGAAATTTTATGATCATCAAGGTGAGCATTTAATAGTTTATTTTGCTGGCTGGGGGACACCTCTTGATGCTGTGGCTCATTTGATTTTGCCAACAGATCATGATTTATTAATTTGCTACGATTATCAAGATTTGACGTTAGATTTTGATTTTTCTGCCTATCAGCAAATTCGTGTAGTGGCATGGTCAATGGGTGTTTGGGTGGCAGAGCGAGTATTACAAGGAATCACCTTACAATCAGCAACAGCAGTGAATGGTACAGGTTTACCTTGTGATGATAGCTTTGGTATTCCCTATGCTATTTTTAAAGGTACGTTAGATAATCTCACAGAAAATACTCGTTCAAAGTTTGAACGTAGAATTTGTGGTGACAAAGTATCTTTTGAACGTTATCAACAATTTTCTGCACGACCATTTAACGAAATTCATCAAGAACTCACCGCACTTTTTGCGATGATTCAGCAAGATAAAGGCACA
>CABQSN010000156.1:0-4261 GCA_902466845.1 uncultured Haemophilus sp.
TCTGGTGAAAAAGTTTTCACCTTTAGTCGTTTGATGGCTGAGCCAATTATTTGCTCTTCTTTTGCTTCATTAACTACCATTTTTCCGAAACAATAAGATTTCAAAGAAGAAAGCGTAATGTTTTTTCCAACGCCCATAATAGAAACAATGCCGTGTTTCTTCCGATCTTCAGGAACCATCACAATTTTATGTTCAATCGCTTGGGCACAATTTTTGATATTTACTTGTTTTTGATTGATAAAAATATTTCCTTCAAACTTACCTTCATAAGACCCAAATAAGCATTGCACCATGTCTGTACGACCTGAACCAACTAAACCTGCAACACCTAAAATTTCCCCCTCATGAAGACTAAAACTTACGTTATCAACACGCTTAATATGTGTATTGATTGGATGCCAAGCAGAAAGATTTTCTACTCGTAAAATTTCATCTTTGATTTCATGAGGTTCATGTGGATAAAGTGAAGTAATTTCCCGACCTACCATCATGGTGATAATGTCATCTTCTGTCATTGTTGAAGCGTCTTTCGTACCAATATGTTCACCATCACGAATGACGCAAATTTTGTCAGAGATCGCTTTAACTTCATTTAGTTTATGGGAAATATAGATACAAGCGATATTGTGTGCTTTAAGATCCTTAATAAGATTTAACAAAATTTCCGTTTCTTTTTCGGTAAGTGAAGCCGTTGGTTCATCTAAGATAAGAAGTCTTACTTGTTTATTCAAAGCCTTAGCTATTTCAACTAATTGCTGTTGCCCTAAACCTAATTCTCCTACTCGTGTATTGGGATCAACATCTAATTGCACCTGCTGTAATAAATTTTTGCAACGTAAGTACATTTCATTATCTGCTGTCAAACCTTTATGAGTTATTTCGTTACCCAAAAAAACATTCTCCAATACAGACATATTCTTTACGAGAGTAAGTTCTTGATGAATAATTGAAATGCCTTTTTCTTCAGTATCTCTGATATTACTTGCTTTTAGTTCACTTTCTGAAAAGTAAATATCACCGCTGTAATCTCCACAAGGATAAATACCGCAAAGTATTTTCATTAATGTAGATTTTCCAGATCCATTTTCACCACATAAAGATAAAATTTCCCCCGCTTCTAATTCAATAGATATATTATGAAGTGCGGTCACATCACCAAATTTTTTTGTGATATGTTTCATTTCCAACAATGCCATATCGTAACTCCCTAAGAGGTAAGGGAAGAGTTATCTCTTCCCTCTTAAAGTTAGTGATAAATGCTTTCCTTAGTATGAAAACCATCTTTAATTACAGTTTCATTAATATTACGTTTATCAACAGCGATAGGATCAAGTAAATACGCAGGAACATTTTTTAAGCCATTATTCAGTTCTGCATTAGCTTCTACTTTTTCATTCTTACCTAATTCAACCGCAATTTCTGCCGCTTTATTTGCAAGTTTCGTAATTGGTTTATAAACAGTCATAGTTTGCGAGCCATTGACAATACGTTTAATTGCAGCTAAATCTGCATCTTGCCCAGAAATTGCGACTTTCCCAGATAAGCCTTGTGCGCTAAGGGCCTGAATCGCACCTCCAGCAGTAGCATCGTTAGATGCAACAACAGCATCCACATTATTTTTATTAGCTGTTAATGCGTTTTCCATAATTTGTAACGCTTTTTCAGCTAACCAAGAATCAACCCATTGATCTCCTACAACCTTAATTTTCCCACTGGCAATTAAAGGATCTAATACTTTCATTTGCCCTTTTCTAAATAATTTCGCATTATTATCTACAGGAGAGCCTCCCATTAAAAAATAATTACCTTCTGGTTTTACAGCCACAATACTTTTAGCTTGTAGTTCACCTACTTTTTCATTATCAAAGGAAACATAAAAATCTAAATCTGCATTATTGATTAAACGGTCATACGCTAATACTTTTATTCCTTCCTTTTTAGCTTCAGAAATAACGTTACTTAATACTTCACCGTTATGAGGAATAATTACTAATACATCAATATTTTTATTGATCATATTTTCGATTTGAGAAATTTGTGCTGAATCATCACCATTCGCAGATTGGACAAATACTTTTGCCCCCATTGATTCTGCTTTGTTTACGAAAATATCTCGATCTTTTTGCCATCTTTCTAAACGTAAATCATCAATGGATAAACCAATTTTAAGATCTTTGGAATGGGCAGAACTACTAAATACAGTTAATGCACCAACAAGGGTAAGTAAAGCTAATTTGATTTTCATATTGATACCTCAATAGTTAAGTGAAGGACTAGTTATTGCTCAAGTTGTTAGTTTTCACACTTTAAAAAAGGCTTTCAATTATAAAATCTTTCTCCATTATTACGTTTTTTCACAACTGTGATCCACTCCACAGTTGCAAATAATCAACATAGAAAAATTAAATAACATAATTGATGAAAAGCTAGTTTTTCACAAAAATACGAAAAATTTCATCACCTAGAGAGGAAAATGTTATGACAACCTATTTCGATAAAATTGAAAAAATCTCCTTTGAGGGAGAAAAATCCACAAATCCTTTTGCTTTCAAACATTATGATGCTAATCGAGTAATTTTAGGTAAAACTATGGCTGAACATTTACGCTTAGCTGTGTGTTATTGGCATACCTTTTGCTGGAATGGGAATGATATGTTTGGGCTAGGTTCTTTGGAACGAAGTTGGCAGAAAAATCCAAATTTGCTTGCTGGCGCAGAACAAAAAGCCGATATTGCTTTTGAGTTTTTGAATAAGTTAGGCGTGCCTTATTATTGTTTTCATGATGTCGATATTGCACCTGAAGGTAATTCAGTGCGGGAATATGTACAAAATTTTCATCATATTGTTGATATTTTAGAACGCAAACAAGTAGAAACGGGTGTAAAACTCTTATGGGGAACTGCAAATTGTTTTACTAATCCTCGTTATATGTCTGGTGCAGCAACCAATCCTAATCCTGAGGTTTTTGCTTGGGCTGCAACACAAGTGTTTAATGCAATGAATGCCACTCAACGTTTAGGTGGAGAAAATTACGTATTATGGGGTGGACGTGAGGGATATGAAACTTTATTGAATACCGATTTGAAACGTGAACGTGAACAAATTGGTCGTTTTATGCAAATGGTGGTAGAACATAAGCATAAAATTGGGTTTAAAGGTACATTATTAATTGAGCCAAAACCGCAAGAACCAACTAAACATCAATATGATTATGATGTGGCAACAGTGTATGGTTTCCTAAAACAATTTGGTTTAGAAAAAGAAATTAAAGTTAATATTGAAGCTAACCACGCGACGCTTGCTGGCCATACCTTTCAACATGAAATTGCAACAGCTTGTGCATTAGATATTTTTGGCTCAATTGACGCTAATCGTGGCGATCCACAATTAGGCTGGGATACCGACCAATTCCCAAATAGTGTTGAAGAAAACACGCTAGTTATGTATGAAATTTTAAAACATGGTGGTTTTACTACTGGAGGTTTTAATTTTGATGCGAAAATTCGCCGACAAAGTATTGATCCTTATGATTTATTTTACGCTCATATCGGTGCAATTGATGTATTGGCATTATCCTTAAAACGTGCAGCAAAAATGTTACAAGAGGAAACCTTACAAAAAATTGTTAATGAACGCTATGCAGGTTGGAATAGTGAACTTGGCCTGCATATTTTGCAAGGTAAAACTTCACTTGAAACACTTGCGCAACTTGTCCAACAAAAAGATTTAGCGCCAAAACCAGTTTCAGGTCAGCAAGAATATTTGGAAAATTTGGTAAACCAAGTTATTTATAGCTAAAAATGAAGCAAAAGTGCGGTTGTATTCCACCGCACTTTTTTATTTTAGGAGACATTATGTATATAGGAATTGATTGTGGCACACAAGGAACAAAGGCGATAGTGCTTGATTCTGTCCAAAAAAAAGTGATTGGAGTTGGTTACGCAAAACATGAATTAATTACACAATCCAATGGAAGACGTGAACAACAACCAAATTGGTGGATTGAGGCATTACAACAAGCATTACAAATTGCATTGAAACAAGCAAAAAATTCACCGCACTTTTCACTTTTACAATTCTAACTTTTCTTCGATTACTTTAGACAAATCATCTAACATCGCATAACGCTTGCGATACATGGAGCGCTTTTTACTCGGTACACCATCAAGATTTCTATCTATTTCTAAAGGTAATTCCCAATAGTCCTTCAACTGTCCACCTGATTCAGCAAAAATCGCATCATAATCTACGACATAATGTG
>CABQSN010000157.1:0-4247 GCA_902466845.1 uncultured Haemophilus sp.
ATTTCATCACAAGAGAATGAAGATAGCTTATCTTCTGTTTATTCTCGAATTGGTTTACGTGTAGCCAAAGGCTTTGCATTAAGTAATGGTTGGAATTTACAGCCTTATGCAGAAATCAATGCGATTACTAGCAAAAACCGTAGCAGCAAAATTCATTACACAAACAGTGCACTTGATGTCGCAAGCAGCCGTGGACGTTTTGAAAGTGCGGTCGGTTTAAATGCTGGATTTGCAAATCATCGTTTTGGTTTAGAAGTAAGTCGCGCTGACGGTAAAAACTTCGACAAACCTTATGCAATTCAAGCGGTTTATCGTTATCAATGGTAATATAAAAGGGCGGAGTAAAATCCGCCCTTTTTCTCTTTTTACTGAATAAATAATATGTCGAAATCTTTCCCTTCTCGCTCATTTACAACCAAACGAACGGCAAAATCCACTCGTTCATTTAAGCCAAAAACAAAGCCACTTACATTAGAACAAACAATCGTTGTTTTATTTAACAAACCTTTTGATGTACTGACACAATTCACCGATGAAAATGGCCGAGCTACGTTAAAAGATTTTATTGCTATTCCTAATGTGTACGCGGCAGGACGATTGGATCGTGATAGTGAAGGGCTGCTGATTTTAACGAATAATGGCGAAGTGCAACATCGTTTGGCAAATCCAAAGTTTAAAACCGAAAAAACGTATTTTGTGCAAGTGGAAGGGATTCCTGAGGAGTCTGACTTAGACAAGCTTCGTCAAGGTGTTGAATTGAAAGATGGGATGACGAAGCCGGCAAAAGTGCGGTTGATTTCAGAACCGGATTTTCTCTGGCCTCGCAATCCACCTATTCGTGAACGTCAAAGTATTCCAACGAGCTGGTTGGAAATTAAAATTAGTGAAGGGCGTAATCGACAAGTGCGTCGAATGACCGCACATATCGGCTTTCCTACATTACGACTTATCCGTTATCAAATGAGCCATTTGACACTTGATGGACTAAGTAATGGTGAATATCGCTGTTTGAATGAAGAAGAAATGCGTGCGTTATTCAAACAACTTCATTTGAACAACGCACATTAAGATTAGAAACGTTGAGCGGGTTGTGCGTTTTCAACTTGCACGAAGAAGCCTTTATCATTCAAGATAATGCTGTAATCGGTAACATATTTAACGCCGTTGGTTTCCACTATTGCATTACAGCTGCGAATGCCTTGTTGTGGATAAGATTGCGTTTCACGGGCTTGCGTGATTTGTTTCACTGTCATTTGGGTGTTAGTCGCAGCACCTTGTTTTTTGAAGGCATCAGATAATACCGCAAAAACTTTTGAATCATTACATCTTGGTACGACGACGGATTTTGTCACCATACTCGCTGTTTTTTGTGCGACAGCATCTACTTTCTTTTCAGTCACTTTTTCAACGGCTTTTGGTTCTACTTTCTTCACTTCAGTTTTAACCGCGGGTGTTTTTTTAGCAATCACCTTTTCAGGTTTAGCTGATTCTTTAACGGCACTTTGTTTGCTTTTCGCTACCGTCTTTTTGTCTTTTACTGCAGTTTGCTTAGTTTTTTCTACTGGCTGTTTGCCTTTCGTTTTTGTCGGCTCTGCTTTAGCGGCTTTATTTGTCGTTTTATTTTTTATTTTTTCTTTTTTCGTTACCGCTTTTTTCGCTTCGACAATTTTAGCTGGCTTTTTCGCTTCTGCTTTTTTGGCATCGGCTTTCTTTTTCGCTGTTTTAGCTACGGTTTTAGGCGTAGTGGCTTTCTTGGCTTCCACTTTTTTAACTGCCGTTTTCACTGATTTAGTTTGAGTTGATTTTGCCGTATGATTTGGCGATGCTGCAAAGGCCAAAGCAGGTAACAAGGCAAAAATCACTGCGAGTAATTTTTTCATCCTTTATTCTCCTTAAACAAAAAGTGCGGTCAAAATTAACCGCACTTTGAAATCATTTATAAATTAAAGATAGTAGTGTTCTACGTAGTTTAATTTATCGTCAAGTTTTAACACTAACGGTTGACCGGTTGGGATTTCAAAATCCATGATTTCCGCATCAGAAATACCGATGATGTGTTTTGCTAATGCACGAAGTGAGTTACCGTGCGCCACCACTAAAACACGTTTACCAGAGAGCATTGCGGGTGCAATTTGATCTTCCCAGAATGGTAATGCACGTTCTAAGGTTAATTTTAAGTTTTCTGCGTTTGGTACCACATCAGATGGGATGTTTGCATAACGACGGTCGTTATGTGCAGAGTTTGGATCTTTCGGATCTAAATCTGGAGGAGAAATGTCATAAGAACGACGCCAGATATGAACTTGTTCGTCACCGTATTGTTCTGCGGTTGCTTTTTTATCTAAGCCTTGTAATGCACCGTAGTGACGCTCATTTAAACGCCAGTTTTTCACTTGAGGAATCCATAATTGGTGAGATTCTTCTAACACGATGTTACAGGTTTTGATTGCACGAGTTAAAACAGAGGTGAAGGCGATATCAAATTCATAGCCTTTCTCTAACAATTTTTTACCCGCTGCTTTTGCTTCTTCTACACCGCGCTCGGTTAAATTCACATCACGCCAACCGGTGAATAAATTTTTTGCGTTCCACTCACTGAAACCGTGACGAATGAATACTAATTCCATAAGGATCTCCTAAGTATTAATAAAAAAATGAATGGCTCTGTTATAGCAAAAAATCGTTATGTTTAAAAGTAAAAAGGCGGCATTTACTGATCTTTCGCAAAAAATCGCCTGTAAACTTTTAGCCACTCAAAAATAATGCTAGTATTTAAGCTTTATTCGTCCCTTAATTTCTCTCAAGTTTAGATGTATGCAGCAAAGCAATCGTAGAAAAAAAATCTTATCAAAACTGACCGCACTTTTTGCTTGCGGTCTGCTTGGCTTTTCATCTTTAGCGCAAGGCAACGATCTTAACCAGATTCAAAAACAAATTAAACAACAAGAATCGAAGATCGCAGAACAAAAGCGCGCACAAGCTAAACTCCAAGCCAGTCTTAAAGATCAAGAAAGCAAAATTAATAGCGTTGTCGGTGAATTACGTGAAACAGAATTAAGCTTAAAAGAAATCCGCAAGCAAATGGCGGAAACCGAAAAGCAAATCAAGCAATTAGAAAAGCAAGAGCGCGTGCAAAAAGCGAAGCTCGCACAACAAATAGATGCCATTTATCGCTCAGGTGTAAATCCTTCCACCTTGGAAAGAATGCTTTCAGAAGATGCGAAAAAAGCGGAACGCATGAAAGTGTATTATCAGCATTTAAACCAAGTTCGCATTGATATGATTAACAATCTGAAAGCGACACAAGAGAATTTAGCGAAACAACGCGAAGCGATTTCAGGGCAACAAAAAAATCATCGCGATCAACTTTCTACGCAAAAGAAACAACAACAAGAATTACAAAAAGCGCAACAAGAACGCCAATCTACGTTAAATGAACTCAACAAAAACTTAACGAAAGATCAGAACAAGCTGGAAACGTTGAAAGCGAACGAAAATGCCCTTCGCCAAGAAATTCAACGTGCTGAACAAGCCGCTCGCCAACAAGAACAACGTGAGCGTGAAGCCCTTGCTCAGAAAAAACAAGAGGAAGAAAAACGGACCTCAAAACCTTATCAACCAACAGAGCAAGAACGTCAGTTGATTAATAGCACCAGTGGTTTAGGTACGGCAGCTCGTCAATACAGTCGCCCGGTTTCCGGCCCGACGTTGTATTCCTTTGGTTCAATCCAAGCGGGTGAAGTGCGCTGGAAAGGTATGGTTATCGGTGCACCAATGGGTACTGCGGTAAAAGCCATTGCAAGTGGTCGTGTTATTCTAGCGGGTCATCTTAACGGCTATGGTTATATGGTGATTGTGAAACACGGCGATAGCGACTTGAGTTTGTATGGTTTCAACCAAGCGGTATTTGTGAAACAAGGTCAGCTGGTGTCTGCGGGACAAACCATTGCACAAGTGGGGAATACAGGTGAACTCTCAAAACCGGCGCTTTACTTTGGTATCAGCCGTAAAGGGGTGCCTGTAAATCCAGCTGGGTGGATTAAATAATGGCGACATTCTTTCAAAGTGCGGTCAAAAATACGATCATTTTTTCAACCGCACTTTTCTCTGCATTTACTTTTGCACAAGGCAAACTGGCTATTGTAATTGATGACATTGGCTATCATCCGAAAGAAGATGCAGAAATTTTAGCGATGCCAAAAGAAATCCCTGTCGCCATCATTCCTGCTGCACCCTATGCCAAAATT
>CABQSN010000158.1:0-4240 GCA_902466845.1 uncultured Haemophilus sp.
TCAATGATGGAAAATGGGAAAGAGAGCGATTATCGCCATAAACGCCTTAAAAACATGCTAAAAAACAACCGCACTTTGATTTTGTAACCAAAGTGCGGTTAATTTTTACGTTATTTTTATTTACCAATGATTTCTGATAAATCAACTTTGCGGTTTTCGTAACGAGAACGGGTGCATGCATCGGCTGTGGCAATGGCGGCACGAGCGGCTTCACCGGTGAGCAATTTTACAAATTCTTCAGTTGGTTCCATACCATGAAGAATGTCATTTAAATAACGCATTTCTTTTTTCATGATAGAGCTCAACCATAGCGGTGTACGTTTACCTGGTTTACCGTATTGAATCGCACCGTCCATTTCTGTGCTGTTGTAAATACGGGTACGGTCATCATCTTCTTCTTGAGTTTCGTGAATGAGGAAATAGGTGTCTTTTCCATCTACACGAAGGGTACCTTTGGTATTGTACATATCAAGTTTGATCGCGCCTTTTTCCCCTTGAATTAATACATAATGCTCACCCCAACGGAAAGCGGAACCCCATTCTAGAACTGCGAAGCGATTATCATCATATTCCATGGTGACAAAAATCATATCGTCTTCATCACCAAATTTTTCGCCTTTGTGTGCAACATTGGCTGCTGCCATGGTGACGGTTTTTGGCATGCCCCCCATAATGAATTGTACGCAGTCTAATTCGTGAATGTGATGATATAAGTGACCGCCAGATTTTTCACGAATTTTTTTCCATGAAATGGTTGGTTGTTGTTCTTCCCAGCCGTTACGTGCGGTATGGCAGTAAAGCACTTTACCGATCACGCCTTGATTGATTAATTCTTTGGCATGGTGAACACCGTTAAAGAAGTTCATCACGTGGCCAGCCATAAAGGTGACGCCATTTTCTTCGCAAGCACGCACCATGTCGTCACAGTCTTGATAACTTAAGGCGATTGGTTTTTCACAGAAAACATGTTTTTTGTTTTTCGCCGCCAGGATAACCGGTTCTTTGTGTAAGTAGTTTGGAGTGGCGACAATTACGCAGTCCACATCAGGTGAGGTGACCAATTCTTCAAGTGATTTTGCCGCTACGCATTGTAATTCTTTAGCAATGGTTTCACCATTTTCAGGGTCATATACCATTGTAATCTGTGCATCATCAAATTCATTCATGAAACGAGCTAAATCTGCACCAAAATAGCCAACGCCAACAACACCATATCGCATCATAATAAACTCCTTATTTTTTCACTGAGATTTGTTTTTCCGTTACCATGGATTGCTTCGCTGCTTCTGCAACTTCGATGGCTTCAGTTAAACATAGACTTAATGGGCTGGTTTTTCCTTGCGTTAAGTGCTCCACCACGCTTTGTACTTCGATTTCAGCCGCTCGGCTTAACCAAAGTTGGCAAGGTGCGTGGGTGACATTATATTGCTGGGTGCCTTTTGCACTTTCGCGTAAAGATAAATCAGCCTCAAATTCATCAAATAAATCAACGTGTTCTATTTTTCCATCTAGATAATTAAATGTGACACTTGAGGTAAAGAAATTGACTTCAATCACACCATTTTCACCATGAATTTGAATGCCCCATTGGTGTAATCGATAAGCGGTGCCCATTTCGAGCGAACCTAACACGCCATTTTCAAAGCGTAGTAATAGTTGCAACACATCACGGCTGTCTGGCGTATCGTGATGCGCTTGATTAGCCGCTTGAGCAAAGACCGCCTCAATATTGCCTAATAACCAACAGAGTAAATCCAGTTCATGAATGAGGTGGAAAAGCTCACCGCCCGTAAGATTGGCATCTAATTTCCACCATTCTTTGTTTGGTAGATTTTCAATCCAACGCTGACGCATGGCTCGTGCTACGGTAATGCGACCTAATTTTCCTTGTTCTAAAGCCGCTTTAACTTTCAACATGCCAGGTAACGTACGTTCTAAATGGCCCACAAAAATGACTTTACCTTTTTCTTCGGCAAGACGGCGTAAATGTTGGCCTTGAGAAGAGCTTAAGGTAAAAGGCGTTTCAATAAAGACATGACAACCCGCATTTAAAGCCAAAATAGCCGGAGAATAATGAGCATAGTTTGGCGTGGCGATGACCACTAAATCCGGTTTAGTTTCTGCCAACATTTCTTCTACACTAAAAAAGGCTTGGCTGCCGTATTGGTCTGCGAGTTTTTGTGCAAGAGAAGGATTGATATCGGTCACTGCAATTAAGTTTGCTTGGGCTTTATCAAATGCTGAAGCCAACTGAACGCCAAAAAAGCCACAGCCGATTAAGGCAATGTTTAATCCATTAGTTTGCATCATGCCCTCCTTGTTGTAAGCGTTGGCGAATACTTTGGAAATATTGCAAGATCGCGCGTTGCATGCGTACCAAATCATGAGCTTCTACGGCATCAATTAATTCACGGTGTTGCATGGCTAATTTTTCAGGAGAAAGTATTGGTGGCGGTAAGCCTTTTTCTACTTGCTGATAAATTTGCCAAAACGCATCTAAATATTGAATCAGTAACGGGTTATTTAATGGTTCATAAAGTTTTAAATGAATGTGGTATTCATCTTTAGGGGAAAATTTTTGCTCACGGGCATTTTTTTCCATATTAGCTACTGATTTTTGCAAAAGTGCGGTCTGTTCTTGGCTAATTTTTCCCAAAACCATCGGGGCAAAACCGTATTCCAAAATTTCCCGAATATCCAAAATATTAATCAGCTGATTATGATCATTATGCAAATTTAGTTGGGTGTGAAAGCTTAATCCTCGAATCATGGGGACAAGAGATGATTCACTCACAAAGGTGCCGACGCCATGGCGAATGTCTAAAATGTGTAGCGCCTCTAAAGATTTAATGGCTTCACGTAAACTGGAACGGCTCACACCAAGCTGTTCAATCAGCTCATTTTCTGTTGGCATCAAATCGCCAGATTTAAGATTTTGTTTGATGATGAGCGATTTGATTTTATCCTGCAAAACGAGACTTGCTTCTTTTTTACTTGTTTTTTTCATTTCTGTTCTCATTTTCTAATCTATTTTCTGAATTTGTGATCCAGCTCTCATTCTCTCCAATTGACATAAGACATCATACGTCTTATCTTTGGTTATGCAAGCAGAAATTAGCAGTGATTTTAAATTCTGTGATCTAAACCACAAAATTCTCAAATACAAGGAAAGGAGGTTGTTATGACAACATCACTACCATGGTATAAAGAAGTCAGTCCTACGCAAAAAAAAGCGTTATTTGCGGCTTGGTTAGGTTATGTTTTTGATGGCTTCGATTATATGCTTATCACTTATGTGCTTTTGGATATTCAAAAAGAATTCGCCATGAGCACAACGGAAACATCCACATTATTACTTGCAGCGTTCGTCGCACGTCCATTAGGTGGGGCGATTTTTGGTAGTTTTGCCGATAAATATGGTCGTCGTTTGGCGATGATTGTTTCCATTATCACGTATTCCGTTGGCACATTCTTGTGCGGCTTATCCACCAGTTATATTTGGCTTTTCATCTTCCGTATGATTATCGGTATGGGGATGGCAGGTGAATATGCGTGTTCTTCCTCTTATGCCATTGAAAGCTGGCCACAACATTTGCGTACAAAAGCCAGTGCATTTTTAGTGAGTGGCTTTTCCATTGGTAATATTCTTGCTTCTCAAGTGATCCCTTGGGTGTCTCAAACTTATGGTTGGCGTATGGCTTTCTTCATTGGTTTAGCACCAGTCGCTTTAGTACTCTACGTTCGTCGTCATGCCCCTGAAAGTGAAGAATGGGCTCAAGCGAAAGCTGCGGGTAAAGTGAATAAAGTTCCACTTACTGACCTATTCACTAAAAAACAATTACCAATCACCTTAATTATTTTCTTAGTTTGCTATTCAATTTTTTCCGTAAACTGGCCGGTAGTGGGTTTGCTTCCACTTTACCTCAAAGAAAACGGCTATGCTGAAAATGTGAAATCACTGATGTTTTGGGCGGGCTTTGGTATCCTTATCGGTACTTTAATTGCTGGCTTTATCGGTGATAAATTGGGTGAGAAGAAAACCTTTGTATATAGCTTATTGTTATCACTTTTCTTCCTCTTCCCAGTATTCTATTTGCCAGAAAATAATGTATTAGCCCTTGGTGCATTACTCTTCTTCTTACTTGCAACTAACTTAGGGATTGCCGGTTTAGTACCAAAATATATGGCGACTTTCTTCCCAGCTGAAATGCGAAGCACAGGTATTGGTTTCATCTATAAC
>CABQSN010000159.1:0-4187 GCA_902466845.1 uncultured Haemophilus sp.
AATCGTCGCAACGTTAATGAAGAGGTTATTTCAGAAAGTGCGGTTAATTTAGCGAATGTTTCTGATGATAATCGTCAAGAAGAAAAAGCAGAGAAACCTGTAGCTGAACGTCGTCAACGTCGTGATTTACGTAAACGCGTTCGTATTGATGACAATGCAACTGATGTAAACGAGAATGTTATTGAAGCGGTTGAAGTACCCGTTGTTGAGACTGTTCAAAATGAAGTGGTTGAAAACAACATTGTTGATAATACAGAAGATAAACCACGTCAAGAACGTCAACGTCGTACACCTCGTCATTTACGTGCATCGAATAATCAACGCCGTCGTCGTAATGAAGTGAAGTCCCCAATGCCATTATTTGCGGCAGTGGCTTCACCAGAATTAGCAAGCGGTAAAGTATGCATCGATTATTCTGCTGTGAATGCACCGAAAGAAAATAATTTCTTATCGGTGGATGAGTTGCTTGAGCAAGAAAAAACGAAAAAAGGTGTGATAACACCGGCAACAGGTATTGTTGTGGAAGAGAAATCAGTTGAAGCACAACCTGCGTTAGATTTCATTACTCAACCGGCAAATGAAGCGGTTCAACAGAAAGTGCAAGAATCATTAGAACGCTTGCATCATAAATCAGAACCTGTAGCTCAAGTCGCAACGACAGAAGTTGAACCTCAAGAAAAAGCTGAGTTTGTTCGTTCTTATGTGTTTACTGGTCGTGCAGGTACGATTTCAGCCGTACCACATACAAAAGCAGCCATGACATTAGCCAAAGCACCAGATGAAGCGTCTAAGCCATTCCCAATTGTAGAATGGACGGAGTCTCGCTATTACTTTAACGGTAAAGGCGCCGCAGGCCATCATAGTGCAATTAGTCATATTTATTCTGAAGCGACACAAGCGAAATCAGAGTAATATCTTAATCATAAAGACGGAGCCAGTAGGTTCCGTTTTTTATTTTGTGTATTTTTAAAACATAGTGATTTAAAAGTAGTCAGTCAGATAATTTTTTTATTTTCTTGCTTGACGGGGTGGGGGAAAAAACGTATTATTCACCTCGCTTAAATCACGGAGGAATGGTCGAGTGGTTGAAGGCACCGGTCTTGAAAACCGGCGAGGGTTTACGCCCTCCGTGAGTTCGAATCTCACTTCCTCCGCCATCAAATTCAAAAAATCCCTAAGTCGAAAGATTTAGGGATTTTTGCTTTTCACTCTATTTCAAAAAGATCTTATTTTTTGACCGCACTTTCTTGGGCTTCTTTAAAGGCAAGGTATTCTTCTAAGGTCTCAATTGCCTCTAAACATTTTTGACGGCGCGTTAAATAAATTGCCGCAGTTTGCTTATGCATATCTCGTTGAATATCTGTTTGAGCCGTATTCGCTTGTGCTTTAGCTTCTTCGTATTTTTCCGTGAGTTGCTGCAAGGCTTCATAATATTTTTCTAGACGCTCTCTTGGCGGAAGTTGATGAATGCTATGTTGTGATTTACTACTTGCAACTTGTGGCTCTGTTATTTTCGGTTGAATGGGCTTTTTATGCTTGCGATTCATGGCTTCGGTCAAGGCGGTACATTGCCCTAAAAGATGTTCTGCCATAAATACAATTTGTTCTTCATTTTGATGGGGAAGGCTACATAACTTCGTTAAGCTTTTC
This sequence comes from uncultured Haemophilus sp., assembly GCA_902466845.1. GTDB lineage: Bacteria > Pseudomonadota > Gammaproteobacteria > Enterobacterales > Pasteurellaceae > Haemophilus_D. Next base: position 1,651 of record CABQSN010000159.1, read on the forward strand.
TGGATTTCTTTGAGATAAAAACCGACGGTTTCAAAATCTTCGGTAAATAAAGTGCGGTTAAATTTAGCGTTGATTTTTTTATCAGAGTCAGCTTGATAGGCTTGAGTTAGTTGCTGTACTTTTTGCTCGAGCGTATTGAGTAATGATTGAATAGACATAAAAAATCCCCGCATAATGTATGCAGGGATTATAACGATTAAAGGGTCATGGCTGCAATCCAACCGAATGCTAATAATGGAATGTTGTAGTGAATAAAGGTTGGCACAACAGAATCCCAAATGTGGTCGTGTTTACCATCTATATTCAAACCGGATGTCGGCCCAAGTGTTGAGTCAGAAGCCGGTGAACCCGCATCCCCTAATGCTGCTGCTACACCTACGATAGCTACTGTCGCAAGTGGTGAGAAACCAAAAGAGAGACAAAGTGGTACATAAATTGAGGTGATAATTGGCACGGTTGAGAAAGAAGAGCCAATACCCATAGTAATCAATAAGCCAACGAGTAACATTAAGAATGCCGCAACGCCTTTGCTTTGAATCACACCCGTTGAAAGTGCATCAACTAACTCTTTCACACCGCTTGTGCTATTAATCACATTGGCAAAACCAGAAGCTGCAATCATCACAAAGCCAATCATTGCCATTAAGCGTAAACCTTGTTGGAAAATATCGTTACTTTCTTTGAGTTTGAAAATACCAAATGCACCGAAAATCACTAAACCGACTAAGCCACCAATGATAGTTGAACTTGTGAAAAGCTGGGTAGCAAACGTGGCGACAATGGCGACTACACTTGCGGTAATTTGAATCGGTTTAATGTTCGCAATGTGTTGTTCAATTTCAGTTGTGGTTGGTTCTGCCGTTGTTACAACATATTCGCGTGGTTTGCGATAGGTAACAAATACGGCGGTGAGTAAACCAAGAATCATACCAATAACAGGGATAAGCATAGCAAAAGAAACTTCACCAACACTGGTTTGTAAACCGAGTGGCGCACCAGCAAGATTGATATTTTTTACTAAAACGCTTTCGATAAAGATTTTCCCGAAGCCAACCGGCAAGATCATATAGGTTGCGGTTAAACCAAAGGTAATAATGCAAGCGACTGCACGACGATCGATTTTTAAACGGTTAAAAATAGAAAGTAAAGGTGGTACCACAATCGGAATAAACGCAATGTGTACTGGGAGCAAGTTTTGGGATGAAATTGAGAATAAAAGCAAAATACCAAGCAGCGTATATTTAAACCAGGCTAAATTTTTACCGGTTGGTGCTTTATTCATTCGGGTAATAATTTTGTAGGCAAGTAAATCAGTGATGCCAGATTTTGAAATCGCAATGGCAAATGCACCGAGCATCGCATAGTTCATGGCAACTTCAGCACCACCACCTAAACCACCTGTAAAGGCTTCAATGGTTTTGCTTAAACCTAAGTCTCCGCATAAACCAGCTGTAAGGGCCGAAATCACAAGTGCGATAACCACGTTCACGCGCAGTAGGCTTAACGCCAGTAGCACGACAATTGAAATAACAACGGGATTCGATAGCATATTGTTGTTCCTTATTGATTAATTAAAAGAAAAAGGTCGCATAAAAGAAAATTGATTTAAGGTTAAATGTCGCATAGTAATAAACTCCTGTAAATTGATAATAAAACAAAACCCCTCGAAAGTTGCCTTCCGAGGGGTAAGATTTTTTTGATCTTTATCTTGTCAGCTCGGAAGAAATCTTCCAAGCACGCCAACAGCCTGAAAGATTATTCAGTTGAATGGCGATGATGGTGACGAAGGATAAAGTTCATTTGAAACTCTCTTATTTAGATAACTAAATTGAATTACTTTTTAAAATACGGTAAAGCGAAAAGGATTGCAAGCCTTTTTTCTAAAAAATTTGAAAATTAAAGTGCGGTATGATTTTCAGTAGTTTTTTCCGTTTCATCGGTTTGAGCAATATGCGGGAAACCACCAAGATCTTTTAAGTGATTGACCATATAGCAGAATAATTCCGCAGTGCGTTCGGTGTCATATAGCGCAGAGTGTGCTTGTTTACCATCAAAAGGAATTTTTGCCGCTTGGCATGCTTTAATGAGAACCGTTTGTCCAAACATAAAACCGGCAAGCGTTGCGGTATCAAACATCCCAAAAGGGTGGAATGGATTGCGTTTTACGCCCGTACGTTCAGCCGCAGCCATGACAAAACTTTGGTCAAAAGCCGCGTTGTGTGCCACGATAATAGAACGCTGACATTCAGCATCTTTTTGACCACGACGCACCATTTGGAACAATCCTGTGATGGCATCTAATTCAGATACGGCACCTCGCAATGGATTGTGAATATCAATCCCGTTAAATTTGAGTGATTCGGGATTAATATTCGCACCTTCAAATGGTTCAATATGGAAATGGCATTTTTGATCAGGGTGTAAATTGCCATTTTCATCCATTTTTAAGGTAATTGCCGCAAGCTCTAAAAGTGCATCTTTTTTCGCATCAAATCCAGCTGTTTCCACATCAATAATGACAGGGAAATAGCCACGGA
>CABQSN010000160.1:0-4152 GCA_902466845.1 uncultured Haemophilus sp.
TGCAGCTTTTCTATCGGCTTCAGCCGCTTTTATCGCAGCTTCAGTTGCTTTTTTCTCTTCTTCAGTTTGATTGCCATTGCTTTGAGCTACCTTGATTGCTACTTCTGCTTTTTTTATAGATTCATCTGCCTTTTTCACAGACTCTTCTGCTTTTTTCAAAGAATCCTCGGCTTTTTTTGTAGCCGCTTCAGCTTTCTTATTTGCTTCAGTGATTCTTTGATTTAGTTCAATCTCTGCTTGACGAATCTGCTCAGAATTATCTGAGCCACCTTTCGAACTAGAAGAACAAGCTCCTAATGCCATAACACAAGAAAGCGCAATGATGGAAAGTTTAATTTTGTTCATAAAAGGATCCTTATTATCTTGTTTTTTTTAGACTAAATGATGACTTTGCACAATTTAAATGAAATGAAAATAATTTTCAATACCATTGTAAGATTTATTTAAATTTTGTAAACTTTGCTCCGGATTCTCTACTAAATCAAAATAATATTTCAGGTAAAAATATGATTCATAAATTTTCACTTTCTTTAGGTGCACTTTGTGTCGCTTTTGCTGTGCACGCTTATGCAGAAGAGCAAACTACATTAGATACAATTACTGTTAATGCCAATGCTTCTGAAGTCAAAGTAAATCAAATAAAAAAAACGCGTAAAGCAATTCAAGAAGAACTGATTTCAGATAATTATGACTTAGTTCGTTATGCCACTGATGTTGGCATTAGTGATAATGGCCGTCGTAACAAAGGTTTTGCAATGCGTGGTGTTGAAGGAAATCGTGTTGGTATCAGTGTTGATGGCGTCAATTTACCCGAATCAGAAGAAAATTCACTATATGCACGTTACGGTAATTTTAATAGCTCTCGTCTAAGTATCGATCCAGAATTAGTACAAGGTATTGATATTATGCGTGGTTCAGATTCCTTCAATGCAGGAAGTGGATCATTAGGCGGTTCAGTAAACTACCGCACTTTAGGTGCTGATGATATTATTCTGCCAAATAAAAAATGGGGTGTATTGCTTAAAAATGGTTATGCTAGCAAAAATAGCGAATGGACACACACTTTAGGGGTTGCTTATAAAGATGACAAATTTGATGCGACTTTACTCTATTCCTATCGCCATGGATATGAAATGAAAAGCCGTGGAAAAGGTCAAGATATTGTAGGTAACGCTCGCGGCATCCCAGACCCATCACATCATAAAAACCATAGCTACTTAGCTAAAATTGGCTATTTTATTACGCAGACACAACGTGTAAGTGCATCATTTAATGCTCAAAAAGCAAATAACTTTGTTGATGAAAAATCGTACCAGCTTGCTGGGCTCTGGCGTGAATCTAATGATATAAGTAAACGCTATAATGCCAACATTGCCTACGAATATTTTCCAGAAAATAGCCGATGGTTAAGTTACCTAAAAACTGAATTAGATTTTCAGAAAACAAGTATTGGTTCAGAAAACTACAAAGGTGGATATCGCTATAATTCTAATTTTACTGCATATTCAGGAAAAGATTTAATCGAAATTCAGGATACCAGCATGAATAGCCGCTTTATGAGAACCTCTCTGCGAGCCGATCTCATGCCATGGGAAACCCAATTTGGTAGCCATCAATTTACGCTAAGAACTGGTATTTCACAAAAAGATTTTGATAATCGTAATGAGCATGAATATCCAAATATAAATACTGACGGAAGCAGTGCAAAAGATAGTGAATCAATTCAACACCCTGTCAGAACCCGTTCATTCTTTGCTCAATTACAAGACAATGTGATATGGAATGATATCTTTTCAAGTCAATTAGGAATTCGTTATGATTGGGATGAATTAGTGCCACAAGATTTAAAAGCTTTTTGCAGAGCTTGCAGCAGTAAACCCGCATCAAATACCTTCCAAAGTTTAAGTGGCTCATTTGGATTAGATGCTCAGCTTAATGATATTTGGAAAATAGGCTATAACATTTCTACTGGTTTCCGTATTCCAACTGCTTCAGAGATGTATTTCTCTTTCGAACATCCAGCCGGTAACTGGATACCAAACCCTGATTTAAAAGCTGAACAAGCACTAAATCAATCTATTTATATTCAAGCAGAGCACCAGTTAGGCTCATTTGGGTTAACGTTTTATCATACTCGTTATAAAAACTTCTTAACTGAGCAAGAATCAACTTATAAAAAACGTAACCCGTATTACAATGCGTATAGTGCAAGTTATGGTCAACAAGCTTATTACACAACAATCGCTCAGAAAGCAGTTAACATTGACCGAGCTCGTATTTCTGGTGTGGAATTCACGAGTAAAGTTAATTTAGATCAGATTATTTCAGCTATTCCGCAAGGTTGGAAATTTACAGCAAATCTCGGTTATGCCAAAGGGAAACTTAGTGGTACTGAAGCAAGCTTACTTTCCATTCAACCTATTAAAGTGATTTTAGGAATTGGCTATGAAGATCCAAATGATCGCTGGGGAGTTAACGTCAAAGCTAGCTATCTTGGCGCTAAAAAAGCTAAAGATGCCCAAATAGTACAATACTCAACTAACTTTGTTAGAGAAGTAAAAACTTACCCTTATCTTAATAATTCTGCAGTACTATTTGATCTATATGGTTTCTATAAAATCAATCAAAATATTACTCTCCGAGCAGGACTTTATAACTTATTTAATCGCAAATATCACACCTGGGATACCCTACGCGGCATTAACAAAATAAGTACGACTGATTCAGTTGATAAAGAAGGAAAAGGTTTAGAGCGTTTTTATGCGCCAGGGCGTAATTTCGCAGCATCCGTTGAGATTCGTTTTTAATTGATTATATCCTTAGTAAAAAAGGGCGAACATCATGTTCGCCCTTTTATTTACTCATTATTCTCTATTTTTCAAAAGAATCTTTCAAACGCTCATCTGCTCGGCGGGATTCACCTTTATGTTGAAGTTTATTTAATTGGCGTTCTAATTTTTCTTCGACTTCATTGATCGCTTTATACATATCATCAGCCGTTGCAGTGGCTAACAGATTACCTAATGGAGTTCCAATTGAAGCCTCTACAGAAAAGCCGTTTGGTACTTTACTTAAAACAAAGTGCGGGCTAATCAGTTGAGTGTGCCATTTCTCTAATTTTGCAAGTCTTCCCTCCACATGTTCACGAATTGCAGGAGTGATTTCCATTTGTTTACTTGTGATATTGAGTGTCATAGCATTTACCTCTTTTGCTTAAATGAACCCTTCGGTTCCGTTCATCTTTAGTAACAACATATCGACCTTGAACCACTTTTTCAAGTGCTTTTAGGTAAATAAAAAAACAAATGTTCAAAAATATGATCGGGATCTAATTTCTGAAAAAATGTGATTTCATTTCCGTGTAAACTTGTTATGATGTAAAGCTGTAAACAACAAAGGGAAGCACTCGGCTTCCCTTTTCTTTTTATGAGATAAATTAGGCTAATTCATCTTGATCATGTTGCGTTGCTTTTAAACGTTCAAAGTAATCTTTGGTTTCTGAAATAATCTCTTTGCGTAAACCAATTAATGCAACTAAGTTCGGGAAGGCCATTAAACCATTCACAATATCCGCTAAGATCCAAATTAAATCTAAAGTCAGGAATGAGCCTGCCCCAACCAGAACAATAAACACGAAGCGATACACTTTAATACCACGGATACCAACTAGATAAAGGAAACAACGTTCACCGTAGTAACACCAACCTAAAATTGTGGTGAAAGCAAAGAATAATAAACCAACTGTTACAATAGTTGCACCGATTAATGTGCCCAAGCCCTGTGCAAAAGCGTAGTTGGTAACACTCGCGCCTGAAAGTTCAGGGTTACTCCATGCTCCCGTAATCACAAGCACTAAGCCCGTCATAGTACACACGATGATGGTATCTAAAAATGTCCCTGTCATCGAAATTAAACCTTGGCGAACAGGCTCTTTCGTTTGTGCCGCTGCTGCTGCAATAGGTGCACTCCCTAAACCAGATTCATTTGAGAAAATACCGCGCGCAACACCCGATTGAATCGCTTTCATCACGGTAAAACCAACTGCGCCACCTAAAGCTGCTTGAGGGTTAAATGCACTGTGAATAATTAATGCAATTGCAGCAGGTAATTTATCGTAATTAACGATTAAGATGATAATTGAGGTCGCTACAT
>CABQSN010000161.1:0-4102 GCA_902466845.1 uncultured Haemophilus sp.
TCCCCCTTGAACTTTGTTCAGCTGGACTTATTTTGTGAAACAAGAACGGAAATGACCGCACTTTAAAAGGAAGAAAAAATTTAAATCTTGCCTCTTGAAATGCGGAAAAGTATCCACATCTTATTCATCGTAACAATTTACAACGAATTTAAAATTTAATTAGGAGTAACAAAATGGGAAAAATTATTGGTATTGACTTAGGTACAACAAACTCTTGTGTCGCTGTAATGGATGGTGATAAACCACGCGTAATTGAAAACGCAGAAGGCGATCGTACTACCCCGTCAATTATTGCTTATACAAATGACAACGAAATTTTAGTGGGTCAACCGGCAAAACGCCAAGCAGTGACCAACCCGAAAAATACACTATTTGCAATCAAACGTTTAATCGGTCGTCGTTTTGAAGATGCTGAAGTAAAACGTGATATCGATATTATGCCATTTGAAATCACTAAAGCAGACAAAGGTGATGCCTGGGTAAATGTAAAAGGTGACAAACTTGCACCTCCACAAATCTCTGCAGAAGTATTGAAAAAAATGAAGAAAACTGCGGAAGATTTCTTAGGTGAGCCAGTGACTGAAGCGGTAATCACTGTTCCTGCATACTTTAACGATGCTCAACGTCAAGCAACAAAAGATGCAGGTCGTATCGCAGGCTTAGAAGTTAAACGTATTATCAACGAACCTACAGCTGCAGCATTAGCTTACGGTTTAGATAAAGGTCAAGGCAACAAAACTATCGCTGTTTATGACTTAGGTGGTGGTACATTCGACTTATCTATCATCGAAATTGATGAAGTAGGTGGCGAAAAAACCTTCGAAGTATTAGCAACCAACGGTGATACTCACTTAGGTGGTGAAGACTTCGATAACCGTGTAATCAACTACTTAGTGGATGAGTTCAAAAAAGAACAAGGCGTTGACTTACGTAACGACCCACTTGCAATGCAACGTTTAAAAGAAGCAGGTGAAAAAGCGAAAATTGAACTTTCTTCTGCACAACAAACTGATGTGAACTTACCTTACATCACTGCAGATGCTACAGGTCCTAAACACTTAAACATTAAATTAACTCGTGCTAAATTAGAATCTTTAGTAGAAGATTTAGTGGCTAAATCACTTGAACCTGTAAAAGTTGCATTAAACGATGCTGGCTTAAGTGCATCACAAATTGATGATGTTATCCTAGTGGGCGGTCAAACCCGTATGCCATTAGTACAACAAAAAGTAGAAGAATTCTTCGGTAAAGCACCTCGTAAAGATGTGAACCCAGATGAAGCCGTTGCTATCGGTGCAGCAGTTCAAGGTGGTGTATTAGCGGGTGATGTAACTGATGTATTATTGTTAGACGTAACACCATTATCTTTAGGTATCGAAACCATGGGTGGTGTGATGACTACCTTAATTGAGAAAAACACGACGATTCCAACTAAAAAATCACAAGTGTTCTCAACAGCAGAAGATAACCAAAGTGCAGTAACCATTCACGTATTACAAGGTGAACGTAAACAAGCATCAGCGAATAAATCTTTAGGCCAATTCAACCTTGAAGGCATTAACCCAGCTCCACGAGGTATGCCACAAATTGAAGTAACCTTCGACATCGACGCTGACGGTATTATCCATGTTTCTGCGAAAGATAAAGGTACAGGTAAAGAACAACAAATCACCATCAAAGCCTCTTCAGGTTTAAGTGATGAAGAAATTCAAAAAATGGTTCGTGATGCAGAAGCAAACGCTGAAGCAGACCGTAAATTTGAAGAATTAGTACAAGCTCGCAACCAAGCAGATCACCTTGTACACAGCACACGTAAACAATTAGAAGAAGCCGGTGACAAAGTTCCAGCTGAAGATCGTGCAGCAATTGAAAGCGCATTAAGCGATTTAGAAACTACAGCGAAAGGTGAAGATAAAGCAGCAATCGAAGCTAAACTTCAAGCACTTGCAGAAGTGGCTCAAAAACTTGCTCAAGCGGCTCAACCACAAGGTGATGCACAACAAGCTCAAAGCAACAGCAAACCAAATGATGATGTTGTTGATGCTGAGTTTGAAGAAGTGAAAGACAACAAATAATTTCACTTTAACCTAAATCAAAGGGCGTAGCGATACGCCCTTTTGGCATATTCATTAAATGTCATTTTTCCTGACTTTATTTAAAAAAGTGAAGTCAGGAAAAATAAACCCGGAGGATAAATGGCGTTAAAACTCTACCCAATCGTACAACAACGCTTAAATAACAACATAGCAAATGAGATAATCTCAACCCTTTGGCAAAACAATCTTGATAAACTACCACAAGGTCACTGTTGTTATGGCATCTATTTTAATTATGCTACGAATCACCTAGCAGACTATGATTTTGCGATTGCAAGTGAAGTAATATTAGAGACAGATATTCCGGTGATTGAAATTGAAGATTTGAGTTTCTACGAAGTTTTTCGTTGCAAAGTAGATGAAATTTATCAAACATGGCAACTAATCTGGAAAAAAGAACAACAAGGTTTACTTAAGCGGGCTTATTCGGTGGATTTTGAAAAATACCACTCTGATGGTTTGGTAGAAATTTATATCGCTGTTGTACCACATTGCTAAGCTCAAAGTGCGTAAAATTTTATAAAAAACGACCGCACTTTACCCCAAAACAAACACAACAAAGGAAAAAACAATGAAATTCGAAACGAAATGCCTCCATGCTGGCTATAGCCCTAAAAACGGTGAGCCACGTGTTCAACCAATCGTACAAAGCACCACTTATACTTACGATTCTGCAGAAGAAATTGGCAAGTTATTTGATTTACAAGCAGCCGGTTATTTCTATACTCGCCTAGCAAACCCAACAACAAATGCGGCTGAAGAAAAAATCACGGCACTTGAAGGTGGCGTGGCAACAATGTGTACTGCTTCTGGTCAATCTGCGGTTTTCTATGCGATGTTGAATATTTTAGAAGCAGGCGATCATTTTATTTCCTCTTCTTATGTGTATGGCGGTACTTACAATTTATTTGCCCATACATTCAAAAAAATGGGTATCGAAGTGACTTTTGTGGATCAAGATTTACCGCTTGAAGAACTCAAAAAAGCGATTCGTCCAAATACAAAAGCCGTTTTTGCTGAAACCATTGCGAACCCCGCTTTACGTGTGTTGGATATAGAAAAATTTACTACTTTAGCAAAAGCTGCAGAAGCACCATTATTAGTTGATAATACCTTTGCAACGCCCTATTTTTGTTGTCCAATCGAATTTGGCGCAAACGTGGTCATTCACAGCACATCTAAATATTTAGATGGTCATGCTATTGCCTTAGGTGGCTCCATTACTGATGGCGGTAACTTTAATTGGAATAACGGCAAATATCCGCAATTAAGCACGCCAGACCAAACTTATCATGGTTTAGTTTATACAGAAGCCTTTAGTCCTGCAGCTTATATTGTCAAAGCGCGTGTTCAATTAATGCGTGATTTAGGTGCTACACCAGCACCACAAAATAGTTTCTTATTAAATGTAGGTATGGAAACCCTTGCGCTTCGCATGCAACGTCATTATGAAAATGCACAGGCTGTAGCCGAGTTTTTAGAAAAACATCCGCAAGTCGTTAAAGTGAATTATCCTGGCTTACCAAGCTCGCCAGATTACGCACTCAAACAAAAATACTTACCGAACGGTTTGTGTGGCGTTATTTCCTTTGAGATTAAAGGTGACAAAGAAACCGCGGCAAAATGGTTAAACGCATTGCAAATGACCTCTCGTGAAGTACACGTAGCCGATATTCGTACTTGTGCATTACATCCAGCGACTTCAACGCACCGCCAATTAAGTGAAGCTGAATTAGAAAAAGCGGGGATTTTTGCAGGACTTATTCGACTTTCTTGCGGTATTGAAAATATTCAAGATATTTTAGCTGACTTAGAGCAAGCATTCGCTGCAGCAAAATAAGTCATAAATTAACGAATTTACCCTTGATATTTCTGCCTTCGGCATCATTTTTATTGTTAGGTATGTTGTTAATGCAGTACCACACAATAACAAAATAAAATTTTTTAAATTTATATTTTTAAACGGAAAACGAAAACATTATGGCAAAGAAAGATTATTACGACGT
>CABQSN010000162.1:0-4093 GCA_902466845.1 uncultured Haemophilus sp.
TTACTGCCAAGGCTTAGCATCAGGCTTGCTGTGTTTTTTTCGCCATTGGATACATATTGGACTATCCCACATTGTTTTTTCTTCACAGATCGGCCCACCTTCTAGATACCAACCTTTTTTCTCTAAACAAAGATTGACCTCCGGATTATCACTTTCTCCTACCACATAATCCATACCGCAATCCGACATGTCTTTTTCTCTTCTGTCAAGATATTTATTAATTCTTTGAGGATCTGAGGTTGGAAATAAAATCTTAGAATTATGCAAACGCCAATGATCATGTGGTGGAAGTGGTTGAAACCATCCACTACAGCTTGTAAGCAATAAGATTGAGGGTATTAAGAATAAAAATCTTATTTTCATTTTATTTCTCCTTCGCTTTATTTAATTCAAAAATAGTTCTTTCATTACCCATTTTAAGATCTCTCTTCGTTCGATATCCATCAATAACGCATTGTCGTTGCCCTAAGCCATGGCAATTATGTACGGATAAACGTTCATCACTAAACATATCTGCTGTTCGCTGTAACCAGCTTTTATTCAGATTATTTTCAGATGTCGTTGCAGGGTTTCCTCCCAATAAAATCGGCATACTACCTACTGGGTCACTAGCATGATTCTCAATCCGAATTGAACCATCTGAAGTGGTTCTTTCCTTACCCGTTTGCAATTGACTTAAATAGCCATCCGCTCTTGTTATATCAGCTGCAGGACCCACCATTTTAACAGAGGTGTTTGAAAGCAATTTTTTCTCTCGGTTATCTTCTGTATTTAACGCTTTTAATGCATTACTAACAGTTAATGTTCCACGACTATGAGCACCAACGTATAAATCATCTTTACCATATTGCTTCATGATGTTCATCGCTTGTAAAGTTGAATTATCCATACCTAATAGATTTCCAAAAGAAGTTTCAAACATTTTCTCATACCCCGCCACTAAGAGCTCTGACAAACCATTTTTCGCTTCAGGATGGTGAACAAAATAAACATCTTTATATATTTTTTGATCTATATTGCCTGTTTTATCATCCCTGCCCGCAATATAGTTTTGTACCGCAAATTTTGCGGCGGAATTACGATCATTAAAGATGCCATTAAATGCAACGACATATTTACTCTCTGTTTTCCCTGTTTTTGGATCAGTATAAGTAACTTTTTGTAATTGATTACGCTCTAGATCTGACAACTCATGCAATTGATAAATATTACGCCCTTTACCTAGCTGCTGTTCTAAATATATTTCTCTATCGATACCTTTAGCATCTGCCTCTTTATTTATATCATCGATAAGTTTTGAATCTCTTATAGGTTTTCCTTTTTCATCCACTTTATGGGTAAACATCCGATGCTCTGCGATAAACATTGTTCGATAAGCTTCATCCGTAGCACCACCAACATTCTTCGTAAAACTCTGAATTGTTGCAACATCCTGTTCAACTTCTTTTTGCATTTTCGCATGATCTGCTTTTTCAAGTTTATTTGCGTCTTGCTCTGTTGATTTCTTGATAGTCTCAATATTCTGTTTGCCCTGTATACTCGCAATATTAAAGTTACCATCACTAATCACAGCATTAGTTATACTCTGATTATTTTCACTTTGACTGCTATTGCTCGCTAAATTAGCTAGACCAATTTTTGCTGCAGCGTATAAATCTGTGCTATGAACATCATTTGTACCTAAACCAAATTTTACCAGCGATTGATTTGCTTTATTTGGATTTGCCTGCTCAAAGGTTTCGCCCTTTCTATCCTCACCACGATAAGTTTTATTTAAAGCTTTATCCTCATCAGAAGTTTGATCACGATCTACAGAGAAACCTCCCATCAATCCCATCGCAGATGATTTCGCATTAGAATAATTTTGAATATTCGAATATTCGAAATCTTGTGCTGTCATTTGATTTTTCTCTTTTGGTGCACTTGAAATGATAGCGCCACCAATAGAAGAAACTTTATTTTTTACATTGATATCATAGCCATCATTACCTGCAAAAATTCCTGCCTGTTCATTTACACTCGCATAGTCTGTATTAACTTTCGACTTATTGAAACTACCACCCGCAGCAAAACCGTAGCCTACTGTCACACTAGCACTTGCATTCATTTGCTTACCGCGATAGCTAGATTTATCTTGCAAGCTTTCAATTTTCAGATTTTCTGCATCTAATTCGACACCTTTACCTTTAACTTGACTGCCCGCAAGGGTTACATCTCCGCCTGCTTTAACCACAGTTTTACTTTGGCTATCTCCCACATGACTAGCAACATAAGAGGTTTCGTCACCATTACCGTAACCTTTTCCGTAATTACCGCCTACAGTAACCCCGGCAGCCTCACCATTACTCACTTTAATGGCTACCCCTGCATTAAAACCACTTGATTTATTGGTACTACGTTCTTGGTGGTTTTGTTCTGTGGCTTTGATATTGACTTGGTTATCTGCAATCAATGTTGTGCCTTGTTTGCCTGAGATATCTGAGCCTTCAATATTAATATTGGAATCCTTTCCTGCACCTGTCGCCATAATATTTACTTTGCCGCCAGCATTAACTTGGGATTTATAGGCTGTTTTTCCTTCAGTATGAGAGTGAGATTCGCTCTTCTGTTGACCATAAGTGATTTGTACACCGATCAAGGAGTCGACATCCCCTTCACCATTCATAAAATCTTTGACATCGGTTACAGCTTTTTTTCCAGATTGGTAGGCACGATAAGCCTCAAAGCCAGCATTAGCTGCCGACATAGTATTCACTCGGTCATGTTTACTATCGCCAACTTGTTTAGTGGATTCGATAGCCCCTTGTACTGCTTGAATAGCAGAAATAACAGGAGAGCTAATAGCAATAGTTAAACCTTTTTGCTCAAATTTTTGTTTGGTATTGGTTTCATATTTGTCATCTGCAGCTTTAATATCGACTTTTTTCGCCAGAATATTCACATCGCCTTTAATGGCACTCACTGCACTCGCTGTTTGAGTATAAGTGTCTTTAGCAATCATCGTCGTATTGCCGTTTAAGCTGCCCACTTGGCTACTTTGTGCATAACGCTTCGTTTCGTCACTTTCTGCGGTTTGCTTTTGAGAACCAAAGGTAATACCAATACCACCACTAAGCGCTCCAGATCTTTTTTTGCTGTAATAATCATCGGAGTAAACTCGGTTCTCTGCCTCGTGTATATCAATATTATTTGCTTTAATAACCAATCCATTTTCAGCTACAGCATTTGAACCCTGAATATCGACATTACCATTATTCGAATGAATATAAATTTTATCTGCATCTAAGGTTGAGCCCTCTGCAATATCATAATTATGATTATGACGACGAGTTTCGCCTTTTGATTGGAATACACCATGCTTAGTCCATTTTGTTGCCTCTGATAAACGTTCTTGCTGACGACTTTCATGAATATTAATATCACCTTCTGAAAGCACGCTCATTGTGCCATTACTGACCGCAGAAGCCCCGCGCATTTCAATAGCATTTTTACCAACAAAACGAGCATCGCCTTCAATATTAAATTCTGACCCAATCTCATTATTCTGGTTGAGTTTATAATAGTTATTACTGTCTTTTACAAAATATTGTTTATTTTCAGTTTCTACCGTACCAACATTAAGCGTATTGCCAGCTTGAATATCCGCATTCCCTTTCACATTAATCTGTGCACCTTTGAAGGTAATATCTTCCGTGGCTTGTAATAACAACTGCCCTGGATTATTTTTCTCTCCTACATTAATTGCACCAACACGATTAATCGTTTTATGCTTAAAGTGTTCATTATCTGCTGTTTCAGAAAGTGTGCTGGAAATGTTGATATTTTTCGCATGACCAACCAAATTTTCTGTAGCGTTAAGTTCACCCCCTAAATTATCTAGGCGATTTTTCGCAAACAAATAAAGTTCTCTGCCTTGCAGTTTTCCACCCAAGTTTTCAATATTATTGGCACTTAAGTGGGTAAGGTTACGACCTGCAATCACACCACTATTTTTCATATCGCCTTGCGTATTGATAATCACATCATTTGCAGAAATCACTGCACCACGACTGTCAATATCCGTATTACGCCCAACAATATAAACTTGTGGTAC
>CABQSN010000163.1:0-4090 GCA_902466845.1 uncultured Haemophilus sp.
TCAATTTCCAAGGGCGAGAGATTAATTTTTCTGCCGCTTCTTTACGCTCTTTCGATTGACGGATGATATCGATGATTTCATCGATATTTGATGTTGCAACCGCTAAACCTTCTAAAATATGAGTACGCTCGCGGGCTTTACGCAATTCAAATAAAGAACGGCGAATCACCACTTCGCGACGGTGCATCACAAAGGCTTCAATGATTTGTTTTAAGTTGAATAAACGTGGTTGACCGTGATCTAAAGCCACCATGTTGATCCCGAAAGTCACCTGCATTTGGGTAAGCGCATAGAGGTGATTTAATACCACTTCGCCTACGGCATCGCGTTTGATGTCGATTTCAATGCGGATCCCTTCTTTGTTAGAAAGGTCGATAATATTGCTGATGCCTTCGATTTTTTTATCTTTGATAAGCTCAGCAATTTTTTCTACTAATTTGGCTTTGTTCACCTGATAAGGCAATTCGGTCACAATGATTTGCTCTTTGCCTTTATCTGTAGTTTCTACGCTAGCACGAGCGCGAACATACACTTTGCCGCGACCAGTGCGATAAGCTTCTTCAATCCCTTTACGGCCATTAATTAATGCCGCTGTTGGGAAGTCTGGGCCAGGAATATATTGCATTAACTCATCAATAGTGATGTTTTCGTTATCAATATAAGCCAAGCAGCCATCTAAAACTTCATTTAAGTTGTGTGGAGGAATATTCGTTGCCATCCCCACCGCAATACCGGAAGAACCGTTTGCTAAAAGTGCCGGAATACGGGTTGGTAATACGTCCGGAATCATTAATTCGCCATCATAGTTTGGCGAGAAATTCACGGTTTCTTTATCCAAGTCAGTTAATAACGCTTGGGTGATTTTTTGCATACGGACTTCGGTATAACGCATTGCCGCTGGAGCGTCACCGTCGATTGAACCGAAGTTACCTTGCCCATCTACCAACATGTAGCGCAATGAGAACGGCTGTGCCATACGCACAATGGTGTCATACACCGCATAATCACCGTGTGGGTGATATTTACCGATTACATCACCTACCACACGGGCAGATTTTACGTATTTTTTGCCGGCAGTGATGCCAGATTGATCCATGGAGAAAAGCACACGTCGATGCACCGGTTTTAAACCGTCACGTACGTCGGGCAAAGCACGCCCAACAATCACCGACATGGCGTAGTCAAGGTAAGAAGATTTGAGTTCTTCTTCAATATTGACTGGGGTAATAGAGGAATGGATTGAATCCGTCATTTTTATTCCTTTTTTGATCAAAAAATTGGGACGGATTATAGCATAAATTTAAGCGTTTTTGTGTGAAAAGTGCGGTTGATTTTAAAGCAGTTTTTTAATGCGGAAATAAATAAGGCAGACATTAAGTCCGCCTTATGATTGAGAGAAAATCGTCTATTTCCAATTTTCTCGTTTGGCTTTTTGTAATTTAGCATAAGCACCAAGTAAAGCTTGGTGTTCTTTAAAGTTTTCAAGCGTTTCATCGCTGGCTGGCAAGTTATAGAACGGGTTACCTTTTTCTGCCACTGCAGCCCAAGCTTGTTGAACGGCTTCTTTACCATACATTCTTTCAAATACAGTGCGATATTGTTGTGGATCGCGAGTATTGTCTAAATGTAATTCAATGATGCTGATTAAGGCACGATAGTAATTCACACGCTCAGGCGTAAACACAGAGCTGTTCATATTCATCGTCCAGTTTGCCCAATCTAAGGCTAATTCTAATTCACCTAATGCTAAGTAAAGCATGGATTTAAGTTCACCAACACGTAATGTTGTCCAACCGCTTGCTTTTGGTGCAACGATACCGATAAATTCGCGAACACGAGTGGCATCGTCAATATCTTGCTCATCTAATTCTGCTAATAATTCTTCATAAGTTTCAGCATCATGATGATGGTGTGGTAGATCCAATAAGATCTCACGCCAGTCCATACCCATATTATTATTGGCATAAATGAGGTCATCAGCAGGATAGATATCAGACATGCCTGGTACGATAATGCGGCAAGCGTAAACGTCTAAATGGTTGTAATCCATGATATAGACTTCTTTTTCCTCTGCATTAAAGATTGCCATCAAGTTTTCATATTCTTCTTGCGTTGAACCTGAGAAATCCCAATCTACAAATTCATAATCTGGCGTATTTTTAAATAAATCCCAAGAAATTAAACCGCTAGAATCAATAAAGTGTGTTTCAAGGTTAGCATGCTCCGCCACATCATCATTATTGAATGATGGAGGCGAGAATACATCGAGATCTTTTAGGCTGCGACCTTGTAAAAGCTCCGTTACTGTACGCTCTAATGCCACTTGGAAGTTCGGATGTGCACCAAAAGAGGCAAAGCACGTGCCGTTGTTTGGGTTGAGCAATACCACGCAAATCACAGGGTATTTGCCACCTAATGAGGCATCAAAGGCATAAATAGGGAAACCTTCTTCCTCTAATTTGGCAATAGAGGCTTGAATGGATGGGTAACGATCCATCACGGATTTTGGAATTTCAGGAAGACTGATGGCTTCTGCAATAATGCGATTTTTCACATAGCGCTCAAAAACTTCTGAAAGCCCTTGCACTCGTGCTTCATTTTTTGTGTTACCAGCGGACATCCCATTAGAGACATACAAATTCGCAATGATACTTTGTGGAATATAGACGGTTTGTTGATCGGATTGGCGCACATAAGGCATCGCGACAATACCGCGATCGTAATTACCAGATTGCAGATCTACAAGCAATTCTGGGGTTAGTTCTTGATTTGGATCGAAATAATCCCATAAATAGTCATCTAAAATTCCTTGTGGTAAAAGGTCTTCATCTTCAATAGGAAACCATTTTTCAGTGGGATAATGAACAAAATCACCGTTAGCAATTTCTTGTCCTAAATAGAAATCAGCAAAGAAATAGTTGGTGGAAAGACGCTCGAAATATTCACCTAACGCAGACGCTAATGCGGCTTTTTTGCTCGCGCCTTTACCGTTAGAAAAACATTGTGGGCAATCTTTATCACGAATGTGTACCGACCATACATTTGGCACAGGATTAAGCCAAGATGCTTCTTCAATATTGAAACCAAGTGCGGTCAATTTTTGTTGAAATTTTGAAATACTGTCTTCAAGTGCGGCATCTTTGCCGAGAATAAATGTTTGTTCGGTCATAATTGTTCCTGTTATAAAAAGCCCCAGCATCATAGGGGAGTTTAGAGAGCTAATCAAGCATAAAATTTATGCACTTCAGCTCTTGTTTTCCTTGATTTTTAAGGGTAAATTAGCTTGGCGCAGAAAGGCATTTTCTGCGTGGGTAAAATTATAAACAAATCAACCAATTGGGAGATATCATGGCTCAAGGATTTTATGAATTAAAAGTGGCTAAAGACGGACAATTTATGTTCAACTTAAAAGCAGCAAACGGACAAGTTATTTTAACTAGCGAACTTTATAAAACTAAAGCATCAGCTGAAAACGGTATTGCATCAGTGCAAAAAAATGGTGTGGATGCGAAAAACTTTGAATATCGCGTAGCGAAAAATGATAAACCTTATTTCGTATTAAAAGCGGCTAACCACCAAGAAATTGGCCGTAGCCAATATTATTCTTCTCAAGCTGCAGCAGAAAAAGGCGTTGAGTCAGTGATCAATAACGCATCTTCTGCAGTAATCAAAGAAGTCACAGAATAATCATTCTGTTCTTATTTCTTTAAATGCACCTGCCGGCTCTAAAAACGCCGGCATTTTTGACCGCGCTTTCTCCGGATTCAGTGTCAAGGGATAGGTTCGTTTTTGGGCAACGATCACAGTGAGCGGAGAGCAGAGCGTAGTTTTTTCTTGTTTTATGGATAGTCTTTCTTCTGCAATCACATCAAAATTTAATAACGATAACCAGTCAATGACTCTCCAAGTAGCATATTGTCGGAATTTGAAGTCACCTAACTTCGGTTTGAAAAACAATGGACTGATTGGATCAAATAACGTGATAAAAATCCAGCCGTCATCCTTTAAAACGCGATGTGCTTCACGCAATATTTGGTGAGGATCTTGCGCAAAATTTAAGGTGTTTGCCAACAAGCAGGCATCCATTTCT
>CABQSN010000164.1:0-4067 GCA_902466845.1 uncultured Haemophilus sp.
GGTTGTCGAAGTATTTACAGATGAAGGTAATACGAGTTCTTTCCCTAGCCACAAACACGATGATAAAAACTCTCAGACTGAAACCTATTTGGAAGAAACCTACTATCATCGTTTCTCACCATCACAGGGTTTTGCGTTACAACGAGTTTATACTGATGATCGTTCACTAGATGAATGTATGGCTGTGTATGATGGGGATGTAGTCCAAGTACCAAAAGGATACCATCCGGTCGCAACTATTGCAGGTTATGACAATTATTATTTAAATGTTATGGCTGGTCCTGTAAGAAAATGGCGGTTTACTTGGGAACAAGATCATTCTTGGATTAATACTGAAAAATATGCAGATAAATTTAAATAATTTGAGGTATTATCTTTGACTAAGAAAAATATTTTCTTAATCTAGAAAACAAAAAACCCGACATAACGTCGGGTTTTCTTTTATTAAAAGCTTTGATAATTATTCTGCAACAACGATAACATCTAATGTTGCAAATACTTCGCCGTGAAGTTGGAAACGAACATCGTGGTCACCAAGAGTACGGATTGGACCGTTTGGTAAACGAACTTCGCTTTTCGCAATTTCAACGCCTGCTGCAGTTACTGCTTCTGCTACATCACGAGTAGTGATTGCGCCGAATAAACGACCTTCATCACCAGCTTTAGATGCGATAGTTACAGAACCTAATGCAGTCACTTGTGCTGCACGAGCTTGAGCTGCTGCTAAACTTGCTGCTGCCGCTGCTTCTAACTCTGCACGACGTGCTTCAAAGTGTTCAATGTTAGCTTTAGTTGCCATAACTGCTTTACCTTGAGGGATTAAGAAGTTACGAGCGAAACCAGATTTAACATTAACTTGATCACCTACGTTACCTAGGTGAACGATTTTATCTAAAAGAATTACTTGCATTTCCTAACTCCTTCTTAATTGTGATGAGAATCAGAGTAAGGTAATAACGCTAAATAACGAGCGCGTTTGATTGCGCGTGCTAATTGGCGTTGGTACTTCGCACGAGTACCGGTAATACGGCTTGGTACAATTTTGCCGCTTTCAGAAATGTAGTTCTTTAATGTAGCGATATCTTTGTAATCGATTTCAACAACATTTTCCGCTGTGAAACGGCAGAACTTACGACGACGGAAATAACGTGCCATTTGGCTGTCTCCTAATCTATAAATTCGATTTGCTCGGCATGCAATACTAACTGCGTTAAACCATTTGAGATTTTATGTGAAGTAATAAACCCCACCACAAGAAGTTTACTGCCGACCGTAATGCTTTGAGTTTTTTCTATTAACTGATTGCCACTGACTTGAACTGGCATCTTTAACCACGCTTGGCGTGATAAACCACTTTCGACTTGTTCGGAACGATGTTCCAGCCCAAATTGGCAATGCGCAATCCCGTTAGGGCTTTTGCTTCGCTTGGGTAATTGACACACTGTGCCGATTAACGAGAAGCGATTATCAAGTTTTGAATTACTCTTCAGCATCCTCAAAATCGTTGTTTTCAACTTCAGCTAAAGGTTTACGTTCTTCTTTAGCCGCTTTCATTGGGGACGCTTCGGTTACGGCGTGCTTAGTATGGATAACAAGACTGCGTAATACAGCATCGTTATAACGGAAAGTCGTTTCTAGCTCGTCGATGACTTGTTGAGGCGCTTCTACATTCATAAGCACATAGTGTGCTTTGTGTAATTTGTTAATTGGGTACGCTAATTGACGACGACCCCAATCTTCTAGGCGATGAACTTGACCACCAGCTTCTTTAACAGAACCTGTGTAACGTTCGATCATACCTGGTACTTGCTCGCTTTGGTCCGGATGAACCATAAACACGATTTCGTAGTGACGCATTACTGCTCCTTACGGGTTAATCAGCCTTTGACGTAGATTAGCCACCAATCTGCAAAGGCAAGGAACGAAAAAATGAACGTGGCTAAGGGCGCTGATTATACAGATTTTTTTCCAGACTTCAAATAATTTGTACGCTTTTCAAACAAAAAAAGCCGATATCAACATATCGGCTTTTCTTTTTCATTTCCAAATTAACGGCTACGGAAAATGATACGCCCCTTGCTCAAGTCATAAGGCGTCATTTCTACGGTTACTTTATCGCCCGTTAAGATACGAATATAGTTTTTACGCATTTTGCCAGAAATATGTGCAGTCACCACGTGACCATTTTCTAACTCAACGCGGAACATGGTATTTGGTAAGGTTTCCAAAATTGTGCCTTGCATTTCAATGCAATCTTCTTTTGCCATTTTATCCTCTAAAATTATGATTTTTTTGACCGCACTTTTTGCGGGTTATAAATGAAAAACGGGCGGATTATAGCCGTTTTTAATGTTAGACGAAAGATTAAAATGGTATTTTGTTTAAATGCACATTATTTTTTTAATAATTCGATTATAATGTTCCACTAAAGTCGATTAGATAAAGAATTTAATTTAGCATACGAGGCCAAGATGTAGCCTTATGCGGTATCACCTTTCCTAAGGTGGCATTCCTATCTAAAAAGCTAAAGCAAACTTTACTATGATGTTCGTTAATCTGTATGTAAAACAATAACTTCAACCCAAGGGTTATTTATGGCTATACCTAAAATAATTGTAATTAGTTTAAAAAATTCAACAAGAAGAGAAAATATTGCTAAACGCCTTTCTGGTTTGGGGTTAGACTTTAGTTTTTTTGATGCGACAGATGGGAAAAAACTTCCTGCTTCCGTATTAGAATCTGTCGATTATGATTTCTATCCAAAACACTATTTATCGCCTAAGCCCTTAACGCTCGGCGAAATTGGCTGTGCAATAAGCCATATTAAAGTTTATGAGCACATGGTAGAAAACAATATTAAAAGTGCCATTATTCTTGAAGACGACGCGATCGTTTCACAGCACTTTAAGGAAATTGTTGAAGATACGCTCAATAAAATTAATAAAAATCATGAGTTGATCTTTTTTGATCACGGAAAAGTTAAATCACATTTCTTTAAGAAACGAATTGTGGAAGGATATAGACTTGCACATTACAAGGCACCTTCAAAAAATTCAAGAAGATGTATTATCTATGCAACCGCTTATTTAATTACACTATCAGGTGCGAAAAAATTACTTAATTACGCTTATCCAATAAGACTGCCTGCAGATTATCTAACGGGATTAATCCAAAAAACACGCGTTGATACCTATGGTATTGAACCACCATGTGTATTTAGAGGATTAAACAGTGACTCAGAAATAGACAAAATTGAGCATCGATATGAATAAGCTAAAAGCCCTAAGGTTAAAAATGGGGAAATGGATACTCGATAAATCATCAAGATCCAACAATCCCCAAAGTTTAGAACATCCTAAGAGTTTCTTATTTTTGCGACAAGATGGGAAAATTGGCGACTATATCGTTAGTTCTTTTGTTTTTCGGGAGATAAAGAAATTTAACCCCTTGATAAAGATTGGTGTCATCTGCACGAAACAGAACGCTTATCTGTTCCAAAAAAATCATAATATTGATGAGATTTATCTTGTAAAGAAAAGAAGCATTCTCGACTACATTAAGACAGCACTGCTTATTAGAAAAGAAAGATACGATGTTGTCATTGATCCAACCATTGTACTTAGAAACCGAGACTTATTGCTATTGAGAATACTCAATGCGCGTAATTATATAGGCTATAGAAAAGCGGATTATAATATTTTTAATATAAATATTACTAAAGACGGCCATTTTTCAGAGATTTATAAAGAGGCTTTAGCCCAGTCAAATATCAGTCTAAGTGATGAAAGCTATGATATTCCGCAAGATGGCTCAACTAAAGAAGAAATTCTTCAGTTTATTACTTATAACAAGTTAAATAACTTTATTACAATTAATTTCTATGGTGCGGGGAAAAATAGAAAATTTAACGATACTCACATTATAGATTACTTAGCATATATTAGAAATCATCGTAAATGCCCATTGGTCTTACTCTCAACACCAGATACTCATGAGCATTTAAGTAGAATCGCTAATCAATTTAATGATGTATTTGTTTATCCAAATCCTCACACAACGATCTATCA
>CABQSN010000165.1:0-4062 GCA_902466845.1 uncultured Haemophilus sp.
ACGATATGAAAAAGCCATCTTGAAACACCCTGTTCAAGCATTGCTTGAAGTGTTAAATCACTAGAGTAGATTTTCTACTTACAACAATATAGCAGAAAATAAAAAGCGGCCAGATTTTAAATCTGACCGCTTTCTTTATTTAAAAACTACAACGCTTCAATCGCTTTATACTGCTCTTGGATTTTTTCTAATCCAGATTGGTATTCCGCTTGTTTTTCGCGTTCTTTCGCAATCACCGCTTCAGGTGCTTTAGCCACAAAAGCTTCGTTGCTAAGTTTGTTCTCGATACGTTTAACTTCATTTTGATATTTTTCAATCTCTTTAGTTAAACGGGCAAGCTCTGCTTCTTTATTGATAAAGCCAGCCATTGGTACTAGCAATTCAGCATTGCCAACTAATTTCGCTACCGCAAGTGGTGCGGTTTCGTTTGCCGCTAACACTTGAACATTATCTAATTTCGCCATGGCTTTTAAAAGAGCGGTCTGTTTTTCGAGAATTTTTGCATTTTCTGCACTTAAATTACGGAATAACAGATCTAAGCCTTTGCTTGGTGCGATGTTGCTTTCTGCACGAATATTACGTACCGCAACGATCACTTCTTTTAACCACTCAATTTCAGCTTCTGCTTCAGGATCAAAGCCGTTTTCTTCCACTTGTGGGAAAGGTTGCAACATAATGCTGTCAGCAGTAATATCGACGAATCCTTTCACTTTTTGCCAAATTTCTTCGGTAATAAATGGAATAAGCGGATGTGCTAAACGTAATAATTTTTCTAACACATGAACCAAGGTTTGGCTTGCTGCACGGATTTGTGCTGCATTGCCGTTTGCAAATACTGATTTAGTCAATTCTAAATACCAGTCACAGAATTGGTTCCAAGTAAACTCATAAATCGCATTGGCACAAAGGTCGAAACGATATTGGCTTAATGAATTACGGAAAGTTTCTACGGTACGATTGAATTCTGATTGAATCCAACGATCCGCTAATGAGAATTCGATCTCGCCTTCGCTTAAATCTAATTTTTCATTCGTTAAGACGAAACGGCTTGCATTCCACAATTTGTTACAGAAGTTACGGTAGCCTTCTAGGCGTTTCATATCCCAGTTGATATCGCGGCCGTTTGAAGCCAATGCGGCTAATGTGAAACGTAATGCGTCAGTACCATGAGCTGCGATACCGTCCACAAATTCTTTGCGGGTTGCTTTAGCAATTTTCTCTGCTAATTGCGGCTGCATCATGTTGCCAGTGCGTTTTTCAAGTAAATCTTCAAGGCTGATACCGTCAATCATATCGATTGGGTCAAGTACATTACCTTTCGATTTCGACATTTTTTGACCTTGTTCATCACGGATTAAGCCTGTTACATACACCGTTTTGAATGGCACTTGTGGTTTGCCGTTTTCATCTTTCACAAAGTGCATCGTAAACATAATCATACGCGCAACCCAGAAGAAGATGATGTCAAAGCCGGTAATTAACACATCCGTTGGGTGGAACATTTTGAGTTCTTTGGTTTGCTCTGGCCAGCCTAAGGTAGAGAACGTCCATAAGCCTGATGAGAACCAAGTGTCTAACACATCTTCATCTTGTTTGAGTTCAACCGCAGAATCTAAGTTATATTTTGACCGCACTTCTTCTTCGTTACGCGCAACATACACATTGCCTTCCGCGTCATACCACGCAGGAATGCGGTGTCCCCACCAAAGTTGGCGAGAAATACACCAATCTTGAATATCACGCATCCAAGAGAAGTAAAGGTTTTCGTATTGTTTCGGTACGAATTGGATTTCACCATCTTCCACTGCTTTAATCGCCACATCGGCAAGCGGTTTCACGCTCACATACCATTGGTCGGTTAACATCGGCTCAATCGGCACGCCACCACGGTCGCCATAAGGCACTTTCAAATCGTGTGGTTTGATTTCGTCTAATAAACCAAGCGCTTCAAAATCTGCCACGATTTTCTTACGTGCAGCGAAACGCTCTAAACCACGGTAATCCGCAGGAATCGTCGCTTCATAGCCGGCAAGCGGTTTGCCGTCCGTACCAATAATTTCCGCTTCATCACGAATATCTGCATTTAAGGTTAACACATTAACCATTGGCAAGCAGTGACGTTTACCCACTTCATAGTCGTTGAAGTCGTGCGCAGGGGTAATTTTCACCACACCAGTACCGAATTCACGATCCACATATTCATCAGCAATGATTGGAATTTCACGGTTTGCCAATGGCAGAACCACTGTTTTACCGATTAAAGATTGATAACGCTCATCTTCAGGATGAACCGCCACCGCCGTATCGCCCAACATGGTTTCAGGACGCGTGGTTGCCACCACTAAGTAATCTTTACCATCAGCGGTTTTCGCACCGTTTGCTAACGGATAGCGGAAATGCCAAAGGGAGCCTTTGCTTTCTTTATTTTCAACTTCTAAATCAGAAATCGCAGTGTGAAGTTTTGGATCCCAGTTTACTAAGCGTTTACCACGGTAAATCAACCCTTCTTCGTGCAAGCGAACAAATACTTCTTTTACCGCGTTAGATAAACCATCGTCCATGGTGAAACGCTCACGTTCCCAGTCGATTGAGTTACCTAAACGACGCATTTGTTGGCTGATTGTGCCGCCTGAATAGGCTTTCCAATCCCAAATTTTGTTGATGAACGCTTCACGACCATAATCATGGCGAGTTTTGCCTTCTTCTGCGGCGATTTTACGTTCCACCACCATTTGGGTTGCAATACCCGCGTGGTCTGTCCCTGCTTGCCATAAGGTGTTATGCCCTTCCATACGGTTAAAACGGATTAAGGTATCCATTAAGGTTTGTTGGAAAGCGTGCCCCATGTGTAGGGAACCTGTTACGTTCGGTGGCGGAATCGCAATGCAATAGCTCGGCGCATTTTCATTTTCAGACGGTTTAAAATAACCGCTCTCTTCCCAATGTTGATAAAGGGCTTGCTCTACCGCAGACGGATTAAAACGGTCTGCCATTTCGAATTTTTGTGTCATTTATATTTTCTCTGTCAGTAAGGTAGTTTTTGTTGCAATAAAGTTCTTATCTCTCTGATCTCTCTGCATATATTTGAATTAGTACTATTTGAAAAATTACAGCTGTTATTGGAATATTCTCTATCCCATTTTTCAAGCTCTTTACTAAGATTTGTAACACCCTTAATTAACTTAAGTTCGTTTCCAAGTGAAATAACATTATTATTTAATATTTTGATCGAATCAAAAATCTGAGATTGCTGATTTTCGTATAAACTAGATTTAGCATCTAATTTAGATATATTTCTATTTATAGAATCAACATCTTTAAGATAAGAATTTATCTTCATCTTAATATCAACCAACCCACTATTGACTTCTGACTCCAACTTATCTATCGGTGTTTTAACTTCCCACCCCAGATTATCAAATAATTGACCAATAATACTATTAGGCTTAATTATTCCAAAAAAAGATACTGCACAAAATATTAATAATATAAAGTTAAGTTTAGATAAAAGTGATGATTTGCACATTTAATAGTCTCTTTTACATAGTAAATAACAAGTGAAAGTTAATCATAAAAAACTCATTTTCATTTGGATAAATTGTTTTAATCACTTCTCGCAATTCTACTAAACTCATGTTCTCTTGAGCGGCATGCTGTTCCGTTAGTTCATCAAGAGTAATCGGCGACACACTTAACACTTCAATCGTGCAGAAATATTGATCATCTTCAAATCGACCAACTCGTAAAATATCACCTGCTTTAAAATGACTTTCGGATTTATCTCGAATGGTAATCGTTTTGCGCCCAGCGAGAATATCGGCTTCAAAGCGTTGGTAAAAAGTGATGTCGTTCATAAAGTGCGGTCACAAAAAACCTATTTTTGAATCTCTATTTTGAGGGCGAATTGATCACGCCCTCGTAGGTAAGTATGAGATTATTCCTTAATCCCTCTTAATTCATCTTTAATGCGTTGAATTTCTAAGAATAAACGGCGTTCTTCTTGACGGCAGAAACTATCACCGCTTACGTTTTTCGCATCGGCAGAACAACGAACTTGTTTAT
>CABQSN010000166.1:0-4061 GCA_902466845.1 uncultured Haemophilus sp.
GTTAAATAACGAAATCCAAACCTTAGGCAAAGATGGTCGTTTAAAACAAGCTTATGAAAAAACTTTATTGCCTGTTTATGGTGATAGCGTCAGCGAAAGCGATATCGTGGTTGAATATAAATAATTCTCCCACATTCACTTCTCCTTTAGTCCAACTCAAGGAGAAGTGAAAACTTACTAAGTTTTGACCGCACTTCCAATTTTAAATGCGAAATATGTTTTTTCTAGATATATGCCTATTTTACCCTTCAACAGCATTTCTTGTATTATCACTTTATAACATCTAAATTTGATAATGATTCTTATTTATGGCAATATTCTGATGTTTTATTCAGACAGGAGTTTATATGCAAAAAAAATCAACAATTCGTTTAATTTTGGCCGTTCTATTACTGACTTTTGGTATCACTACTCAAGCAGAAATAAAAACAATCAAAGATATATTAGGACGAGAAGTTAACGTTGATGTGCCCGTAAAAAATGCCGTGTTAGGCTTTTACTATCCTGATTACATTGCTGTTACGGGTGTTGAAAATTTTAAATATGTTAAAGGTATCTCACGTGAATTTTGGGAAAAATTTAATCCAGGAAGTTGGGCATTGTTTTCTGAAAAAATGCCTGAACTCAAAAATATTGCTGATATTGGTAATGTAAATACAGGAACTTTCTCAACCGAAAAAACCTTGGCATTAAAACCTGATGTATTGATTCTTGCAGAATGGCAATATCAAACTATTGGTTCCGAACTACCAAAGTTAGAACAAGCTGGCGTTCCAATTATTGTTGTCGATTTTAATGCTCAAAGTGTAGAACGACACACCCAAAGCGCAAAGATTTTTGGGCAACTTGCAGGTACCGAAGAACGAGCAAATAAAATTGCAGATGAATATGCTCAAGGCATTACTGATATTCAAAAACGTGTAAAAGAGGCTAACCTACCTAAACCTAAAATCTATGTAGAATTTGGCAATAAAGGTCCTAGTGAATATAGCTTTACCTTTGGTAAAAATATGTGGGGTGCTATTGCTGAAACTGTTGGCGGGGATAACGTAAGCGCGCCTTTTGTCGAAAATTGGGGACCAATTAATCCAGAACAACTTCTTGCCGCACAACCTGAAGTGATTATGATTTCTGGCACAGAAATGGGGCATGAAACTAACGATGAAATGATGGCGATGGGAATAAACATCAATGAACAGGATGCACAAAAACGCCTAAAAGGTTTCTTAACCCGTGCAGGGTGGCAAGATTTACCTGCAGTTAAAAACCACCGTGTTTACGGTATTTATCATACGGCTTCTCGCTCACTAAGTGATCTAGCAGCCGCTCAATTTATGGCAAAAGCACTTTACCCAAAACTTTTTGAAGACATAGACCCACAAAAAACCTTTATGGATTTCCATAAAAACTATTTGCCTATCATACCTAGTGGTACGTTTTTTATTAAATTGAAAGATTAAACAATTCATAAGGTGAGCGATGCTCACCTTTTTTATATTCTCACTGCCTTTCATAAGTGAAAACTCCTTTATTTTTGACCGCTCTTTGGAAGATGCGGTGTAAATCTCGCCTTTAATGGCATTCGTTCCAGAATACGTTCCCGATTAATCTGCAATGCAGCCTCTGTGGCCTCATAGTCCAACCATAAACTTGGGTCATCGGGTAATGTTTCATTCCAAATATACTGCACGTTAAAGCCTCGCGCTTTACATTCCGCATGCAATGCATCATACCGTTTCTTTAAAAACGCCAATTTATTAAAGAAAAAGCGCACATGCCCTTCCCCCAACTTATATTCTGCAGGCTGTCCTTTTAAGTGATATTTACCTTTTGCTACGGCATTAGGAATACGGGTTAATTCACGATGTTCAGCTAAAAGATGTTGATCACAAAGCTCCTCAGGCGGAACAAGATTAATTCGAGTCATAATCGATACCAAAGAAAAAGAAACATAGTACGGGGCGTAAAGGTATTTGTCTATTATTTACCTATCTCTTTAAGAAATATCCTAGCATTTTAGACAGATATTTATCCGAGTGTTTTAATAAAGTATTGATCTATTCTAAATACACAGTATGATCGTTCTAACCTTAACGACTTATTATGGTTCACAAGAGCAATATTCATAATTTAAAGTGAATAAAGAAGATACCATAAAAAATATTTCATACTTTTGAGACATTCCAAATGGGAATCCTACTCTTTTTAACGCATTTCGCCATGTTGTTATTTAGTGCTTATTTCTGGTTCAACTTTGGCGTGCGTTGGGTGCAAGTCATTGGTTATAATTTAGCATTAAACGATCCTGTGGCTAAGAGTCTAAATCATTCTATTAATATCTATTTTAGACTTATTGCCATTACCACTTTTAGCTATCTCTTTTTTGCTATTTTTCGACGTTTTTATCGTCGCTTTGCGATGTTGCTATGGATAGCGAAAGCTGGGGTATTCGGGAAATATTTATTTAATTTGAATGGGCTACAAGGCACCAATTATGATGGCATATTCCAAACCTCATCGGTTTATATTTATTTTTTATGCCCATTATTGTTAAGTTTATTATCCTATCTTTATTGTAAGAAATAAAACAAGTAAACTAATAACCTAGCAATTCAAAAGGGTTTGCAAGCGGTTAAATTTTGTAGGAATTTTACCAATTCCGCCATTCAACAAGAAATTCAACATGAAAAAATTATTTGTATTCGCTTTATGTACTTTCTCTGTTTCTAGCTTTGCCTTAACCCCGCGAATAGAAACAGCATCAAACTCAGACTCTTTTATCAGTTTTCGCACGGCTAATGATGCTATTTATTGCTCTGGCGACCTTCCTGGTCTAAACCCCAAAGTTGAATGTGTTACTAAAATTAAAGGAAAACCGATTTTACCGCGTCCGAAAGATTGTGAATTCGAATGGGGCGAGCTATTTTCTGTTGGCGCGACAGGAAAGGCTTCACTTGTTTGTGCAAGTGATACCCCCGCTGTACCAGACTCACCAATCTTAAAAGATGGTGAAACAATTAAAGGCAAAGGCTGGCAATGCACTGCTTCGGGCGATTCATTAACTTGTTCAAATAAAGAAAAACACGGTTTTAAAATTAGCCAAGCAAAACAAAAATTGTTTTAGCTTGCAGCGTATTTGAAAAATACACAATACGTTAATTGCCTTACTACAAGAGCGGTCAAATTTTTCTCACTTTTTACAAGGAACACCAATCATGAAAAAGTCTCTTCTCTTAACGATTCTTTGTCTTCCATTTATGGCTCAAGCTAACGACAGTACGGGAACAGTCTCTACTGGTGGTGTGGAATATATTAAAAATGAGCATATTGCGATGCAAAAAGAAAACCTGTTTATCAGCCAAGATAAAATTAAGGTGGAATATGAATATCGCAATATGACCGATAAAGACATTACTGAGACGGTGCTATTCCCATTACCGGAAGTGATGCTGCACGATTACGGTGATTTTGCCGACACCCAAAGTTTAATTAATTCTTTTAAGATTTATGCGAATGGCAAAGAAATCAAACCGACGACTCATGTACGCGCGTTCTTTTACGAAACCAAAAATGCAGATGATGCAGAGAAAAGAGAATTTGTTTCTCACGATGTCACGGATATTCTTCGTGCCTGTGGTTTAACTGAAGAAGAGTTAATGGAGCCTTGGTTGCGTAAATCTGATTCGGCAAATAAGAAAATCTTGAAATGTCAGGATCCACGTCTTGCTAAATATTCATACAAAGACTTTGAGGATAGCCAGGATATCACTTGGGGTGGACAAATCATTTATAGCTGGCAACAAACCTTTAAAGCCAATTCGATTACTCAAATTCAGCACGAATATCTCCCTCTTTTAGGATCTGGCATGGGGCTTCATGATCTCGTGGATTATAAAAAGTTTGCCGATACTTTTTGTATTGATCCATCATTTAAAAAATCAGTAAAAGCAAAATCTAATCAAGGGATATACTACCGTGAGCTAGGTTATATTCTCAAAACTGGAGCAAACTGGGCAAAACCTATTGCGGATTTTACGCTTACCATTGAAAGACCCAAAGAT
>CABQSN010000167.1:0-3959 GCA_902466845.1 uncultured Haemophilus sp.
TATCAATGGCAAATTAGTCGGAGATGTGGAATATGATGTGGCGATACAAAAAGCGGCTTATATTACGCCAGTACCGGGTGGAGTAGGGCCAATGACGGTTGCCATGCTGATGTTTAATACACTTTATGCTTATGAGCATAACAATCAACTCGTTTAAGAAATAAAAAAGTGCGGTTAAATTGATTTGACCGCACTTTTTGTCTTAATGTAATTTCAATCTTGGTTTTAAATAGTGGTTAAGTTTATCCACTAAAATAATCAAGCCAATCTTAATACATCCATGCAAAGCATGTTGATGCATACGATATAAAGACACATACGCAAACTGTGCAAATTTACCTTGAACAGTCAGTGGGTTTTTCCCAAATTTATTTGAAATGCTACCCAATGCGGTAAAGCTTGAAAGAGAAACCAAAGTTCCTTTGTCGTTGTATTTGAATGCTTTTAATGGTTTTTGCTCAAAAAGTGCAAAGATATTTTTTGCACAGGCTTTTGCCATCTGATGTGCTGCTTGCGCTCTTGGAGGGACTAATTTTCCATTTGGTTGCATTAATGCCGCACAGTCGCCAATGGCAAAAATACTGTCATCCACTGTAGTTTGAAGGGTATCTTTTACCACTAATTGATTGATGCGGTTAAGCTCTAATCCATCAAATTGCTGTGTCACCGTTGAGGTGCGAACACCAGCCGCCCATACAATCAGATCAGCTTTGATTTCTTCGCCATCTTTGGTGATAAGCTTGTTTGGTTGGGCTTCCGTGATCATCGTATTTAATTTCACGTTTGCACCCATTTCTTGCAATTCATCTAATACTGCCGCAGATAAATTTTCAGGTAGAGCAGGTAATAAGCGCGGACCTGCTTCAACTAAGGTGACTTGCAAGCAAGAATTATCAATTTTACCGTAGCCGTAAGAAGATAAGTCTTCAGTCGCATGATAAAGTTCAGCAGTTAATTCCACACCAGTTGCGCCGCCGCCAACAATTGCAATATTGACTTTGTTTTCATCCACTAGTTTTTGTTTAAACTCTTCTTCACCGATATCATCTAATGCACGGTTCTCAGAGAATTTAAGGAATAATTCCAACATTCTTTGTTGAAAACGAAGTGCT
Organism: uncultured Haemophilus sp.; assembly: GCA_902466845.1. GTDB lineage: Bacteria > Pseudomonadota > Gammaproteobacteria > Enterobacterales > Pasteurellaceae > Haemophilus_D. The sequence goes on from CABQSN010000167.1 coordinate 1,113, forward strand.
TGATCAGAGCTGTCTAAGAAAATACAGTTATCAGCGACGCCTTTTGTATTAAAATCATTCGATTTACTACCGATCGCAATCACTAAGTAATCATAAGGAATACGACGCGCAACCACGAGCATATCGCCTTCTTGCCCATAAACAGGGGCAAGTTCAACGTATTTTTGCTCACGATTAATACGCGTGATTGAGCCTTGCTCAAAGCTGAAATGGTGATTTTTCCCGTGTGCGCGATAGCTCAGAGAATCCGTGCCATCATCCATTACACCTGTGGCAATTTCATGTAATAAGGGTTTCCACAAGTGGGTCGCATTGCGATCCACAAGCGTCACTTTAGCTTGTTTTTTGCGACCTAATTTGTCGCCTAAAAATGTCGCTAACTCTATGCCGCCGGCGCCCCCGCCAACGATCACGACGTTTTTCATAAAGTACTCCTAAAAGCAAAATTGTTAAAAATGTTAAACTAATGTAATGATAGCATAACAAATAAACAAGACGAAAAAATTTAATGGAAATGACCGCACTTTATTGATGGCAGCGATCGTAAAGCGGTTGTAATTGTTGGATGGTTTGTGTGATAAATAAAACAGGATCGATTTGGCTTAGTTTATCTTTTTCAATACTTTTTCCAATACACCAAAAATCATCCTCTGAACGCAAGAGAAGATCTTTTTCAGAAATGCGCTTCACTTGGCGAAAATCATCATATTCGCTTTCGTCTTCTCGCCAAATATCAAAATCAGCAAATTGTTTGAAATCAAATTGATCAAGCCATTGATTATATTGTTGCACATTAATTTGTGAGCGATCTGCACGATAGCAATGCCAATCTAAACACACTCTTAGTCGGCGACGATTTAATAGCACAGAAAAGATTGCTGCAGAATTTTGGTTAAACTCGTATTTAAAATAAGCGAAGAAATGCGCGCGTACCTGCCAACCATTGGTCCAACTTTCAATATGCGGTTTCGCAAAAGGTGTGCCAAGCTGCTTTGCGACTTCTTGAATAATCGCTTTCCAGTTATCCCAATGTAATTTGTAATCAGCTTTAATTGCCGGAATATCTTCCGGGCAGAATTTTTTCATTTGGGCGAATTGGTAGAAAGGAATATTGAACAGTTCGCAAGATTCAGCCGTAAGCGAGAGCATAGTGTTTCCTTAAAAATCACTGTAATTTTTGACCGCACTTTGCGTGAAGAGCTGTTTGTCTTCCCAACGCAATAGGGTCATTCGATTATTCCACACACATCCTGTATCCAAGGCATAGATACCTGGCGGAGTGGGCTCATCCACTAAACTTGCCCAATGCCCAAAGACAATGGGAATTTGTTTATAAAGTGGGTTATCTAAATTAAACCAAGGCGTGAGCTCTGCTGGCGCATCTTTTAAAGGGGATTTACAAGCAAAATCAAAGCGATGATCTAAATAACAAAAACGCATTCGAGTGAAAGCATTAATAATGTAACGATGACGCGCTAAGCCCTGTAAATCAGGCGACCAACGATCAGGCTGTTCAGAATACATATTTTCAATGAGATAATGAAAATCGCCGTGCTGTAAAATCTGTTCAACTTCAGCCGCACAAGATTTCGCCGTTTCCAAATCCCAATCAGGCGAAATGCCTGCATGTGCCATCAGGAAGTTTAATTTTTCATTATGCACAAGTAAGGGTTGATGGCGTAACCAGTCAATGAGTTCATCAAAATCGGGCGCATTAAAAATAGCATCGACACGATCACGAGGCTTCACTTTTTTAATACCCAGTGCAGTCGCAATTAAGTGTAAATCGTGATTCCCTAGCACGGTTTGCGCTGCATTACCAAGTGATTTTACAAAACGAAGACATTCAAGTGATTTATCTCCACGCGCAACAAGATCCCCCACGAGATAAAGTTTATCTTGCGTAGGATTGAAATCTACACGCTCTAATAAAAGCTGTAATTCATCATAACAGCCTTGCAAATCACCGACGAAATAGGTTGCCATTTTTCTACAATGCTCCAGTTATGGTTATTAGGTTTTGGCAGTCTTTATGCTAAAAATTTACCATAAATTCTAGCATAGATTTTTTGTGAAGATACTATTCATTTCATGATCTTAAAATAGTAAGATAGCCTGCAATTTAAGGCAGATATGATGTTTTCTATGTATTCTATTGAACATAAAAATGTAGTGATTAGTATTTCAACGGCAGATAAACGTCGAAATCACATTATCGATCAATTCGGTCAGAAAAAAATTCCATTTGAATTTTTTGATGCATTCACACCTTCTGATCGACTTGATGTTCATTTACAGCGTTATCTTCCAAATGTTGAAGCTACATCAAAGCTCACGGCAGGAGAGAAGGGATGCTTGATGAGCCACTTCATGCTATGGAAAAAGTGTGTTGACGATAATTTAGCTTATATTTCAATTTTTGAGGATGATATTCTGCTTGGTGAGAATGCCAAACAATTTCTTGCGAATGATGAATGGCTAAAAGTGCGGTTCAATTTTCAAGAGATTTTTGTTTTGCGTTTAGAAACCTTTTTAATGCCTGTTCAACTGGAAAAACAGCAACAAATTTTACCTTTCCAAGAAAGAAACATTGATATTTTAAAATCAAAACACTTTGGTACAGCAGGTTATATTATTTCGAATGGGGCAGCGAAGTACCTCATAAATCTATTTGAAAAACTCGCCGTAGAGGAAGTCAAAGCAATTGATGAGATCATGTTTAATGAACAGATTAATGTTGGTCTCTATCAAGTATATCAACTTAATCCTGCTATTTGCGTTCAAGAGTTACAGTTAAATCAAGAAAATAGCTTATTGGTAAGTGACTTGCAGCAAGAACGTAAAAAA
>CABQSN010000168.1:0-3958 GCA_902466845.1 uncultured Haemophilus sp.
AGGCTTATTCACTTTATAGATAATAGGATTCGGTAAAACTGCAGCGAGTAATGCTGCTTCAGATTGAGTTAAATTCTTCGCTGATTTTTTGAAATAATAGTGACTAGCTGCTTCCACACCAAAGATACCATTACCAAACTCAGCGATGTTTAAATACACTTCTAAAATCCGTTCTTTGGACCAAAAGATTTCCATTAATGCCGTTGTGGGAACTTCTAATCCTTTGCGAAACCAACTTTGTCCATGCCAAAGAACGAGGTTTTTTGCTGTTTGTTGAGAAATCGTTGAGGCGCCTCGGGTTCGGCGAGATTTTTCATTAAATTTAAAGGCCTTTTGAATTGCCTCAAAATCAAAGCCCCAATGGTTTGGGAATTTTTGATCTTCAGCCGCAATCACCGCAAGTTGCATATTCGGTGAGATTTCATCAAGGCTCACCCAATCATATTTGATTGAATAGCTGAAATCTAACTGTAATAAGTGCCCGATTTTTTGCTGTACCATATAGGCAGAGAAGGGAACAGGGATAAAGCGGAAGCAAATGAAAAATGCCAGGATTGCGAGAGAAAAACGCCACGCAACCCGTTGCCAATTTTTTTTCCACCAAGATGGGCGAAAAAGATGTAAAAGTGCGGTCAGAATTCGCTTAGTTTTTTGCAGCTTGCTCATCGAGTTGGCTTTTTACCCAGTTTATAAAATCCGGATCCATTGTTTTGAGCATATTAGAACCACGCGTAATGGTTGCTGCACTGGTATTGAGATTCTGTTGAATCTCTCGTTGGGAGAGATTCTTATCCAATAACTGAGCCACGATTTGCAAACGTAAACCCACCGCATCGCGCTCATCAGGCGTGAGCAGAAGCGTTAAGAAATCTTGTGCTTTGCCTTGCTCAAATGCGGTTTGCAAGGTCGCGAGGAAAGCATTCCATTGTTCTAAATTGCGGCTAATATACATATCAACAATCCTATACTATTAAACTAGTGCGACTAGTATAGCCGATCGTATTCCTCTTGGCTAAAGGTTTGTAATTTTTCTTTGTCTTGTAGGTTTTGATAGTAAAAATCGTAAGTTAATACGTTTTGAACATAACCTCGTGTTTCAAAGAACGGAATAGAGGCAATAAATTCATCCATAGCCAATTTGCCATTGGCTCTCGCAAGCCATTTTTCTACACGGCTTGCACCTGCATTATAGGCAGAGGCGATCAAAATGCGATTATTTGGATATTTAGCATTCAACTCATTTAAGTGAGCCGTACCGAGTAAAATATTATTAAGCGGTTTGAATAAATCTAACTCACCGTTATAAGGAAGTTGCTGATTTTCTGCCGTTTTTTGCGCAGTGCTCGGTAATAACTGCATTAATCCTCGAGCATTTGCGGAAGATTGTGCCATTGGATTCCAAGCACTTTCTTGGCGAGCAATGGCCATGGCAAAAGTTTTGGTGACACGATTATCTACAATGGCTTGTGGTTCCGTCGCGCTGAGGTTCACATTACTGAGGGCAATATCAAAATATTGACTGTAAGCATTTGGTAAGCGTAAGTCGATATAATCCCATGCTTTTGCAATAATCGAGCCATCTACGCCTAATTCAAACCAATTTTGTTCATTTGCATATTGGCTTAACGCAAGTTGTTTCTCTTGCGGTAATTTTTCTAATAGAGAACGCCAGCGTTGTTTAGCGGCACCTAATCGATCTAATTGACGCAGTTCTGCAATCTCAGCTAATTCGGTTGCATACTTCTCTTGGATATTGGACTCTTGAGGAATTTTAGGCATTTCCAGTTTGTAGGAATGTCCTAATTTGACCGCTGCCAACATTGGATAAAACCCACGTTCTTTCGATAAAGCTTCTAATCGTTGTTTCGCATCTTTATCGGATACTTGTGCAGCTATTTTAGCCATCCAATAACGCCATTCTTGTTTTTGTTTCGCCTCATCGGAAAGTGCATTTAACCAAGCTAATAAATCCGTTTGTTGCCAAATAGCCGTACGCAAACGACGTTCAATGAGATTATCTGCGTTGAGTTTGAGAAGTTCTTGATCGCGCCATTGCACAAAATTAGGACTTTCATTATCAAAGAAACGGTTAATAAAGGCGATTTTCCAATCACGTAATTCAGTTTCGTTTAATTGCCAAGTCTTCGCCCATTGCTCGTAAGGGATGAAGGTTGGCTCATTCATATTTTCCGGAATGGTTCGCAAATAACGAGTAAAACCTAGCACTACGACAAATTTATTGATGATTTTATTCGTATTACCATCAATTAATGGCAATGACTCAGCGAGTGTTTTTAAATTGGCTGGATTTTTTAAGAGATCCTGATAAAGCGCTAAATGAGCGGCTACTTGCTCATCTTTTTTAGCGTTCTCAATTTTTTCTAACTCTTTAGCGAGTATTTCTAATCCTTTCGTATCATTTTTACTAAAAAGCATTTCCGCTTTTTGATAGATCTTCTCTTCAGTGCATCCACCTTGTGAATACCAAGCCGCCCAGAGTTGCGCATCATTAGGAAGCTCAGCGTTGTTTAGCCAAAGTTGTTCATACTCAGATAAAATAGCCGATTTATTCTTGTCATTTGATTGGTTTTCTGCCGTTTGATTAGTATTGGCTGCTTCTATTTGATATTTAGCCGTGAGCACGGCAATTTGTGTTTCCAAATTATTTGGCGTGAGTTTAGCGAGCGCTTGAGTATCTTCAGCATTGGTGAATAACGTAAAAATGCTTTGTTCTAATTTTCCGCGTAGAAAATGAGAGGCATGTTGCTGAATAAATTGTTCAATGTCTGTTCGCAATGCATTCACTTCTTCACGAGGCGTATCGCGACTAACAGTTTTTACACGTGCATCTAAATAAGCCGCCATAGCATCAGTTTGCAATGGATAGCCTTTTAAGGAATCAATCAAACTCAGGAATAACTTCGCATTATTAGAAATATTATTACTTTTGACCGCACTTTTTAGGAGCGATTCTAATTGCAGAAAAGTCGCACGTTGTTCAATCAAATTTAATTCATGAACGTGCTGTTGTTGTGCCCATTTAGCTTGTTCTTCTGCAAGGTTAATTTGTGGTGCAGTTTCATTTTTGCTTTTATGTGCATGTTGATTCGCCAAAGCTGAACCTGAAAGTGCGGTTAAAATAAATAATGAAATTGTCGTGTGTTTAAGTGCTCGCATAGGAGATTCCATATAAAGAGAAGACGGATATTTAGATCCGTCTTTGAATGTAGAGTTCGTTTTATTTAGAAAACTTTTTTGAAAGGCTTCACAATCACATCACCGTAAACGCCAGCTTCTACGTAAGGATCTTGTGCTGCCCAGTCTTTCGCTGCAGATAGGCTTTCGAATTGAGCAATCACAGTAGAACCTGTAAAGCCGGCTTCACCTGGATTTTCATCATCAATGGCTGGATTTGGACCTGCTGTTAATAAACGACCTTCTGCTTGTAATTGTTTTAAACGAGCGAGATGCTGCTCACGTACAGCAAGGCGTTTTTCTAAACTGCCAGGAAGATCTTGGGCAAAAATTACGTAATACATTATTTCTCCTTTTAACAATTTAATTGTAATTCTTCGATAGAGGCTAATGCGCGTTCCAGTTCAAGATTACCTTCACGTGGAATAGCGCGAGATTTTCCGTCTTTTCCAACCGCGACAAAGGTAAATACGGCATCTGTCACGCAGTAACGTTCCCCAATTGGTTCACTGGCAACTTTTTTCACCCATACTTCTACCTTGATTTTAATAGAAGAACGTCCCACGCTGAGGCATTGACCATAACAACATACCACGTCACCGACAGCGATAGGTTTGATGAAATTCATACTTTCTACGGCAACAGTGACCACACGACCATGAGCGATCTCTTTGGCAAGAATTGCTCCGCCCATATCCATTTGTGACATAATCCAGCCACCGAAAATATCACCGTTAGCGTTGGTGTCTGAAGGCATCGCTAA
>CABQSN010000169.1:0-3951 GCA_902466845.1 uncultured Haemophilus sp.
TACTTTAGCTTGCTCTAAAGGTGACAAAGCGAAAACATTTGTAGATACGAATACTGTAGATAAAGATAGCAGTAGCTTATTCATAATAAAAAACCTATAATGATTAATATAAGAAATTTAGGGAAATTTTCAGTAAGAACCCGCATTAAACCTAGCTATAATACATAATCTGGTTGTTTCGCTGTAGCAACTGGCAATCTCTATCAACTACCACTAGTAGTGGGTATTCAAGAAATTTTACAGGTATAAAATGAGTGTCAATGAGAAGATTCGAAAGATCCGAGAAGCAAAGGATTGGTCGCAAGAACAGATGGCTGAAAAACTGAATATGTCACTAAATGGCTATGCTAAAATTGAGCGTGGTGAAAGTAAAATCTACTTAGATAAACTTGAGCAAATTGCCCAAGTCTTTGATATTGATGTAATTGAGCTAATGCAATCAGATGGTAAGAATATCTGTTTTCAAATTGAATCGCCACTAGGTTCGGTATATCAAGGTGTTGGGGAAACCCAGTTGTCGATTGAGATTGAACGGTTAAAGTTAGCTTTGTCTCATGCAAGTGAGAAAGAAGAGTTATTGAAGAAATTGCTTGAACAAAAGGATAGAGAAATACAGATGTTAAATAATCTACTCAGAAAATCATAAACACTAGAGTTTTTTATCTCAAAAATAAATTTATCTGATTGAATTTTTTATCATAATTTTGTGATTTCTTAATTATATTTAATTTATATTAAAACAATAAAGGATATATAGCTAAATGGCTAATAAAATACGAGGGCTAAATCCAGATTGGAATGATTTTATTTTATGTATTCTGTTGCATTTTTTTATTCCATTTTTACCTATTTTTCTAGAATATTTATTTACTAAAACTGTATCTGAGCAAAATCTTATTATATTTATTAGTATTTATAGTTTATCTATGGGGTTATCATCAAGAAATGTAATTATAGGAATTTTGTGTTTTATAGTTTCTATTTTTTTTAGTGCTTTTTATGGTTTTACCTCAAGAGATAATCAACAAAATTTTATTTCTATCTGGGCTGGTTTAGGAATTTTAGCTCTTATTATAATTCCACACCTAATAGAAAGGTATAATAGACATTATATAGAGCAAGAGATTTTCTTTAAATGGCAATTGAGTAAAACAAAATTAAGGGGGTAGTATGAATATTATGAATACAATTAATATCATAACATTGTTATTTAGCATTTTTTCTACTATTATTATTAGTTATATAATGCTTAAGCAAGTAAAAGCAAGAATTGCATTAGATAAGAAACTTAAGGAGTTTTTAATTGAAGAGATAAAAAATAATAAGTTAGATGTAGATAGAATTGAATCAACAATAAGAAAAAACACTCTAAAGATTGTAATAGAGAAAAATGTTCCAAATGATGAGATTAATAAATTTGGCGAGGCTATAAGTTTGGCTGTAAATAATGCAATTAAAAGATTAGAAAATGAAGAGAGAATAGTTATATATAGATCTATTCAAAACTCAAGTAAAGATAATATAAGCCAATATCAAAATAAAATATTATTGGATTCTATCAATGATTTAAAGCATGCTTAATGAATATAAAATGAGAAAGATATTATCCTTTCTCATTTTTTTTCTTTACAATTTCATTAAACGATATATAAAATGCTTCTCTGGTATTCTCATCCATTTTTCTATAATATTTAATTAGTATTTCTTCTTTAGTAGTAAGATTAATTTTTACATCAGACAAAAACATTTCCCCTTCACCACTCACGAGCCAATTCAAATTAACTCCTGCTTTAGCAATGCCTGACATTCCTTCTGCATTAGGTTCACGTTCACCACCGATATAACCTTGCATCGTACGATAAGCTATTCCTGCCTGCTCTGCAAAATCTGTAATTTTCCAATTTTTAGCTTCACAAACTTGTCTTAATCTTTCCGATATACACATTTGAGCGTTCCATTTTCAATTTACAATTGACAAATTACGCAAATGAGCGTATATTTGTTTTCAGTTTAAACGCATTTTATCACGTTTGAGCATATTTAAAATCTCTATTAACATAAATTTTAAACAAGACGATGACTCAGCATTTCTTACTTTCTAGCAAAGCTCGCACGCTTTCTTCCTACGAGATTGCACAACTCTCGGAAGAAGAAGCGTATGATTTGCTTTGTGAATTAAGATGGGGTGGAAAAGAGTTCATCACTTGCCCTAAATGTGGGGTGCAACACAAGCCTTATTATATTTCTACACGTAAACAATGGCGTTGCAAACATTGTAATCACACTTTTAGTGTCACTTCTGGCACTATTTTTTCCAATCGCAAGAAACCGATTAAGGTTTATCTCTATGCTTTAATGGAATGGGTAAATGCTGTCAAAGGCTTATCATCCCTTCAATTAGCACGTAATGCAAAACTTAATCCTCGCACGGCATTTGTTTTATCACATAAATTCCGCAAGGCATTATTGGAAAGTCGTGATATGAAACCTCTTTCAGGTGTAGTGGATATGGACGGTACTTATGTTCATCCTGCACCACGTAAAGCAAATAAGAAATCTGACCGCATTGACTATCGTTTAAAGGAAAATCAGAATCCTGATAAACGTTGTGTCATGGTTGCACGTGAGCATTATTCGCCAGAAGAAAAAGCCAGTAATGCGCTACATTGTGGGGCAAAACGCTCTCACGTTTTTGTGGCGCATACGGAATCGCAATCGGTAGTGAAAAGTTTTGCCAATAAATTCATTAAACCTAATTCGCAAATCAATACCGATGAAAGCACTGCTTATGATGTCTTGTTGCCTTACTATAACTTGAGAACTGTAAACCATAAAGAAGAATATCGTAGTGACTTAGGTGTAACAAACAATCAGGCAGAAAGTCTATTTAGTCGTTTCAAACGTATGTACTACGGACAAGTTCACCGAATTAGTAATGAATACCTACTTAACTATGCTAATGAAATTGCGTACCGTGAGGACAATCGCCGTACCTCAAATAAAGCGCAGTTTATTGATGTATTAAGCCGATGTTTGAAAACCACCAACGATAACAATGAATGGTGCGGTTATTGGCAACGAAAAATTATTCATCAAGAAGTGATTTGGCAGTAGATATATGGCATATAACTTAGATAAGAAGCTCAAAGAATTTGAGTTTGAGCGTAAACAGGTATTGCATCATCTTGCGTTACTTGATGCGAACATTGCCACATTAAAACGTGCTATTGAGCTTACTCAACAGGAAAGTGATGTAGCCCTTTATAATACGGACAACTTTGTGTACCGTTCCAAATATAAGCTCTTTAAAGGGAAAATTCGTAAATACATCGTGCAAATGATGCGAGAAGTACCCAATAAAGCCTTTACAATTGCCGAACTCACGCAGCGCATTTTCGATATTGAACAAAATCCTGACACGCCATCTGCAAAGCACCTTGATTCTGTTCGTAAACAACTGAATGAGTTTTATAAAAGAGAATGGATTAATAGAGTTCAAATCAGCCGAAATGAGGTTCACTGGCAATGGAAACAAAAATAGCGGTATTTCTACCGCTATTTACTATCCTTACTCAAGTGTTCTCAATCGCCAATGTTGTGAGTTATCTATTAAGCATTTTTCCACTAACGATTTATACTTTAAATAGTTTAATGTACAAGCAATCGTTTGTGATTGTTTATACGGTATGACTTCTTCAATCTCTTGCCCATCTAACTTCATCGCCTGATATGTAATCTCTTTCACACTTAACCATTTTGAAGGCTCTTGTTTTAGTACCTGAGCAATCAACTGTTGAGGTGAAGTTTGGAAGCGAAGATTTCTAAATTTGGGGTTTGAAGGTAAAGGTGGTTCTTCCCGACCTTTTGCGTGATTTAATGCCACACGATAGTCTGAAATCTTCCGATCAAGATCTTTTAATTCTTTATGGAATTGCTTGATTTGCGCTGCAA
>CABQSN010000170.1:0-3908 GCA_902466845.1 uncultured Haemophilus sp.
TAGAAGAAGGGTTAAATTTATTTAGCACGATTGTTGAAATCGATGTAAAAGATCCGATTAGTGGCACCCAAATGAAAAACACTAAAACGGAGCACAAATATAATTACGAAGGTAAAACTTACTTCTTTGAAAGTGAGAAAAATCTTGATTTATTCCGTGATAACCCTGAAAAGTATTTAGGTAAGGGGGAATAATGCTAGCAAGAATGTTATTTCAATCTTGGCGTTTCAGCATTAAACGTAAACTGTTGGCCGTGATTACTATTTTCTTAGCGGCTGGCTTAGTCTCTGCGCTCTTGGCGGTATCCATTGATATTGGCGATAAAATGGCAAAAGAGCTCAAATCTTACGGAGCCAATATTTTAGTTGAACCTGCAAGTAATGCAGCCTTGCCTGATGAACTCAGTCATAACGCAGATTTAAGTAGCCAAGATTTTCTCGATGAAAAAGAGCTGCCGAATATTAAAGATATTTTCTGGCGAAATAATATCGTAGGTTTTGCCCCCTTATTAAGTGCAGATGTAAAAGCTGAAATGCTTTCCGAAAAAACTCACGATAAATCAACCGCACTTGGACAAATTAATGTGCTTGGTACATTTTTCGATCACAACATTCCTGTACCAGATGAAGACGATTTCCATACTGGCCAAAAGATTATTAGCCCTTATTGGCATGTTCAAGGGGAATGGGTAAACGATCTTGAAACGCCTGAAGGTGAATTTATTCCAGCGTTCATTGGTGAGCAATTGGCTCAAAGAACAGGCTTAAAGCAAGGTGATAAGATCCAACTTCGCTATCAAAATAATGAGCTAGATAATCAAAGTGCGGTCGAAATTACCGGTATCTTATCCACAGGTGGGGCTGAAGATAATCAATTAGTCATGCCACTCAATGCTGTACAAAAATTACTGGGTTTAGAAGGGAAAATTCAATCAGTCAAAGTCTCTGCACTGACCGTACCTGAAAATGACCTTTCTCGTAAAGCGCGTGCGAATACCGATGCGTTAGATGCCGAAGAGTACGATCGTTGGTATTGTACGGCTTATGTTTCTTCTATTTCACACCAATTAGAAGAAGCAATCTCAGGTGCCATTGTTCGCCCAATTTGGCAGGTTGCGGCGTCAGAAGGTGTCGTCATTGGTAAAATCCAATTATTGCTTGCTGTCGTTACTCTCGCAGCCTTAATCGCCGCTGCTATGGGCATAGCATCATTAATGAGCACAGGGATCATTGAGCGCTCAAAAGAAATTGGGTTAATGAAAGCCTTAGGCGCATACCAATGGCAAATCGCCTTATTATTTTATTGTGAAGCCATTATCAGTGCCTTAATTGGTGGCACTCTTGGTTGTATTGCAGGTTGGGGCTTAGCAAGATTTATTGGTTCGGCTCTATTTGGTGTTCCGCTAAGTTTTGCTTGGATTGTAATCCCTTGCGTATTGATGCTGTCTATTTTAATTGCTGTGGTGGGCACTTGGTTCCCAGCCCATCGTATTGCCAAACTTTACCCAGTGGAGGTGCTGTATGGCCGCCAATAAAAGTATGTTTTGGCGTTTAATCTTCCAAGCATTACGCCTACGTTTACAACGGGTATTTATTATCTTCTCTGCCCTAACTGTTGGTGCGTCCATTGTGACGGCAATGGCTGCGGTCTATTTCGATATTAATACCAAAATGAGCCAAGAGCTCCGTACTTTTGGGGCTAACTTTTACATTGGTGCTGCCAATGGTGGCTTGATGAAAGAACGCCAATTAAAGCAAATTCTGCACAATGCACCGGATAATTTCATTACCGCTGCCAGTCCTTATTTATATGGTGTTGCGCGAAGTGATTTAGAAAAAATCGTGATTATGGGCGTCTGGTTTGAAGATATGCATGTGCTTGCACCTTATTGGCAAATTACCGGCTCAGCTATTAATGTGAATTTTGATGACCGCAATGCCATGATTGGTAAAACCTTAGCGGAACGCCTTAATTTAGGTGTTGGAAGTAAATTAACTCTGTCTAAAAATGCGGTTGAAAAACATGAATTCACGATAAAAGGTATTGTTGAGGCAGGTGATGCCACTGACAACATGCTGATCGTGAATTTAGAGTTTGCCCAAAATTGGTTGGATAAAGAGGGATTAGCAAACAACGCCTTACTCAATGTAAAAAATGAACAAGGTAATGTCGCACAATTTGCCCAAGACATTATGCAACGCCAACCCGATCTAACTGCTCGCCCAATTCGAAAAGTCTCAGCATCTGAAGGGCAGATTTTAGATAAAATTAAAGGATTGATGGGCTTAATCTCATTGGTCATTTTGATTCTCGCCACCCTTTGTGTGAACACCACGTTGATTGCGATTGTTGGTGAGCGAGCAAAAGAATTTGCACTACAAAAAGCCCTAGGTGCCAAACAAAGTGACATCATTAAACAGATTAGTACCGAGATCCTCATCATAGCACTTTGTGCAATTGTCGCGGGACTGATTCTCGGCTACATTTTGGCACAATTACTTGGATTAACCGTATTTAAATCTTACATTGATATGCGTCTACCGGTTATTCCAATTACTATCGTCTTATCGTTATTGGTTGCCTTTATTGCGGTGATTGTACCAACCAAACGAGCTTTAAATATCCAAACCGCAAATGTGTTAAAAGGGGAATAAAATGAGTGAATTTGTAATTGAAACGCAACATTTATATAAACGATTCGGGCAAGTCACCGCTTTAGAAGATATTAATATTCAAATTCGCCAAGGTGAATTTATTGCGATAATGGGTGCATCAGGTTCCGGTAAAACCACGCTGATGAATATTCTGACCGGCTTAGATACAGCTAGTGAAGGTAAAGTCATTTTAGATGGTGTCGATGCGGCACAACTAGATGAAATCGGTCGTCAGCGTTTCCGTGCAGAAAAAATTGGTTTAGTCTTTCAACAATTCCATTTAATTCCTTATTTAACCGCTCTTGAAAATGTGATGCTCGCACAGCACTATCACAGTGTGATTGATGAAGCGGCGGCTAAAGCGGTACTCGAACAAGTGGGATTAGGTCATCGTATTGATCACCGTCCAAGCCAACTTTCTGGGGGCGAACAACAACGGGTATGTATTGCTCGGGCATTAGTGAACCAACCTCCTGTTATTTTTGCCGATGAACCTACAGGTAACCTTGACGAAAAAAATGAAGCGCTTGTACTGGATTTACTACAAGAATTAAATCGCCAAGGTCGAACTATCGTTATGGTTACACACAATCCTGAATTGGGTGAGTTAACCGATCGTGTTATTTATCTCCATCACGGAAAATTTGTAAAAGAGGAAATCCATGAAAAATAAATTCGTAAAACTACTCGCGATAAGTGCGGTCATTTTAAGCTGTGTTTCTTGTAAAGATGAAGTCGCTGCAATTGGTCAAAAAGCACCAGACATCGCTGCCTATGATTTACAAGGTAAAGAAGTGAAACTTGATGATTGGAAAGGCACTCGCTTACTGACATTCTGGTCTGAAACCTGTGGGCGATGTGTCGCTGAGTTAAAAGAATTTGAAAAATTGGCTGAAGCTAATCCAAATAAAGTTCAGCTTATCGCTATTAACGTAGATGGTGATAAAGTGGATACCAAAGCCGTAGTCGCCAAACGTCAGCTTACGTTGCCGGTTATCAAAGACCAATTAAAAATCACAGCAGAACGTTATCAACTTATCGGTACGCCAACAAGTTTTGTGATTACACCTGAAGGTAATATTCAGGCTAAATATGAAGGCGCGATTCCTGCTGCAGATTTAGATAAATTATTTAAAGGCTAGCCAAAATGCAAAAACGAATTTACTTACTCTCTACACTTTTACCCGTTTTAGGCTTTTTATTTGCCCCTCCTGCCCTTTCTGCCGAAGCTGACTTAGTGAAAGCGGAAAAGGT
>CABQSN010000171.1:0-3890 GCA_902466845.1 uncultured Haemophilus sp.
ACCAAAAAGTAGTAGTTTTTATACGGTTTTTTTTCAAAAATTTGAGGTTGATCAAACTTTAAAATCAAAATACTTATAAAGAGGTATGTTGAGTATTAGAAAAGTGGTAGGTGAGTTGCATATTAAGAGGGAAAAGTGCGGTCGATTTTCATCTTGTTTTTCGTATAATAGGGTGAGTCAACTCGGAGAAGAATAATATGATTATCGGACCTTATATCAACGCACTGGCGATTATCAGTGGCGCAGTTATCGGTGCGGCGCTCGGTGGACGCATTCCAGAACGTTTACGCACTAATTTAACCTTGATCTTTGGTCTGTGTTCTATGGGCATGGGCATTGTGATGGTAGCGAAAACCACTAATATGCCAGTAATGATTTTATCGGTGTTATTAGGGACGATAATTGGCGAGTTGCTTTTATTGGAACATGGGATCAATAAGCTTGCCTCATCAGCGAAAGGCCTTGTTGAAAAGATGTTTCCTGATACACCAAGTAGCATGCATAGCCAAGAAGAGTTCTTATCTAAATTTGTTGCGATTGTGATTTTGTTTTCATTTAGTGGAACGGGGATTTTCGGGGCGATGAATGAGGGGATGACGGGGAATTTTGATATCCTTATTGTAAAATCCTTTCTAGATTTTTTCACCTCGATGATCTTTGCTACATCCCTCGGCATTTCAGTGGCAAGTATTTTTGTGCCACAAACATTGGTTCAAGTGATCTTAGCTTATTCTGCGGTGTTTATTATTCCTTTCGTGACACCTGAAATGCGAGGTGATTTTGCTGCGGTAGGCGGTATGCTAATGATAGCTGCGGGCTTTCGCATTTGTAATATCCAAATGTTCCATGTGGCGAATATGCTGCCGGCTCTTTTCCTCGCCATGCCAATTTCTCATTTCTGGAGTGCCTTTTTCTAAAAAATAGGCGTGTAATAACGCCTATTTCTTTTTCTGACAATGAGGGCAATAAAAGCTATTGCGTTGCCCAATAATCATACTTTCAATCTTTGTGCCACATTTTGGACAAGGTTTATCTTTGTTTCCGTACACTAACAATTCCTGAGCAAAATAACCAGGGCGACCATCGGGTTGTAAGAAATCTTTTAATGTTGTACCACCTTGTGTAATGGCTTTTGCTAATACGTTTTTAATTGTTTCAACGAGTAAGGCACATTGGCTTCGCGTAAGATTTTCGGCTAATTTCATCGGATGCAAACCACATAAAAAGAGCGTTTCATTGGCATAAATATTTCCTACGCCCACGACGACAGCATTATCCATTAAAAAGGTTTTAAGTGCGGTCGATTTTTTGCGTGATTTTTTAAAAAGGTATTCGGCATTAAATTCATCTGAAAGCGGTTCAGGGCCAAGTTTTAGGAAAAGATGAAAGTCATCTAAACTTTCAGTCCATAACCATGCACCGAAGCGTCTCGGGTCGTTATAACGCAGTAATTTGCCATTATTCATCACAATATCAAGGTGATCGTGTTTATCAATAGGACTATCGTGTGGCACAATTCGAACGGAGCCAGACATCCCTAAATGACCAATGATGTAACCTTTTTCTGTATGAATAATGAGATATTTCGCACGACGAGAAGTATCTAAAATTTTGACGTTTTTGAGCGTTGTTAATTCAGGAGAGACAACCCAGCGTAATTGTGGTTGGCGCACTACAATTTTTTCAATGGTAAAACCTTTTAAATATGGGCTTACACCACGTAGGGCTGTTTCGACTTCAGGAAGTTCAGGCATAGATAATCTCGGTAATGAATTTGTGATATAAAAAAACCCGAACAATGTCGGGCTTTTTTCAAATCAGCAAAATTATTTGATTTTTGCTTCTTTATAGATAACGTGTTTACGCACTACTGGATCAAATTTTTTGATTTCCATTTTTTCAGGCATATTACGTTTGTTTTTATCAGTTGTGTAGAAGTGACCAGTCTCTGCTGTAGAAACTAAACGGATTTTCTCACGAGCGCCTTTAGCTGCCATGTTTTAGCTCCTTAGATTTTTTCGCCACGAGCACGGATTTCAGCTAACACTGCATCAATGCCTTTTTTATCGATAATACGCATACCTTTCGCAGTTAAACGTAAGGTCACGAAACGGTTTTCACTTTCAACCCAGAAACGGTGAGTGTGAAGGTTTGGAAGAAAACGACGACGTGTCGCATTCAACGCGTGTGAGCGGTTGTTACCCACAGCTGGACGCTTGCCTGTTACTTGACAAACTCTAGACATAATAATCTCCAATAATTTAAATATAAGCTCGAGCTTATGGTTCGGATAATGAAGCTTAAAACTAAGCTTGCTTCCTCGTCAGGTCGCAGTATCCGACCCACTTACTATATTAAAGGTCGCAAATTATACTGACTTTATTTTCATTTCTCAAGTCCAAAAGCGATTTTTCCGTCTTTAAATGGAAATGAACGATAAAAAAATCATCAAATTCCCTAAAACTATAACAGATTATGTTCTGCAAAAGAATAACAAGTACTTTTGCCGACAATAAAATGATCTAAAATGCGAATATCCATTAACTCAGCAGCCTCAATAATTTTTTGTGTAATCATTTTGTCGGAATAGCTCGGTTCAGCCAGACCAGAAGGGTGGTTGTGAGCCAAAATTAAAGCGGCCGCATTACAGGAAAGGCTTTCTTTAATAATTTCTCGTGGATAAACATTCGTCACATTAATTGTGCCTAAAAATAACCGCTCTTTTTTAATCAAACGATGTTGATTATCTAAAAATAACACCATAAAAATTTCACGTTCTTCGTGGTGAAGCTCCGTTTGAAGATAAAGCTTTACCGTAGATGTGTCGCTAAATACATGCTCTATCAGTAATTCTTGCTTTAGATACCGCTTTGTCATTTCTGTGGTGGCTTGCAGTTGAATAAACTGCGTAATGCCTAATCCTTTTACTTTGCAAAAGGCTTCTTTATCTGCACTTAATAAGGCTCGAAGGGATCCAAAATGTTGCAGCACGCTATGTGATAATTCCATGACAGGGCAGCCTTTAATCCCTGTACGTAAGAAAATAGCGAGTAATTCGTGATCTTCTAGGGCTTCAACGCCATATTTCAACAATTTTTCACGAGGCATTAAAGGAGAGTTTGTTTGCATATTAATTAATGAAAAGAAAAAAGTGCGGTCAATTTTCAGGATGTTTTCAATCTTTGCGAGAAGTCAGTTTTATTTTTGGAACGGCGATCACAAAAATAAAATTTTTTATTGGTGAAATTTGAAGTAAAATAGGTAACCTTAAGTTGTTAAGTACTAACACACAAAAAACATATCCATTCTATTAAGTCGTAGCGGAGTAGCAAATGAGCTTGAGCGGAAAGCGTATTGTTGTCGGGATTACAGGGGGCATTGCCGCCTATAAAACCATTGAGTTTATTCGTTTATTACGCAAATCTAACGCAGAAGTTCGAGTGGCTTTAACGCCTGCAGCCGCTGAATTTGTCACACCTTTAACGCTACAAGCCATTTCAGGTAATGCGGTTTCTCAATCTTTACTTGATCCTCAAGCTGAATTAGCCATGGGGCATATTGAGCTGGCCAAGTGGGCTGATGCGATTGTGATTGCGCCAGCTAGCGCCGATTTTATTGCGCGTTTAACCGTTGGAATGGCAAATGATTTACTTAGCACGATTTGTCTTGCGACAAGTGCGCCTATTTTGCTCGCACCGGCTATGAATCAGCAAATGTACCGCCAGGCGATTACACAACAAAATTTGACCGCCCTTTCTGTGCGAGGCATTCATTTTGTGGGACCAAATAGCGGTTTTCAGGCTTGTGGTGATGTGGGCGCGGGTAGAATGTCTGAGCCAGCTGAAATTTTTGAGTCGCTTCAATCACTTTTTGTGGTTCAACAAGATTTA
>CABQSN010000172.1:0-3847 GCA_902466845.1 uncultured Haemophilus sp.
TTACTGCCAAGGCTTAGCATCAGGCTTGCTGTGTTTTTTTCGCCATTGGATACATGGAGGTCTATCCCACATTAGTGTATTTTCACAAACAGGTCCACCTTCTAAATACCAGCCTTTTTTCTCTAAACAAAGATTGACCTCTGGATTATCACTTTCTCCTGCCGCCCAATCTATAATACCGCAATCAGTCATATCTTTTTTTCTTCTAGCAAGATATTTAGTTAAAACATCAGGATCTGAGTTCGGAAATAATGCTGTCTCATTATGTAGCTGCCAATGATCATGTGGTGGTGGAGGTTGAAATCCTCCAAAAGAACAACCAAACAAAGTTAGAGATAATAATGCTAATGTAAATCTCATCTTATCGTTTCCTCGCCTATTTTGATTTTGGGAAGTTAGTGTATCACTTCTTAAAGTTCGGTTATTTAATCATATAAGCACTAAAAAACATATAAAAAAACCGCACTTTAATCTCTCAAAGTGCGGTCAGTTTTACTTTAGTTTTTTGCTTATTTGTTTAATGCAGTAAGAATGTCATCAACACGTTCTTTTGCATCACCAAAGAGCATTTGAGTGTTTTCTTTGAAGAATAATGGGTTTTGAACGCCTGCGTAACCTACCGCCATAGAGCGTTTGAATACGATAACGTTTTGTGCTTTCCATACTTCTAACACTGGCATACCTGCGATTGGGCTGTTTGGATCTTCCATTGCCGCTGGGTTTACGGTGTCGTTTGCACCGATAACCAATACCACATCGGTATCTGCGAAATCATCATTGATTTCATCCATTTCAAGCACGATGTCATAAGGCACTTTTGCTTCCGCTAAAAGTACGTTCATATGACCCGGTAAACGACCTGCAACAGGGTGAATACCAAAACGCACGTTAATACCACGCTCACGCAATTTCGCCGTAATTTCAGCCACTGGATATTGCGCTTGTGCTACCGCCATACCATATCCTGGCGTGATGATTACAGAGCTTGCATTTTTAAGTAATTCAGCCACTTCTTCTGCGGTTGTTTCACGGTGTTCGCCTTGTTCTTCATCAGAAGATACTTGAACATCATTACCAAAACCACCTGCGATAACACTGATAAATGAGCGGTTCATCGCTTTACACATAATGTAAGAAAGAATCGCACCTGAAGAACCCACTAATGCACCGGTGACGATAAGCAAGTCATTGCTTAGCATAAAACCTGCTGCAGCCGCTGCCCAACCAGAATAAGAGTTAAGCATTGAAACCACAACCGGCATATCCGCACCACCGATAGATGCCACTAAGTGCCAGCCGAATGCAAGGGCAATTGCTGTCATGAGTAACACTGGGAAGATATTATCTGGGTTGTTTAAGAAAGCGACCATCAAGAAAGCGGAAACCACTAATGCCGCTAAATTTAATTTATGGCGATGTGGCAACATTAATGCTTTTGAATTGATTTTGCCGCTTAATTTACCGAATGCTACGATAGAACCCGTGAATGTTACCGCACCTATGAAGATCCCTAAGAATACTTCAACGTTATGGATATTCATTAACACAGGATCGGTTTCGTGTGTTAAGCCGTAGCTGTTAAAGCCTACGAGTACTGCAGCTAAACCTACAAAGCTGTGAAGGATCGCAACGAGTTCAGGCATTTCAGTCATTTCAACTTTTAATGCACGTTGAACACCAATCACGCCACCGATGATCATCGCAATAATGATCCATAGTGTACCTTCAGATTGTGGGCCGAAAATGGTTGCAACAAGGGCAATTGTCATACCGACAATACCATACCAACAACCGGCTTTTGCCGTTTCATGTTTAGAAAGACCGGCTAAGCTCATAATGAAAAGTAATGCAGCGATAATATAGGCTGCTTGTACTAAACCTTCAGACATCGTCTTCTCCTTAACCTTTTCTAAACATCGCCAACATACGTTGAGTTACACGGAAGCCACCAAAGATGTTGATGCTTGCCACCAAGATTGCCACAAAGGCTAATGCATCAATAAAGAAGTTGCCTGTTGGTTGTCTAATTTGCAGTAATGCACCCACAATGATGATACCTGAAATCGCATTGGTTACCGCCATAAGTGGGGTGTGTAAAGCGTGGCTGACGTTCCAAACCACGTAGTAACCAACTACACAAGCCAATACGAATACGGTGAAGTGAGAAAGGAATGCCGCTGGCGCCACAGACGCAAGCCAGAGGAATAACACGCCCACACCCGCCATCGCACCGTATTTAATACGAGGATCTGCTGGTTTTTCTTCCTCTTTTTTAACCGCACTTTGTGCCGCTTTCGCTTCTTGTTTTGGTTGTGCTGACACTTGGATTTGTGCTGGTGGAATTTCTTCCCCATCACGTACTACTGTCACACCGCGTAATACCACATCGTCAAAATCGATATTGATCTTGCCGTCTTTTTCTTTACAAAGTAGTTTTAATAAATTAACTAAGTTTGTACCGTAAAGTTGGGAAGATTGTGTTGGTAAGCGACTTGGGAAATCAGTGTAACCAATGATTTTCACTTGGTTTTCAGTGGTGACGACTTTACCTGCTTCAGTGTAAGCACAGTTACCGCCTGTTGCAGCCGCTAAGTCCACCACTACAGAACCTGGTTTCATGGAATCAACCATTTCTTTCGTGATTAAGCGAGGGGCTGGTTTACCTGGAATCGCCGCGGTGGTAATAATGATATCCACTTCTTTGGCTTGTTCCGCATAAAGCTCCATCGCACGACGGTTAAATTCTTCTGACATCACTTTCGCGTAACCATCGCCGCTACCGCCTTCTTCTTTGAAATCAATTTCTAAGAAAGACGCGCCCATACTTTGTACTTGTTCTTTTACTTCAGGACGAGAGTCAAAAGCACGTACAATCGCACCAAGGCTATTCGCTGCACCAATCGCCGCTAGACCTGCAACACCCGCACCAATGACTAACACTTTTGCCGGTGGTACTTTACCTGCTGCAGTAATTTGTCCAGTGAAGAAACTACCAAATTCATGAGCGGCTTCAATCACCGCACGATAACCAGAAATATTCGCCATAGAGCTTAATGCATCAAGCGCTTGCGCACGGGAAATACGTGGCACAGAATCCATCGCTAATACATTAATTTTTTTCGACGTGAGTTTTTTCATTAAATCCGGATTTTGTGCGCGCCAAATGAAGCTCACAAGTGTTGCACCTTCCTTCATTTGATCAATTTCTGCATCCGTTGGTGGATTCACTTTAAAAATCACATCCGAATGCCACACTTCTGAACTTGAGCCAATTTTTGCGCCGGCGTCGATAAATGCTTGGTCTTCAAAACTTGCTTTGAATCCCGCATCGTGTTCTACGATGACGTCAAAGCCCAGTTTTAAGATCTGCTGAACCGTTTTTGGCGTCGCCGCCACACGATTTTCGCTCTCAAGCAGTTCTCTAGGTACACCAATTAACATAAATGTTTCCCTCTGGTTGATGAAATTTCAGACAAACTCACGCCTGTCCCTGTCTCTTAAATGACAAAAAGTCATGCACGGTAAATGTACCACTTATTGGGATTGTTTGGGGAAATTTTTAACTGGTTTTACAAGATATTGTGATAGGGATCACAAAAGTGTGGATATGAAAATGTCGTATGCCAAATTTCTCACTTAACCCAATGATTATTCATAAGAAAGCGATGAATAAAAATAGCAAAAAAACTGACCGCACTTAGATACGAAGGAAAGAAAAAGCCCGATATGATTATCGGGCTCTATGTTTAATTTGTTCCACCAACGGTGATTTCATCAATTTTCAAGGCGGGTTGACCAACGCCGACCGGCACGCTTTGGCCATCTTTGCCACAAACGCCGATCCCGA
>CABQSN010000173.1:0-3833 GCA_902466845.1 uncultured Haemophilus sp.
AATTGACGACTTCTTCTGAATCTAACCACGTCCAAACATCGAAGCATGGGCAGTCTTTAATCCATTCATTTGGCGTAATTGTGCCGTCACCGTTGATGTCTGGGCTTAAATCACGATGTCCACAAATGCGTGCACTGGGATATTCGCTTTCAAGTTTTTGCAATAATGTATGCAGGGCAATCCATTGCTTTTCGGTGTATTCGCCGTAGTTTTTACCGCTTGCGTCAATACCACCTACAAGACAAATGCCGACCGAATATTGATTATGACCTTTCACATGCGCACCGATTTCGCCCACCATTCGGCCTGTTTCAACGGTACCGTCTGTATCAATGACGTAGTGATAGCCTAGGTGTTGCAAATGTGAATTGAATTGTTTGGCTAACACGGGGCTACGCTTAAAACCGCGCTGTTTATGCCATTCGTCGATACGTTGCGCGGCGGTTTGTGTCGCCGTGCGTAATGATTTGCCGTTTTTTGTGGCAGAACAGTGGATCACGATTTTGGTGATGGGTAGGGATAAAGACATAAAAAAAACTCCTTCTAAGTGAACTTAAAAGGAGTTTAAAACGGATGGGGTTTTATTGATTTTAAATTGATTTAAAGAAGTTATTTGCGCATAAATTCAAATGCTTTCATTACTTCGCCCATATTGATACTTTCCGGCAGAGGCAAACCAAAACTGTCTTTATAGTTGCCTAAAATTGGCTCATATTTTAACTGTCCGTCATATAGGCTCATGGCTTTACCATTCAACGCATAAAAGCGTTTAACCGAGTCTTTTACTTTGTCGTAATAGAAAACATATAGCGATGATGGTGCTGTTCCCATAGAGATATAGTTACAGGCGAGATAGTAATGTTCACCAACTTTTCTACTTCGACAACTTACCGCTTTACCGCTACTTTCTGGAAGTAATTTATAAAGGGCAACTTCGACATCTGAAGTTTCCTTGTACGTTGGTGCATTTGGGTCTTCATCTTCGGAACAGGCGCTCAATGAGCAAGCTAGCACACCAGCAAAAAAGGCACATAGTAGTTTTTTCATATTTTTTCCTTAAGTTATAAATGGTTCGGCAAAATCATACTCCAATAAAATTTATTTTGCTCATAAAAAAAACGCCCTTACGGGCGTTTTTATTAATTATCTACCACAATTGCATTGTGGAATTGGCATAGGGCGACGTTTAGCTCTAATAGTTTCTCCAGTTCTTGGGTCTTTATGAGACCAACGGAAGATTAGAGGACAAACGCACCCACATTTTGAGCAAATTGTTGTTGCCATGGTGGTTCACCGTTAAATTTCAAATTACCATCACTTAGCCTATGGACAACACTATGCAACTTGTTTTAGAATACTTCACCGTTTTCGAAGGTGTTCTTCTTTTGCAGGCATTGTGTACAGCGGATGGAGAACTATACATAGTAATTAATACGCCAATATTACTTACTATCCTAAAACCCAGTCTTTATGATTGGGTTTTTATTTTCCGTATTTAGCAATTCTTGTTTGAGCACATTCGCAGCTTACCCCAAACAAATCAGCGATTTCAGAAACCGTCATATTATGAAAACGTTCGATGCTACTGTCAGGCAATAGTAGTCGCCCTGCAAATTCATTTGCTTGCCATTCAGCATTGCAATAAATTTTAGTGTTGCTATCTACTGGTCGAGCAAACCCAATCTGCTCCTTATGTATAACCCCATGTGCTAATTCATGAGCAACTGTAAAGCGATCTCGTCCATTACCATCGCAAGCCCCATTGTAGACACTTTCTCTTAAAAGAATTTCTCCAGTTGGTAATGTTAGCCCTAAAGCTCCCCCCATTTCATGATCTGGTATAACACGAAATTCTTCATAACCAAATTCCAAAAGAGATATAATGTCGACAGCACCGTTAGAATCTAACCATCCATTCTTAGCTGCTATTTCACGGATAGCTTGAGTGATTGAGTCTATCTGTTTTTTTGACATAGGGCTCACTGAAAACCCCTCGTTATAAAAAATTGAACTCACTACTTGGCTCCTTTTAATAAATTTAATAATTCTTGTTTTTTAGCATCATCAAGCTCATTAAAATTCCGACAAAATGCCCCAACAATCATTTGATCTAATGAGTTTTGAGGGATTGTAATCGTACTTTGCGTTCTTGTTGTATCAACTGACTCAAATAAGCGTTCTTTGTCCTGTTCTGAAAAACTAAAACTATTTACAAGCTTTTGCTCAATACCTTGCGGAATTGGTTTATTTCCATTTTCAATAGATGATAAAAAAGCAGAACTAAATCCTAACGCGTCAGCCATTTGTTTTAATAGGATCTTATTGGCACGCCGATACCCCTTGATAAATTCTCCAAAGTTAGTTTTTTTCATATTTCTCTCCTATTAATGCGTCAACAAAAGTTAACCTTGAGGTTTAATTTAACCTAGAGATTAATTTTTGTCAACACTATATTCTAAAAAAACAAAAACGCCCTTTCGGACGTTTTTTCTCACTTTTAGCAGTTATTTCTCCCCAAACATATCAAATTGGCGTCGGGCGATTTCTTCTTTTGTGATTTTTTTCACTATCTGATAAATCCACTGCATAGATACGTTATATTTTCTGGCAAGTTCGCGGTGATTTGTACCGTTAAATTCGTTGAAAATCTTACGGTCACGTTCGTTTAGTAATAACACGAGATTACGCGGAATATAAATCACCTCACCGCCCCAGCATTGCGCGATATGGTTTGCTACTTCAATGCTGATTTGTTGTGCGAGCATAGGTTCAATATCAGCGATTTTCTCTTTTATTTTTACTTCTGTATGCTTTGCTAAATCCGCCAAAATTTCAGGCGCTTTTTCATTAAACGTTTCAATTTGTTCCGTTGTTGCATTCAACATAGCCACCTCTACTGTTTGGACGATCATTATTGCGCAAAATTATAGCGATATTGTTCCACATTGTGCGGATTATTTTCAGGAAGGAATAAAGGTGGAGAGAATAATTAATTGATTTATAAAAGAAAAACCGCCCTTTCGGGCGGTTAAAAAAGTTTATTTAGCTTTTTGGTTTTTCCATTTTTTCCAAATTTCATAGCCTGGTAAATGTTCCACTGATTGCCCCAGTTGGTAAAAGCGTTCGATATAAAGAATGGTATTTTCCATTTCATTATTTTCCGGGCACCTCTGTCATAGTAATATATTTCATCTGTCAGAAAATCTTCGTCCAGGGTAGCCTCTTTAAGTGTCTCTTTTAAAATTCTTTCAAGATCTTCCGGACAGAACATCCTCTTAGGATGAATCATTGCCTCATGGACGCTTGTAAATACAATGTAGAAATCATCATCCATAAGGTCTGCAATCCTTTGTGCCACATCCGGCAGAAAAACAGCCACAGCCCCATTGGTGCGAATACTTGTAGAAAGACAGCTTCCAGCATTTCTTTCCACAATATTTTCTTCATAATTCATGTCCATAAAGTCATCGCCCTCATAAGCAGGATTAAAAAGCAGGCGTTCCCACTTATAAATTCTTGGGGGAGTAAGGGAATATGTATTCGACAAAGCATTCTCGTAGGCTTCGTCCTCATCCATTCCCCAGTCTGCCAGACTGGCTTTGTGGATTTTCATGCTGGAGATACATCCATCCCTCTGTCCAACTTTCATATACAAAACACAGGCTATGCCATCCACTTCTTTATACACGGCATTTTCCAGTGCCTTTTCATGTTTCTTTTTGTTTAAAAGCCGTATAAACAGGTCTCCCTTTACTTTGGAGTAATTATTTACATTCTTTGTTTTTTCGAAGAATCCAGCCTTACTTATTTTTTTAATTTCTTCTGTAACAGTA
>CABQSN010000174.1:0-3805 GCA_902466845.1 uncultured Haemophilus sp.
TTGATGAGGGAAATTTATTTGATCGTAATCAAAAATATCCTTATTTTCCTTGTGAAATTAGTGGATAAGTTATTGTTTTTTAAGATTGTTGAGAATAATTGTTATTTGAAGGGTTGTCTTTGCCTGGAGTATCTTTTTTGTACATAAAATCACAATAATAAAGAAAGGATTGAGTCTCGAAAAATCTTCTTAAAAATTGACCGCACTTTGTTGTGATATGAATAGGGAAGTGGATAAAACTAAATTTTTGGTTTACTCATTTATTCTTTTCGTCATTTATTTTTTAATATAAGCGCTTTATCACAGAATTTAAAACTCGAGTGATTAATACAATTGTCCAGGAATTTGGTTTCCACTTTAACGCTGATAGAGGTCTGAGTATTGCTGATTTCCTCTCCGTTTATGATAGTGGTCCCGCGACGTTCCGTAGTGAAGATTTAATTTTTGGTAAGTTTAATCAGACAGAGGTTGAAATCTGTGATTTTTCAGCCTTTAACATGGAGTTGAAAGAGAAATCGGTTAAGGCATTAGGTGCTCAGAATTTCCAAGGCATTTTATTTAAAGCTACTTTTCCTAAAGAACTGGCTCATTGGGTTTATGTTTGCGATAAGAAAGAAGCGGGTTTAAGAAAAGAAGGTGAAATTGCCTTGATGGATAATCCGTCTTTTAATCGTTACTTTGATGTGTTTACTGAAGATCAAATCTTAGCCAGATATGCTTTATCGCCTAAGTTAATGGAACGTTTTTGTGGATTGAAAGAGAAATTTAATTGCCCTATTTCGATGGTGCTTCGTAACCGAGAAGTGATTATTGCACTTAATTTAGGAAAGAATAGTTTTGAACCGTCCTTTGAAAAGTCATTGCTAGAAGACAATACGATTCGTGATTATATTTCGAGTATCAAAGGCTTTACAGATATGGTGAAAGAACTCGGGTTAAATAACCATATTTGGAAATAAGTGTTAATACAATAAAAAAGACAAGTTTAGATAAAAACTCGTTTTTTTGTTTTATATGCTATGTACTTATTTATTAGTTTTTTAACACTGAAAACTTTGACCGCACTTTTATTTCGCAAAATAGTCAGTTTTTTGCTATAATTCGGCACAATTTTCATTACAAAATAGAGAAAAACTATGTCAGAAACACCGGTTACAGAAAATGCTTATGGTGCATCAAGTATTAAAGTCTTAAAAGGGCTTGATGCGGTTCGGAAACGTCCGGGCATGTATATTGGGGATACCGATGATGGAACAGGCCTACACCATATGGTGTTTGAGGTAGTGGATAACGCGATCGATGAAGCGCTTGCCGGTTATTGTTCCGATATTATTGTTACTATTCATGATGACAATTCTGTTTCCGTACAAGATGACGGCCGTGGTATTCCAGTAGATATTCACCCAGAAGAAGGTGTTTCTGCGGCAGAAGTTATTATGACAGTGCTTCATGCAGGTGGTAAATTCGATGATAACTCTTATAAAGTATCAGGTGGTTTACACGGCGTGGGTGTTTCGGTAGTAAATGCACTTTCTGATAAATTGCAATTAACTATTCGTCGTCAAGGCCATGTGCACGAGCAATTCTATCACTTAGGTGAGCCTCAAGGGCCTTTAACCGTTATTGGTGAAACTCAAGCGACGGGTACAACGGTGCGTTTCTGGCCAAGTCCAGATATCTTTGCGATTACAACTTTTGATTACAAAATTTTAGCAAAACGCTTACGTGAGCTTTCATTCTTAAACTCTGGCGTATCGATTCGTTTAATCGACAAACGTGATGGCACGGAAGATCACTTCCATTATGAAGGTGGTATTCAAGCATTCGTTGAATATTTAAATAAAAATAAAAATCCAATTCACCCAAAACCATTCTATTTTTCAGCTGAAAAAGACGGCATTGGCGTGGAAGTCGCATTGCAATGGAATGATGGCGTAAACGAAAACGTTTATTGCTTTACCAATAACATTCCACAACGTGATGGTGGTACTCACTTAGCCGGTTTCCGTGGTGCATTAACGCGTAGCTTAAATAACTATATGGAAAGCGAAGGGTTACTGAAAAAAGAGAAAGTGAGCACATCAGGTGACGACGCACGTGAAGGTTTGGTGGCAATTATTTCGGTGAAAGTGCCCGATCCTAAATTCTCTTCACAAACAAAAGACAAATTAGTGTCTTCTGAAGTGAAAAGTGCGGTTGAATCTGCAATGAATGAGCGTATGCAGGAATATTTATTAGAAAATCCAGCCGATGCAAAAATCATTGTAAATCAAATTATTACGGCGGCACGTGCACGTGAAGCAGCACGTAAAGCCCGCGAAATGACCCGTCGTAAAGGCGCATTAGATATTGCAGGCCTTCCAGGTAAATTAGCGGACTGCCAAGAAAAAGATCCAGCACTTTCAGAACTTTACCTCGTGGAGGGGGATTCTGCGGGTGGTTCGGCAAAATCAGGTCGTGATCGTAAAACTCAAGCAATTTTACCGTTAAAAGGGAAGATTCTTAACGTTGAAAAAGCACGTTTTGACAAAATGCTTTCTTCTCAAGAAGTGGGTACATTAATTACGGCGCTAGGCTGTGGTATTGGCCGTGATGAATATAATCCGGATAAATTGCGTTATCACCACATCATTATCATGACCGATGCGGACGTGGACGGTTCACACATTCGTACTTTATTGTTGACCTTCTTCTATCGTCAAATGCCGGAATTAATTGAGCGTGGTTACGTGTATATTGCTCAGCCGCCACTTTATAAAGTGAAAAAAGGTAAACAAGAGCGTTATATCAAAGATAACGACGAAATGGTGCAATATGAGTTAATGCTTGCGTTAGATGGCGCAGCGTTACATATCAGTGCCAATGCACCGGCAATGAATGATTTAGTGTTCGAGAAATTAGTGAGTGAATATAACAATGTTCAGAAATTAATTACTCGCTTAAGTCGTTACTATCCTGAGCCATTATTACAAGGTTTGGTTTATCAACCACAATTAACCGTTGATTTAATGCGTAATGAAAGTGCGGTCGAAAATTGGGCGAATGCTTTTGTTGCATACTTAACCGAAAAAGAAACGGAAGCACATTTATATTCAGCAAGAACGCAATTTAACAGCGAACGCCAAGTATATGAAGCAGTCATTACCGTTCGTAAACACGGTATTGATACCGATTACTTCATCAACTTTGATTTTGTGACGGGCAATGAATTTGCGAAGATTACCGCATTCGGTCAGCAAGTGAATGGCTTGCTAGAAGAGGGCGCTTACGTTACTCGTGGTGAAAAAACTCAACCCGTTCAGTCATTTGAACAAGCTGTTGAATGGTTGATGAAAGAATCTCGCCGTGGCTTAGAAATCCAACGTTATAAAGGGTTAGGTGAAATGAACGCTGAACAACTTTGGGAAACCACCATGGATCCAAATGCTCGCCGTATGTTAAAAGTATCGATTAAAGATGCTGTGGCAGCAGACCAACTCTTCACCACATTGATGGGAGATGAAGTTGAGCCTCGCCGTGAATTCATCGAAATGAATGCCTTGAGAGCAAACCTAGACGTTTAGTCTAACACTCAAAAATATCATTAAAAATGACCGCACTTTGGGAAACCGAGTGCGGTATTTTTTATTTGTAAATAGAAATAATTTTCAATTAGATCTATTATTTGTGTGTATTCTTTACTATAATTTTCACGATTTTATCGCTTAAAGACAATGATACGAAATAGACTTGTTTTTAGTTGTTAGATTGATAGCAAAGTACGCATAGTAATGTGCGTACTTCTTTTTGTTTTTAGGAGCAATCA
>CABQSN010000175.1:0-3797 GCA_902466845.1 uncultured Haemophilus sp.
TCTAGATAGCATCGTAGCATTAATGCTTTTTATGATGGTTATTGCTGTGTTACCGATGTTATTCACTGGTTTTACCGTCATGTTTGCACGATTCCACAAGAATTTTCGCCATCTTGCCTTTAGCGTTCTGATTGGTGTGTTATATTACAGTTTGGTTGCTTATTTATTTAATGATAGTAATATTGAAGACTTCAGATTGTTTGCAATACAAAACTACATAGCCTTAATCATTGCCATTGTTTTATCCGCATTGATTTCATTCAAAAAGATTGTGCCAATTAACAAAATTCAATAAACAAAAAAGTGCGGTTAATTTTAACCGCACTTTTGTTTTTCTTTCATTAATCCACAATTCGTAAATGAGATGCTGATTTCTGTGGTTTCTTTTCAGTTTTAGGCTTATCTACCGCTTCTGCAAAGCTTAATGGTTGTTCTGATGTTGGCTCTCGATTTAATTCATCGTAAATTTCTTCCGGCTCAAACATCACGCCATCACCATTTTCACGTGCATAAATAGCTAAAGCTGCCCCCATCGGAATATATAACTCACGAGCAACACCTTTGAAACGTGCATTAAACTGAATAAAATCATTGGTTAATTGCAAATTCCCAGTTGCTCCCGCAGAAAGATTTAAGACGATTTGCCCATCTTTCACGTATTCCACAGGCACATTAGTACCATAATAATTAGCATCTACCACTAAATATGGGGTGAAATCATTATCCACTAGCCAATCATAATAGGCTCTTAGCAAATAAGGACGTTTTGGAGAAGGTATATGAGCCATTATTTATCATCCATTAAATTTTTAGGTGCAGCTTCACCTACAGATTGTAAGAATGAATCACGGCTAAATACACGATCCATATAGCCTTTGATTGCTTTGCTTCCTGTACCGCTAAATTCCACACCCATATTGCGTAATTTCCATAATAATGGTGCAATATAGCAATCGACTAAGCCAAACTCTTCACTCATAAAATAAGGGGTTTGTTGGAAGATAACCGATACCGCTAACAATTCTTCTTTTAGCTGTTTTAATGCTTCTTCACGTTCAACTTCTGTGCCTTTTTCAGCAATTTCTAATGTTGGGTACCAATCTTGTTCGATACGTAACATTAAAAGACGGCTTTTCGCACGAGAAACCGGATAAACTGGCATAAGTGGAGGATGTGGAAAACGCTCATCAAGATATTCCATAATAATGCATGAGCTGAATAATACTAAATCACGATCCACCAATGTTGGTAATGTGCCGTAAGGATTTAATTCCATTAAATCTTCTGATAATGCTTGCAGATCAACTTCTTCGTTTTCGTAAGCAACACCTTTTTCAGCTAAGACAATTTTTACCTGATGGCAGTAAATGTCATTTTTATTTGAAAAAAGAGTCATTACTGAACGTTTACTTGATGCATTGGACATTTATTCCTCCGAAGATCCAAACTAACTTATATACTTCTACTAAAAACGGGCGATTATTTTAACATAACCGGTAGGTAAATTGCTAACTATTTCTTATTTTTACTTTAAAATCAAATAATTACAAACGTATATAAGAAATCAAAGAACGGTAATTTTTAATTAATTTGTTTTTTAAAGACATAAAAAAAGCAGAGATTGCTCTCTGCTTTCTTGAAACGATAATAAAAAATT
Organism: uncultured Haemophilus sp.; assembly: GCA_902466845.1. Lineage (GTDB taxonomy): Bacteria > Pseudomonadota > Gammaproteobacteria > Enterobacterales > Pasteurellaceae > Haemophilus_D. The sequence continues at coordinate 1,658 of CABQSN010000175.1, forward strand.
AACGTTTGGAGTATTGTGGACGACGACGTGCTTTGTGTAAACCAACTTTTTTACGTTCAACGCGACGTGCGTCACGAGTAACGAAGCCAGCTGCACGAAGAGCAGGACGTAAAGTCTCATCATATTCCATTAATGCACGAGTGATACCGTGACGGATTGCACCCGCTTGACCAGAAATACCACCACCTTTAACAGTGATGTATAGGTCTAATTTATCAGTTAATTCCACTAATTCTAACGGTTGACGTACGATCATACGAGCTGTTTCGCGACCGAAATATACGTCTAATTCACGTTGGTTGATAGTGATTTTACCACTGCCCGGTTTGATAAATACACGAGCTGAAGAGCTTTTGCGGCGACCAGTGCCGTAGTTTTGATTCTCTGCCATTTCCTAAACCTCGTGATTAAATGTCTAATACTTGTGGTTGTTGTGCTGCGTGTTGGTGTTCTGCACCCGCATACACTTTTAATTTACGGAACATTGCACGGCCTAATGGACCTTTTGGCAACATACCTTTAACCGCAATTTCAATCACCGCTTCAGGACGGCGAGCGATCATTTCTTTGAAAGTCGCTTGTTTGATACCACCTACATAGCCAGTGTGCCAGTAGTAAAGTTTATCTGTTTCTTTACGACCAGTTACTGCCACTTTGTCTGCGTTGATAACGATGATGTAATCACCAGTATCTACGTGTGGAGTGTACTCAGCCTTGTGTTTACCACGAAGACGGCGTGCTAATTCAGTAGCTAAACGACCTAAAGTTTTACCTGTCGCATCTACCACATACCAGTCACGTTTTACTGTTTCCGGTTTTGCTACAAAAGTTTTCATTAATTAATTACCAAAATATAAGTTTGATACCCAGTGTTCCATATTGTTTGAAACACAACCATTAATCTTAATCTCCACCCCTTCGAGTGTGATCTCGATAAAATAATGCACGGTGGGAATCCGTGCATTTACAGGGTCGGCGTATTATACCTATTTTTAGAAAAAATGCTAACTTTTTGTGCAAATAAATTGATTTTCTTTTAAAATACAACGCATAATAAATGATCATTAATTTTATTCATCATATTGATGAAATCATTGAAATTGACGCATATTAGTGCTTATCTTATGATAAGTACATTCTAATAAAAAACGTAAGAAGGCATGCTATGAGCTACGCAAACGAAATTAACACATTAAATCAACATCTTGCTGATACTAACAAAAAAATCAATGTCTCCTTTGAATTCTTTCCGCCTAAAAATGAAAAAATGGAAAGCATGCTTTGGGATTCCATCCATCGCTTAAAAGTATTAAATCCTAAATTTGTTTCCGTGACTTATGGCGCAAACTCTGGCGAACGTGATCGTACACATAGCATCGTGAAAGCCATTAAAGCAGAAACAGGTATAGAAGCCGCACCACATTTAACAGGTATTGATGCAACACCTGAAGAATTAAAAGAAATTGCAAAAGATTATTGGGATAGCGGTATTCGTCGCATTGTGGCTTTACGCGGTGATGAGCCAAAAGGCTATGCGAAAAAACCTTTCTATGCGGCTGATTTAGTTGAACTACTCCGCTCCGTAGCTGATTTTGATATCTCAGTTGCAGCATACCCAGAGGTTCATCCTGAAGCAAAATCAGCACAAGCAGATTTAATCAATTTGAAACGTAAAATTGACGCAGGTGCTAATCATGTCATTACTCAATTCTTCTTTGATATTGACAGTTATCTTCGCTTTCGTGATCGCTGTGCATCCATTGGTATTGAGGTTGAAATTGTTCCAGGTATTCTACCTGTTACTAATTTCAAACAACTGCAAAAAATGGCATCATTTACGAATGTAAAAATTCCAGCATGGTTGGCTAAAGCATATGAAGGATTAGATGATGATCCTACTACTCGCAATCTCGTCGCGGCGAGTGTGGCAATGGATATGGTAAAAATCCTTTCTCGTGAAGGTGTGAATGACTTCCACTTCTATACATTAAATCGTAGCGAACTCACGTATGCGATTTGTCATACATTAGGCATTCGCCCTACAACAAATCCATAGAAGAAAAGTGCGGTTAAAATTAACCGCACTTTTTTTCTTTTCACTATACTCGTCTAACTTGCCAAAAAGCTTTTTTCCAATAAG
>CABQSN010000176.1:0-3750 GCA_902466845.1 uncultured Haemophilus sp.
ATAATTGCCGGAATAACCTTCTCAGCCTTCTCTTTTTCAGCTTTTAATTGCGTATTTTCTGCCGTCAGTTGCGCAATTGTCTGTGTTTGTTGCTCAATCGTTGCTTTCGCTTCTTTATCTTCGCAACCTGTTACCGTAAAAAGTGCGGTTAAAATTAAGGCTGAAATGAATGTCTTTTTCATGTATTACCTATAAATCAAATGTGTCTTTATCACGTAGAATATGATCATTGCCTTTACGGCGTAAAAAGCCGGTACGATCAAAATATTCCATTAATTGCACTGTCAGTTTTCGACCAAAGTTCAGTTTATCACGTAATTCATTTACGGCAACTTTACCTTCTTCGCCTGCCATTTCCTTAATTAACCGAGCATAAGCATAAATGCTTTCAGTTAGGAAAAAACGATCTTTTACGATTGGCGTAAGATAGCCCAATTTACCCGCTTTATACATAAAATTACGCATCACACTTTCATCTTGCGCCAAGGCTGTTGCCATATCACGCACCCAAATGGCTTGACCATGCGCTTTCTCAAATTCAGCTAACACCGCTTGCCATAAGGTTTGCTCTTCGGCTGAAAATTGGATTTTGTGTGAAGGCAAATGTAGCCAGCCACGAGTCTGCAGCAATTGGCCGTCATCAAGCATTTCTTCAATAAAATGATAAATCAGATTTTCCGGTTGGTTTAGTGTCGCAATACGGTATAAGCGGGCCTTACTCAAACCTAGCTGATCATTATGTTGCTCATGATAGGTAGCAAGTGCGGTCAAAATTTGCTGCGTTTTTTCACGTTGATAATCACGATTAAAACACCAATTTTGGAAACGAATATCACCGTTTTCAGCCAACGCTTCTGCCAGTTGATTTTCAGTTAGCTGCTCACTCCACATTAGTGCTTGAGCTGAAACCGCCTCTTTTTGTAAGGTTAATCCGATGCGTTGTGTGGCGGTTTGAGCCTGATTAAGTTTAGCCAAGAATGCTAGACGAGCCTCTGTACGCTTATAACGTTTTGGTGAATGAATTTCGAGTACCTTGGCGCCACCAACTAAAGCTTTCGCATCACCACTACGTAAAATTAATTTATCCCCAAAAGCTAAAAATAATGGCTGTTCTAAAATAACTTCTGCCAAAGTGCGGTCATTTTTCATTGCATTTTTGCTTTCAAGCAAGGTAAGCTTACCTGTTGTACGGCTTGCTGCATGATAAATGTGCACAGGCTGACTATCTTTCAAATTTACTTCAGGCGTAATTTCAATGGTAATACGATCAGTTGGCTCAAGTGGTTCTGAGGCTAACAACCAATCGCCGCGCTGCATTAGTATGCGATCTAAATCGACGTTTAAATTGAGCGCTAAGCGTTGACCAGCCAAACCTTTTTCGCTCGGTGTATTCTGAGCATGAATATTTTTTACGCGAACCTTTTGTCCCGTAGAAAGGAAGAGTTCATCATCAATGGCCACCGTTCCCGCAAATGCTGTCCCGGTTACCACTGTCCCCGCCCCTTTCACGCTAAAGACACGGTCGATAGCATAACGAAACGGTTTATTTATTTCGGCTAATTCCGGTAAATTGGCTAAATAATCGCGTAACGCATCAATCCCTAAGCCTGTTTGTGCCGATGTAATAAAATAATGAGATTCAGCTAAGAATGGATAATCCGTCTGAATTTGTGTTTTTAATGCCTCGATTTGCTCATTTGTTGCTCGGTCAGCCTTGGTAATCACTACCATGATTTCAGTAAATTGAAGCTGATGCAAAATCGCTAAGTGTTCTTTAGTTTGTGCGGCAATCCCTTCATCTGCAGCGACAATGAGCATCGCATAATGAACACCACCAAGCCCCGCCAACATATTGGCGAGAAACTTTTCATGGCCAGGTACATCAATAAACCCAAGTACTTTCTCTTTTAAAGGCAAATAGGCATAGCCTAAATCAATGGTCATGCCACGTTTTTTTTCTTCCGGCAAATGAGCAGTATTCGTACCTGTCAGTGCTTTTAAAAGGGCTGTTTTACCATGATCGACGTGCCCTGATGTTACTATGATCATAATTTTTCCACCGTATCTAATAATGCCTTAAAGTCAGCCACGCTACGTAAATCTAACCAAATCTTTCCTTTCTCAACACGACCGATTATTGGTTGTTCTAACGCTTTGAATACTGCTAAAAGTGCGGTCAATTTTGCCTCTGTTTTTTCAGCAATCGTCACCGCGAGAGAAGGGATCGTCGCCATCGGTTGAGAACCACTCCCAATCTGAGCAACACTTTCTTCAATCTCAACCTGGTAATCTTTTAAGCGGTTTGCTAAACAGGCTTTAAGTTGTTCGGCTTTTTCTTTTAATACATCTATTGATTGGGTGAGCAAATGTAAAGTTGGCAATGTCTCAGTGAGTTTTTCTGGTTGGAGATAAAGGCGTAATGTTGCCTCAAGCCCGGCTAAAATCACTTTATCACAACGCAACACGCGCTTTAATGGATGAGCTTGTAACTGAGCAATCCACTCTTTTTTACCAACAATAATGCCAGCTTGTGTTCCGCCCAATAATTTATCACCCGAGAATGACACCAAGTTTACGCCCTGTGAGACTTTTTCTTGTACCGTTGGCTCATTTGGTAAATCATATTGGCTTAGATCAATCAATGCACCACTACCCAGATCCGTAATAATAGGAATATCAAATTCTCGTCCTAGCTCAACCAACTCTTGTTCTGAAACCGAAGCGGTAAATCCACTAATATGATAGTTACTGCAATGTACTTTCATTAAGAAAGCCGTGTTTTCATTGATTGCTTGACGATAATCTTTCAAATGTGTGCGGTTTGTAGTTCCGACTTCAACAAGTTTACAGCCTGCTTGAGCCATAATGTCAGGGATGCGAAATGCACCACCGATTTCAATTAACTCACCTCGAGAAATAATCACTTCTTTATCTTTTGCAAAGGTGGCCAACATCAAAAGTACAGCTGCAGCATTGTTGTTAACGATACAAGCAGCTTCTGCACCTGTGAGTTGTGCAAGTAGTTCACTAATATAATTATCCCGATGACTGCGTTTGCCTTCTTCCAAATCATATTCCAGTGCAACATTACCTTTCATCGCATGAAGTGCCGCTTGTTGTGCACTTTCAGCCCATAATGCTCGTCCTAAATTTGTGTGTAATACCGTTCCCGTTAAATTATGGACTGATTTAATTTGTACATGATTTTGTTTAGTCAAGCGATGCTGTAAATGATGTAATGTACTTAGGTGATCGGCAAAAAAGTGCGGTAAATGTTGATGCTGTTTGATAAACTCGCGCCCTTCAGACAATAATTGGCGCAATTCACGCACGACAGCTGAATGACCAAATTCAGTTAAAAGCATTTCACCTTCTGGTGTTTTTAAAAATTTATCTACAGAAGGAAGTTGTTGGAAAAGTGCGGTCATTTTTAATTCCTATTTCAAAATGGCGTTGAATTGCGAACTAATTTACGCTAAAGTAACCGCAATTTCAATAACGGAAGGTCGTCATCTCCGGTGAGGTGGCAGGACTTCAAATCCTGTTGGGGACGCCAGCGTTCCCGGGTGGGTTCAACTCCCATGACCTTCCGCCACTCTTTTCTTCCAAAGAATATTTCTCTCTCCCTAACATTCACATGTTTAATTTGAACTTTCATTATAATTTCACTGAATTTTAGGCAAACAAAAAGGCGTATCTTTCGATACGCCTTCTTAATCTAACTTGTTACAGTTAATACATCAATTATTT
>CABQSN010000177.1:0-3711 GCA_902466845.1 uncultured Haemophilus sp.
GTGATTTCCTTAACTACTTAGAATCGAGCGCAGCGAAAAAAATATTTGTTGAATATGGTTTCTCTGTGAAATAATGAGTTAGACTTTATAAAGAAAGGACAGGAAACTGTCCTTTTTGTTATCTCTAAAGAAATTTCGTCATATCGATATATACACAAGGAAATATTTTGCTCTCTTGGTTTCAATTAAGCCCGATGGAATGGGATGCGATTCACTTAAGCATGAGTGTCGCATTGAGTTCTATGCTTTGGAGTCTGCCCTTAGCAATTTTTATTGCTTGGTTACTGGCTCGTAAGGAATTCTACGGCAAGTCGCTGATTACAGGAATTATTCATCTGCCTTTAGTGCTGCCGCCAGTGGTAATCGGTTATTTATTATTGGTTGCCATGGGGCGTAATGGCTTTATTGGTAAGTATTTATATCAATGGTTTGGTGTATCCTTTGGCTTTAGTTGGAAGGGAGCGGTATTAGCTTCCGCGGTGGTAGCATTTCCATTAGTCGTGCGGGCGATTCGTCTTTCCTTGGAAAGCATTGATTTTAAATTAGAGCAAGCCGCACAAACGCTTGGCGCTTCGCCTTGGCGAGTTTTTTTTACGATTACGTTGCCCCTTTCTCTACCTGGTGTATTGGCGGGTTTAGTATTAGGGTTTGCTCGTTCTTTAGGGGAATTTGGTGCAACCATTACTTTCGTATCTAATATTGCGGGGGAAACCCAAACCATTCCTTTAGCGATGTATTCATTTATCCAAACACCAGGCGCAGAAGCACAAACTGCACGCCTTTGCTTGTTTGCGGTGATCCTTTCATTAATTTCTTTATTGCTTTCCGAAGCCTTAAGCAAACGGATGCAGAAAAAATTGGGGCAGGGCGATGCTACACATTAATGTACAACAACAATTAGGTCGCCTAACCTTACGTGCAGATCTGCAACTGCCAACTCAAGGTGTGACGGCTATTTTTGGTTTGTCAGGTTCGGGTAAAACCTCATTGATTAATTTGGTGAGTGGTTTAACTCATCCCGATCAAGGATTTATTCGTTTAAATGACCGCACTTTGGTGGATGTGGAGAACGGTGAGAATCTCCCCGTGCATCAGCGCAAAATTGGTTACGTATTCCAAGATGCGCGTTTATTTCCGCATTACAGCGTCAAAGGCAATTTACGTTATGGCTTGAAGAATGTCAGCCGTGAAGACTTTGACTATATCGTTCAGCTACTTGGTATTGAACCGTTGCTCAAACGCTATCCACTTACTTTATCCGGTGGCGAAAAACAACGTGTGGCGATTGGGCGAGCCTTATTAACAGATCCTGATATTTTGTTAATGGATGAACCGCTTTCAGCTTTAGATGTGCCTCGCAAACGTGAGCTTATGCAATATCTGGAAAGTCTATCCAAAGAAATTAATGTGCCGATTTTATATGTGACGCACAGTTTAGATGAATTATTACGCTTGGCCGATCGTGTTGTCCTGATGGAAAACGGCAAAGTGAAAGCCTATGACACCTTAGAAAATGTTTGGAACAGTCCGTTATTTGCCCCTTGGAAAGGCGAATCGGAACAGAGTAGTGTGTTGGCGTTGCCAGTATATTTACATAATCCAACTTATAAAATGACCGCACTTTCTTTAGGCGAACAGCAACTTTGGATCAACGAAGTGCATCATCAAGCGAATGAAAAAGTACGCGTCTGTATTTATAGTTCCGATGTGTCACTCACTCTTAGCAAGCCAGAGCAAACGAGCATTCGTAATATCTTACGAGGGCAAATTGTACAAATCGTTCCGCAAGAGAATCGCATTGACATTGCGGTGTTGGTGGAGGGGCATAAAGTTTGGGCAAGTATCAGTAAATGGGCGTTTAATGAATTGCATTTTGCTCAAGGCATGGATGTTTATGTGCAAATAAAAGCGATTTCAGTCGTATAAAGTAAAAGTGCGGTCAATTTCAAAACAGTTTTAAAATTGACCGCACTTTCTGTTTGGGATCACTTACCTAAATTATCAAAGAATTTCTTCACACCGTCTAAAAAGCTTGAAGATTTCGGACTATGCGATTTTTGTCCTTTCAAACTTTCTTCCAGTTTTTCTAATAATTCTTTTTGTTCTTTATTTAAGTTCACCGGTGTTTCAATCACCACGCGACAAATGAGATCGCCTGCGTAGCCGCTACGTGTAGAGCTCACCCCTTTACCACGCATACGGAAGAGTTTGCCGGTTTGGGTTTCAGCAGGGATTTTGAGTTTCACTTTACCGTCTAAGGTTGGAACTTCAATCTCACCACCTAACGCAGCCATTGAAAAACTGATTGGCACTTCGCAGTAGAGGTTATTGCCATCACGTTCAAAGATATGATGTTCTTTAACGTGAATGACCACATATAAATCACCTGCTGGAGCACCATTTTCGCCAGCTGCACCTTCACCGCTTAAACGTAATTGATTGCCGGTATCCACACCTGCTGGGATTTTAACAGAAAGGTTTTTCTTCTTGTGAACGCGACCTTCGCCATGGCAGCTTTTACATGGTTTTTCAATTTTCTTACCCGAGCCATGACAAGTTGGACAAACCGCTTCAGTCACAAAGAAACCTTGTTGGCGACGAATACGACCAGAACCATGACAGCTTGGACATGTTTCAACTTTTGAGCCTTTTTCTGCGCCAGTGCCATCGCAGCTATCACAGTGAGCAAGCGTATTGATTTGGATGTCTTTGGTTGTACCTTTTACGGCTTCTTCTAACGTGATTTGGATGTCATATCGTAAATCTTCACCGCGTACTACACGTTGACGACCACGTCCGCCACCGCCAAAGATATCGCCGAACATATCACCAAAAATATCACCGAAATCAGCGCCGCTGAATCCGCCACCGAAGCCACCGCCACCCATGCCACCTTGTTCAAAGGCTGCGTGACCGTATTGATCGTAAGTGGCACGCTTTTCTTTATCACCTAAAATTTCATAGGCTTCTTGGATTTCTTTAAATTTTTCTTCTTTGGCTTTATCACCTTTGGTTCTATCTGGGTGATATTGCATGGCGAGTTTTTTGTAAGCACGTTTAATTGCTTTTTCATCTGAGCCACGTTCAACACCAAGAACGTCGTAATAATCTTTCTTTGCCATAATGTTTCCGTATTTTTATTTGCAAATATTTTGTCATTTCTGACCGCTTACATTCGCTATTTTTAGCAATGTGGGCAAATTGAAATGTAAATATCCACTTTTCCATTTGGATAATATTTTTCAAAATCCACTTTATAAGCACGTTTTAATAAGCCTTGCTTTTCTTTATTCCAAATATGTTGCCACGTTTGAACTACTGATTCATAAGCCGTAGGGAAGATTTCATACCAAGTCAGATCTTCAATTTCAATGGTTGAAAAACTGCCTTCAGGTTTACTTTCTTGAGCAACAGCAACATCATAATAGCCCGTAAAATCCGATTCGTAATTCAGATAAACACCATAATAAGGCTCATTTTGAGGCAATTTGGTAAAATTATTCTGCCAAAGCTGTCCAATCTTTTCTGCGGGATTTTCCTTTGTGTTATGCGTACGAATTTTAGCAAGTGGATAAAGTGTAAGTGGCATAACCATTCCTTAAATTTACAAAATTCTGGGAAAATTTGACCGCTTGTAACATACTCCCCTCTTTTCTAAAGAGGGGGACTTGTTAGATACACCAAAAGGGGCGGGTTTCCACGCCCTTTGTT
>CABQSN010000178.1:0-3708 GCA_902466845.1 uncultured Haemophilus sp.
GTGTATTTGGTGCAATTCCGCCTTTTAGCTTTCATCCTGATTTGTTGCTAATTGCTGATCCTAGCTTGCTTTCTCGTTATGATGAATTGGCATTTAATGCAGGTACGTTAGAATGCTCTATTATTCTCAATACTCAAGATTATGCCTCAATCGTTCAGCCCACATTAGTGGATGTAATAAAAACCGAATAGAGAAAAGATTGGTTGTCTTTCATTTGATTGATACAATGCTTCCGTTTTTCTATTAATTGGACATCTCATGAAAAAATATCTTAAAGCATTTATTCTTTTTCCGTTGATTATTCAAATTATTGGCACTGTTGCCTTAACATTCTCGAATAATGATACTGATCAAATTCAGAGCTCAGTGCTTTCTGTCTTTATTGTCGCTGCAATGCCGACTTTTCTCATTACGCTTTGGGCGGCATTTCACCGTTATGCAAGCTACAACGTGAAAGCTATTGCATTAATTGCAGGATTAATCGGATTTAGTTATACCGTCGTGGCAGGATTCTTTTATGCCACACTCGTTAATGACATGGGATTTGGCGAATGGTTACGCGCAGGAGGATTAGAAATTACCTGCTTAATGGCCGCAGGTTTGGCGCTTTATTCTGTTATGGTATTACCGCTCTTGTTACCTAAAGAACGCCCGCTATAAGGCGATTTGAGGCGAATATTGAGCAGTTAAATCCACCAAATCTGCTAATGAAATTGACCGCACTTGATTGTTTTCTGACAAAAGTGCGGTTAAATTTCTAGCTAAAATATCCTGCTCCAACACAAAACATTGCCCTTTGCATTGGGTAAACATTTCCCCGTACTTTACCGCTAGCAACACGCCATCTTGCCATAAAACCACCGCATCATTTTCCGTGATTTCAGTCAAATAACGTTGAAGTTCTGTCTCAGAATAATGAGCTTGAGAAAAGGTATAAAGCATAATATTCCTTAAAACGTAAACACTTTTTCTGCTTGGCTAAGTTTATTGATCAGCGAAGTGCGGTCAATTTTTTCAGCAGAAATAATGAGTTGTTCTGTTTGCAAATTGTATTGGTCGAGCGAATCGGCGCAGACAAAGCGCTGTTCAATATCGTATAAATCTAATAATTTAAAGGTACGAATAAAATCTTTTTGTAACAATAACTCAGGATTTTGCCCATCGAGTAAATTTAATACGCCATCATCGATAAAAAAGACACCAATTTCCTCTTCATCACAAAATGCTGTCGCAGCAAGCAAAGCATCTAAACCTTCACGAGAAATCGCGTTTCCATGTGGTGCGGTACGAAATAAGAATGCCAGTTTCATAATGTCACCACCCGATCTGCTTTTAATGCCATCGCCATAAACTCGCCTAAGCCTGTAATCTCAAAACCTTCTGCCAAATTGGTTTTATCAGTCTCTTTTGCTGTAAGCGCATCCACTACGCCACGACGTTGTGAAGCGGCTACACATAAATGCAAAGGAATATGATGTTGCGCTGAAAAGGCTTGCCAAGCTTGCGTGAGATTAAATTCATCATTGGCAGGATAAACCAAGCCATTGCCATTACTCACACCGTCTTGGAAAAAGAAAATTTGGCTAATGGTATGCCCTTTTTCGAGTAAAGCTTGGGCAAATTGATAGGCAAGAAAAGCCCCTTGTTTTCCATAAACGGGACTTTTCACGGCGAGAACATAGTTCATTACTCTTGCTCTTGTTTGATTTGACGAATATACAAATACACGGTGTGGCGAGAAATCGCGAGGCGATCAGCCACTAAATTGATCGCATCTTTAATATCAAAAATGCCTTTTTCGTAAAGTGAAATCACAATCTGACGGTTCTTATTATTATTCGAAACCGAGCGATCTGCATTCACTTCTTCAATGGTTTTTTCTACCGTTTGTGCCACTAATTCTTCTACTGAACTTGCAAAATTGACGGAAGAGGTTTCATTTTGTTCCTGCGTTGGCATAAAGGCCTGCATAAATTGAGAAACCGGCACATCCAAATTAATATTGATACAAAGTAAACCAATAATGCGCTGTTTGCTATTTCGAATGGCGATAGTCACAGACTTCATCAACACATTACCTTTCGCACGCGTGAAATAAGGCTTAGACACACTCTCACTTTGCATATTACGCAAGGATTTCAGGGCTAAATCCGTAATCGGTGAACCCACTTGGCGATTAGTATTATGCCCATTGGCTATACAAATGGCGGAATGTTCAATGTCTTCCAAAGAGTGTAAGACGATTTCACAATGTTTGCCAATCAACGCGCTCACGCCATCAACTACTGCTTTATAGGAAATCAGAATAGCACGATCTTCATCAGTGAAAGGTTGTCTATCGGTTAGTATCATTTTTCAAATCTGGTAGGGAAAATGACCGCACTTTGGACAAAGTGCGGTTAAATTAAGGATTATTTTTTAGGATTAACGTCTAATACTTCAACGTCGAAGTAAAGTGTTGCATCAGGTGGAATTGAATCGCCTGCACCTTGTTTGCCATAAGCTAATTCAGGTGGGATCACTAATTCGATTTTACCACCTTTCTTCACTAACTGAAGACCTTCAGTCCAACCTTTAATCACTTGGTTTAATTTAAACTCAACCGGTTGACCACGTTCAACAGAGCTATCAAATACTTTACCATCTGGTAATTTACCGGTGTAATGTACTTTCACAGTATCAGTTGCTTTAATCGCGTCACCTTTACCCGCTTCAGTGATTTTGTAAAGTAAGCCATCTTTGGTGCTTTTCACGCCGTCTTTTTTCGCAAATTCAGCGCGGTATTTATCACCTTCTTCTTTTGCGGCTTTCGCTTGTTGTTCTACTTTTGCTTTCGCCGCAGACACTAATTGCTCTTGAATGCCATCTAAGGTTTTTTGAATTTTTTCGTCTTTACGAACATCAACTTTACCTTCTAATGCATCTTTTAAGCCATCTAAAATACGCGCATTGTCGTATTGAATGACTTCTTTTTGAGCATCCACTAAATCTTTTACTTGGTTACCCATTAATGCACCCACAGCATAAGACGCATCACTTGCGCTTGGCGCTGCTTTATCTTCTGCAAAAACAGAACCTGAAACGACCGCACTTACCATAAGTGCAGCAAGAGAAAGCTTTTGAATTTTCAACATTTTGCTTGATCCTTTATAATAGAAACGGAATAGCGAATAGGTTAAATCGGATTGACCAAATTCACAACATTTTTTTAAAAATTAGAGAAATTTTATGCAAAATCAACAAATTTTAGAAGATCGCATCGCCGAACTTGAAATGAAAATTGCTTTTCAAGAACAACTTTTAGACGAGCTCAACCAAGCATTAGTTCAACAACAGTTTGATATGGATAAAATTCAACTTCAACTCCGCTATCTCGCCGGCAAATTAAAAGATATGCAACCTTCTAATATTGCTAGCCAAGCAGAAGAAACGCCACCTCCGCATTATTAAACAACAAACCGCATTTTAACGTGCGGTTTACTTTTATAGACAGATAAAGTGCGGTCGATTTTAACCAGATTTACAACCAAACAAAATAAGTCATGCCACCGATAATGGCGATACAGAATAGATTGAGAATCAAACCGACTTTCGCCATATCAAGTTGTTTCACATTTCCTGTTGCAAACACGATAGCATTAGGTGGGGTAGCAATTGGCAACATAAATGCACAACTTGCCCCACAAGCGATAATTGCGGCTAAAGCGA
>CABQSN010000179.1:0-3705 GCA_902466845.1 uncultured Haemophilus sp.
TGCCATGTGTCAGCATTGCACCTTTAGCAACACCTGTTGTACCACCTGTATATTGTAAGAAGGCTAAATCTTCACGCTCCACTTGTGGACGAACATATTGGCGATATTTACCAATACTTAACACTTCACGGAAGGTCACTGCATTCGGTAATTTATATTTTGGCACTAACTTTTTGACGTATTTCACGACAAAATTGACCAAATTACGCTTACCAAAAGAAAGCTGATCGCCCATTCTTGTTAAAATAACGTGCTTCACTTTAGTATTAAATACAATTTTTTCTAAGGTTGAAGCAAAGTTTGAAACCACAACAATGGCTGTTGCACCGCTATCTTGTAACTGATGTTCTAATTCACGAGGGGTATAAAGTGGATTCACGTTTACCACAACTAAGCCCGCACGTAAGATACCGAACAGCGCAATAGGATATTGCAATAAATTCGGCATCATGAGAGCAACACGATCACCACGTTTTAATTTCAATTCATTTTGTAAATATGCAGCAAATGCACGGCTTCGCTCTTCTAATTTACGAAAAGTTAGCACTTGTCCCATATTGATATAAGCAGGACGGTCTGGATGCTCACGAATTGCTTTATCTAAAATATCGAGAATCGAATCATATTTTGAGGTATCCAGCGTGGTTGGTGAACCTTCTGGATAATTTTGAAACCAAACTTTTTCCATTTTTTATCCTTATTCTTTGGAAAATTTTCTTAATTTTATCATGTAGTTAATAGAGATAATAGCGAATTTCAGGCTCGCCATACCAATAATACGGTCGTCTACCGAAAAAGCCCCAATCATCCCACATATCATCTGGATAATAATAACTTTGTGAAAGTTTCCATACACGATAATGATTGGTTTTAATAACCGGATAAATATAGTTGGCTTGATCAACCTTGCCTTGTTCTGTTTTCAGTAAGGTACCACCAATTGTAATAAATTGATCTTTTAAGCTTTCTGGCTCCACAAAACCATCAAGATAAGTGATAAAACGTCCATTAGGTTGTTCATCAATCATAGGTTTTGCTGAGGTTGCATAAACTGGATAGCTTAATACTTCAATTTTAGTTTTATTCGGCAAGGCTTGTGCGGTTAATACTTTTCCGCCTAAACGAATTGATTTGCACTGACAGCTATAATCACTCTGTTGAATTGAAGATAATGATTTTAAAGTAAACTGCTCTTTTTCCAATCCTTTCGGTGCATTGACACATCCCACTAATGTGGCCGAAAGTGCGGTCAAAACTAAGATCGTTTTTTTATTCATCTTCAACTCCTTTTTGAAAATTATTCACGCCCAGGTAATTTTTTCCAAGTTACTTCATTACGCAAATAAACCGGTTCAATTTCTAAGGCGGATATGACTTTATTCTGAGCATAATCTGTTAAAGCAAGCTCAAGCATATATTGTGCAGAAGGTAAAATAATATCACTCCCTTCTAAACCACTGTCTTTAAATTGGGGATACGCAACCCAACCTGTTCCGACTCGATAGGCGGTTAAATCTGAAAGCTGTTCAAGCACTTTTTCAGGTTGGCAAACTTGTTCTTCTATAACAGGATTCCATTGGAAAAACTCACCCAATTCTGAGCGCACTTTTTCTCGTTTTACTTGAGAAAAATAAACTTCATTCATTCTCGCATCAATGGCAGCTGCCACATTTTCGGCTTGATGTAATTCAAATGCGGCCTGAGCCATTGCTGTTAAATTTGATACCGCAATAACAGGTAAATCAGCACCAAATGCAAGCCCTTGAGCAATCCCTGCACCAACACGAACACCAGTAAAACTACCAGGGCCGCGTCCAAATGCTAACGCATCTACTTGCTTCAAATTGATACCTGAATTGGCAAGTAACTCATCAATCATTGGAAGAATACGTTTTGTGTGTGTACGTTGTGCTAATTCATCTAAATGTGTTTTTTCGCCTTTATGCCAAAGTGCAACTGAACAGGCTTCTGTTGAAGTATCAAGTGCTAATAAGGTGATATTTTTCATTATTAATCCATTTTCTCATTTTGTAAGAATTGTACCACTTTGTTGAGATCTCGGGTACGGGTTGAATTAGGTAAACTTTTTAGAAAGGTTTCGCCGTAATTTCGCATAACAAGACGATTATCACAAATAATTACCGCACCACGATCTGTCACATCTCGAATTAGGCGTCCTACACCTTGTTTCAGCGTAATAACCGCTTCAGGGATCTGTATATCATTAAATGGATCGCCTCCTTGTAATCGGCAATCTTCAATACGTGCTTTTAGTAAAGGTTCATCTGGTGCGGTAAAAGGCAA
Organism: uncultured Haemophilus sp.; assembly: GCA_902466845.1. GTDB lineage: Bacteria > Pseudomonadota > Gammaproteobacteria > Enterobacterales > Pasteurellaceae > Haemophilus_D. The sequence continues at coordinate 2,305 of CABQSN010000179.1, forward strand.
TTTATCAATAATGACTAAGGAAAGAGCATCACCACGGACATCCACTCCCTCCCAAAAGCTAGAAGTTGCAACCAGCACGCTATGAGTTTCATGAATAAACTGTTCGAGTAATTTTGCTTTAGGCATTTCACCTTGTAATAAGATAGAAAGCTCACTATTTTCTCTAAAATACTCTGCCAAGCCTCTCATCATTAAATAAGAAGTACAAAGCACAAAGCATCGCCCCTTATTCGCTTCAATGATAGGCAACAACATTTCACCAAGAGCTTGTAACGTATTATTTTGATTCGTTGCTGGTAAATAACGTGGCACGCAAAGTAGCGATTGATTAGGATAATCAAAAGGACTGTGAAGAATTTTTTGTTCTGCTTCCTCAATACCAAGTCGCTGACAGAAATGATTAAAAGTGCCGCCGACTTCAAGCGTCGCTGAAGTAAAAATCCAAGCGGCTTCTTTATTATTTAACTGTTCACCAAATTTATCTGCGACAGTAAGTGGCGTAATATGCAAACCAAATTGTCGCCCCATACTTTCGTACCAATAACAATAGCCAACAATGGCCGTATCACAAAGACGAATTAATTGATTCTTGATACTTTCAGTGCGTTCAAAAATACTATCCAAAGTCTGAGAGCGACCTAATGCAATCTTGATAACTTCAGAAAGAAACTCTATTTTTTCTTGCAATAATTCAACCGATTTTCTGACCGCACTTTGCTTAAATAGCTCACGCCAATTTCCTCGCTGATTTCCTTCCCCAAGAAGAAGACGGAAATCTTGAATAACTTTAAGCAATGTATCTACAGTAGTGCCAAGCTGCGACATATCTTTCAATTCTGTTCGATAAACAATATTGATATCTTTACATAAATCAAATAGCTGGCGAGAAGTTAATGATTGACCAAAATACTGGCTTGCAATATCGGGAAGTTGATGTGCTTCGTCAAAGATGATGACTTCTGCATTGGGAATAAGCTCACCAAAGCCACTTTCTTTTACCGCCATATCAGCAAAGAAAAGGTGGTGATTTACAACAACGAGATCTGCATTTAGCGCTTTTTTACGAGCTTGTGCAACATAGCATTCAGCGTAGTTAGGACAATCTGTTCCTAAACAACTTTCTGCCGTACTCGTCAATTGAGGCAAAATTGGGCTATCTTCAGCCAATTCAATACATTCTGTCAAATCACCTGTTTTCGTTGCATTATTCCATTTTCTTACTTTACTTAAATCGGCTAAAACAGATTTATCCCCAAGCACACCTTGAGCAATAACTTGATCCAGACGCTCCAAACACAAATAATTGGATCGTCCTTTCAATAACGCAATTTTTCCAGAATAATTTAAGGCTTTTTTTATGGCAGGTAGATCTCTTGAAAAAAGTTGATCTTGTAGATTTTT
>CABQSN010000180.1:0-3634 GCA_902466845.1 uncultured Haemophilus sp.
CAAACTTCACAGTTATCGCCGTATTGATCTTCTGCTTTACATTTTGGGCAAGTCCCTTTGACGAAACGATCCGGTAAGAACATATTCTTTTCAGGATCGAATAATTGAGAAATGATTTTGGTTTTAATAAAGCCTTTCGCTTTTAACTTATTGTAAATCTCAGCGGTGAGTTGTTTATTTTCTTCACTATGAGTAGAGTGATAGTTATCGAAGCTGATATTAAAACCTGCAAAATCACGTACGTGATCAGCTTTTGCTTTTGCGATTAATTCTTCTGGTGTAATGCCTAATTTATCAGCATTAAGCATGATTGGTGTGCCGTGTGCGTCATCAGCACAGACAAAATGAATTTTATTGCCACGCATACGTTGGAAACGCACCCAAATATCCGCTTGAATGTGTTCTAACATATGGCCTAAATGAATGGCGCCATTTGCATAAGGTAATGCACAAGTGACTAAAATTTTACGAGGTTGAGTTGTCATTATTTTTCTCTTATTCTTTTTGCAAAAATTGCGAGTATGTTACCCGATTAGTGCGATTTTTTCTAGTTTAGTTATACTTTTAGCTTAACATTTGAGGTGTAAAAAGGGTAGAATATCCCTGACAAATTTACTCTACTACCTACTACTATTAAAGGAATATTATGGCAACTGCTTTTTCTGAAAATTTAACGGCAGAACAACAATCTCAGGTTCTGCAACTTTTCCAACAATTTCAACACCCAACCTTACAAAAAGACTTAATCGAATTAAAAACTTTGAAGAAAGTTGAAAAAGGCGGTGACGTATTACGTATTGAATTACAATTGCCTTTTGCATGGAACACTGGCGTGGAGCAAGTGAAACAACAGCTTTCAGATGCATCATTAAAAGCAACAGATAGCAAAGAAATCAAATGGGTGGTGAATTATCAAATCGCAACCTTAAAACGTGCAAATAATCAACCTGCTGTTAAAGGCGTGAAGAACATCATTGCGGTGACTTCAGGTAAAGGTGGGGTAGGAAAATCATCCGTTTCGGTGAATCTTGCGCTTGCTTTACAAGCTCAAGGTGCTCGCGTAGGGATCTTAGATGCGGATATTTACGGTCCATCTATTCCGCATATGTTAGGTGCACCGCATCAACGCCCAACTTCACCAGATAACCAACATATCACCCCAATTAAAGCATATGGTTTATCTGCAAACTCGATCGGTTTCTTAATGGATGAAGATAATGCGACTATTTGGCGTGGTCCAATGGCAAGTAGTGCATTAAGTCAGCTTTTAAATGAAACCTTATGGGATAGCTTAGATTACTTAGTGATCGATATGCCACCGGGTACGGGTGATATTCAATTAACGCTTTCACAACAAATCCCTGTAACGGGTGCAGTAGTGGTTACAACACCACAAGATATTGCGTTATTAGATGCGGTGAAAGGTGTATCGATGTTTGAACGTGTGTCAGTACCAGTGTTAGGTATTGTGGAAAATATGTCTATGCATATTTGTAGCAATTGTGGTCATCACGAAGCAATTTTCGGTACCGGTGGTGCAGAAAAAATGGCACAAAAATACAATGTGAAAGTATTAGGTCAGTTACCGTTGAATATCCAAGTTCGTCAAGATTTGGATGCGGGTAAACCAACGGTAGTTGCTGCACCAGACAGTGAAATTGCGAAATCTTTCTTAGATTTAGCAGAAAAAGTGTCAACCGAGCTTTACTGGCAAGGTTCTGTGATTCCAAGCGAGATTTTATTCCGCGAAGTGAAATAATCACAAAAACATCATAAAAATTAACCGCACTTTAGGTCATCCAAAGTGCGGTTATTTTTTTAGCGAAATTTGCTTATTTTAAATGATCTGCATCATTCATTTTCTCAACGCGAAAACCGTTCTCATCATCATAATGTACAACACTAATTGATGTATTAATAAGCGATACCGATTTATCTTCATCGCGATGGTTTTGCCATGTAGCACCATTTAATAAGGCAAGTAACAGACGCAAGGTATGGCCATGCGACACGATAAGAATGTTACCTTGATCGTGGATCTTAATAATATCCTGTAACGCTTTCATGGCACGTTTACCTAATTGTTCGAACGTTTCGCCACCGTTTACTTGAGCTTTGTAATTGGCGGGATCTTTAATGAGTTGCTGGAATTCGGGATGTTCTCTTAAAGTATCGACAAGTTGACCTTCCCAGGTACCAAAATATTGTTCGTTTAAACCTTGGTGATGGAAAAGGGGAATATCACGTTCTCCGATAATGTGAGAGGCGGTCTCGATAGTACGTTTTAATATGCTGGAATAAGCGACAATGAAAGGAATGTTATTAAGTGCCACGCCTGTTTTTTTCGCTCCATTAATGCCTTCTTCGGTTAAAGGGGAATCGCCATGACCTTGCATTAAACCTTCTGTATTCCAAACGGTTTTACCATGGCGAATGAAATAAAAAGTCAGCTGTTTTTTCATTTTTCATGTCCATAAAAAAGATTAAGGAAGCCGAAACTTCCTTAATCATGATTTTAACGGGAGTAATAACCTGCCATTGAACTATATACGGCATTTTCTGCTTGAATGATGTTGTATTTCGCATTCAAGATAGAAAGTTGAGAGCTTTTCTCTGTGTTTGCTGCTGCAAGCCATTCCCGTAATTCAGATACCCCAGCATTGTAACGATCTCGATAGTATTTGGTGATGCGTTGGTTATAACTGTGTGTTTTTTGCAAGTTAGCAAAGGCACTTTGTGCTTGTGTATAGGCGAAGTAGTTGGTATCTACGTCATTCAAGGCTTTAGTAATGCTTTGCTCGTAGTTTAAGCGTGCGGTTTCATAATCGGCTTCAGAGATTTTCACGTTCCATTTCACCGTATTCCAGTTGAGGAATGGTAGGCTAATGCCGATTAAACCTGTACCAACTGGATTGTGCAATGCATTACCGACTTTAGTACCACTTGATGTTAAGCTACCGCCTAAAGTGACTTCTGGGAACCAGCCTTTTTCGGTTGCTTTCGCATTTTTGAATGCACTGCTTAAGCGATATTGATAGCCTTTCACATCAGGACGATTCGCAATCACAGAAACTGGCACATTTAAATTTACGCCCACATTTTTTACATTAAGAATGTGTGGGAAGTTGATATTTAATGCTTCTTCTGGTTTTAAGTTAAGTAAGTTACGTAAAGTTTGTTCTGCTGTTTTGCGTTGCGTTTGATAGTTGATCAAGTTGTTACGCGCGGTTAATACCGCTTGTTGTGCTTGATCCACGCTTGCACTGTCTGCGACACCTTGCGATAAACGACGTTGCATGATGCTGCTAATGTCGTTGTAGTATTTAATGCTTTCTTGCGTCGTGCTGATCGCATCATTCAAGTAGGCAATTTGATAATAGGTTGTCACAACAGAGTTGATGAGTGAAAGTTTCGTTGCTTCTAAATCTTCAGCTGTTGCTTTGTGTGACCATTCTGCGGCATCTGCAGTATCCGCTAAGCGTTGCCATAAATCTAACGTATAACTCACATTTAATGCACCTTGATGGCTTACTGTTGATCTGCCACCTGTTTTCACATTTTTACTTGCAGAAGATTGGGTTGAACCGCTAAATGCCGGAATTAAATTCGCGCCTGCAAGGTTTGCATTATATAG
>CABQSN010000181.1:0-3621 GCA_902466845.1 uncultured Haemophilus sp.
ACACTTTATATTTTGTCATTAAAGCGCGGTTTTCTTCGGAGTTTTTTGTCATATCAACCTGAAGTAGCAACATATCACCAAAGGCTTTTTGTACACTAGGATCGCTAAATGTCTCTTTTTCAAACTCTTTACAAGCCACACACCAATCCGCATAAAGATCGAGCATCACAAGCGATTTGTTATTTTCAGCAAGTGCTTGTTGCAATTCAGCTTCGCTTTTCACTTTCTTAAATTCAACATGGGAAACCACTTTATTTTCGACCGCACTTGGTGTTGAGGTTTCGCCCCACACCCAAGTTTGAAGCGGTTTAACACTAATCATAGCCGCGACTAAAAAGAGAATTCGGAATACCCAACCTGTGCCATTTTTCGGCATTTGGAAAGCAAACCAAATGAAAAATGCGGTACCGAGCATCGCCCATAATCTTGGTGTCCATTCATCTGGTAAAATACGAGAAATTAAGAATACCGGTAATGCGAGCATCACAAAGCCAAAGAGCTTTTTGACAGTTTCCATCCACATACCTGATTTAGGCAGGATTTTATTCCCAAATAAAGTGATTAAAATCAGCGGTACGCCCATACCCAACGCAAGCAAATAAAGCGTAATCGCACCAGTAAACAAATCCCCACTCTGCGCCACATAAAGCAAAGCACCTGAAAGCGGTGCGGATGTGCAAGGTGAAGCCACAAGTCCCGCAATCATCCCCATTAAGAACACGCCACCAAAGGCACCTGCTTTTTGCTGTTGGCTAAGTAAAGAGAGTTTTGTTTGTAAGGAGCTTGGGAGCTGTAAGGTAAATACACCGAACATCGACAAGGCTAACAAGACAAAGATGATTGATAAACCAATCATCACATAAGGATGTTGTAAAGCCACTTGGAATGGCAAACCAATTGCAGCCACAACCAAGCCTAATAAGGTGTAAGTCACCGCCATCCCCTGCACATACACAAAGCTTAATGCGAAAGCGCGCCACATATTAGGGCGTTGATTTTGACCAATCACAATCGCTGAAAGCAGTGGTAGCATTGGCAATACACAAGGGGTAAAGGCCAAACCTAATCCTAACAAGAAGAAACCAAATACAGCATATTTGCTGTTAAATAAACTTTCCGCTAAACGGTCTTGTTCTGCTTTGGGTTGTGCTGAAAGTGCGGTCGAGTTTTCCGATGTTTTTTCAGTATTAGCGACCTGTGCAATAGGCAAATCTGCCACTTTAATTTCTTTCACTTCAGGAGGATAACAAAAGCCCTCAGTACAACCTTGGTAAGCAATCTCAACCATATCTTCTGCTTTTAATGGCGACTGACTCGCTTTAAAAATAGCTTGCACGGGCTTTTTGAAAATCTTCATTAAGCCAAAATAAGGATCGTTATAATCTTCAGGTAAAATAGAAAATGTCGGCACATCAAAGGATGAGGTTTCCACTTGGTTAAGTTTCACGGAAATTTTCTCTTGATAGAGATAATACCCTTCTGCAATTGACCAATTGACGATCACATTTTCTTGATTCTCGCTTTTCGCAGCTGAAAATTGAAAAGCTTCATCCACTGGCAAGAAAGCCGGTTTCTTATCAAAAAGACCGGCTTGAGTGGAAAGTGCGGTAAAAATAAAAAATAAAAAAAGAAGAATTCGCTTCATCATAAAGTTCCAACTATTGTTCCTGCTAAAATTCTAGCATAAATAAGCGGAATGTTAATAATTTATGACTTAGATCATAAAATTAAATGTAATTTAAAAAAATGACCATACTTTTCTGTTGTTACAGCAATGTTACAATTATAGAATATGCCCATAACGAAGTATAACAAGGAGCAATGAATGGCTACCCCAAAAATCCTCATCGTGGAAGATGAAGCGGTAACCCGTAATACGTTAAGAGGAATTTTTGAAGCTGAGGGCTATGAGGTATTACAAGCACAAGATGGTGCAGAAATGTATCGTCAGTTAAACTCAGAAACGGTCAATCTCATCGTATTAGATATCAACTTACCTGGTAAAAATGGTTTATTACTGGGGCGTGAATTACGTGAGAAAGCTGCAATTCCATTAATCTTCCTCACGGGACGAGATAACGAGGTCGATAAAATTTTAGGCTTGGAAATTGGGGCAGATGATTATCTCACTAAACCATTTAACCCAAGAGAACTCACCATTCGTGCACGAAATTTATTGCATCGCACCATGACACTAAATGGCAAAGAAACCCATTTACAACGTGAGAACTATCGTTTTAATGGGTGGACACTGGATTTAAATAGCCATAATTTAATCACACCTGAAGGCGTTGAATTTAAACTGCCTCGTAGTGAATTCCGTGCCATGTTGCATTTCTGCGAAAACCCAGGCAAATTGCAAACTCGTGAAGAATTATTGCTAAAAATGACAGGACGTGAATTAAAACCACAAGATCGTACTGTGGATGTAACAATTCGTCGTATTCGAAAACATTTTGAAGATCATCCTAATACCCCAGAAATCATTGCTACCGTGCATGGTGAAGGCTATCGTTTCTGTGGTGAATTAGAAGAGTAATCTATCATTAAGTAATAAAAGGCTGAGTCAAATCAGCCTTTTGTTTTTTGCTATCCACGGCGAGATTCGGTAAAATCAACGCCAATTTACGATTAATAAACAACGGATAACAATGACCAAGAAAAAAATCAAAGTCAGCTCCAACACCATTGCGTTAAATAAACGAGCTCGACACGAATATTTTATTGAAGATGAAATTGAAGCCGGCCTTGAATTACAAGGTTGGGAAGTGAAATCAATGCGCGCAGGTAAAGCCAATATCAGCGACAGCTATATCATTTTTAAAAACGGTGAAGCTTATTTATTTGGTGCAACCATTCAACCATTAAGCTTGGCTTCTACCCACGTGGTTTGCGATCCGACTCGCACACGTAAGCTTTTATTGAATAAACGTGAACTGGATAATCTTTTCGGTAAATCAAGCCGTGATGGTTTTACCATTGTTGCCCTTTCTCTTTATTGGAAAGGTCCTTGGGCAAAGATCAAAATCGGTCTTGCGAAAGGTAAAAAACAACATGATAAACGTGATGATATTAAAGAGCGTGAATGGAAAGTGGCAAAAGAGCGTATTATGAAAAATGCGCATCGTGGATAACTTTCCCTCCAAACAGACAAAATGCCTTTCAATCGAAAGGCATTTTTCTTTTTTCAATATGAAAAAAATTCTCATGGCCATGAATAAATTTATATTGATAATCATTCTCTTTTAAATTAGTATCTTCGCCCAATTCTTTTCATTATATAAGGAGCTCTAATGAAAAAAGGCATTCACCCTGAAAATTATCGTACCGTTTTATTTTACGATTCCAACGCGAAACAAGGCTTTCTTATCCGTTCTTGTGCTAAAACCAACAACACCATGAAATGGGAAGATGGTAACGAATATCCTGTATTTATGTGTGATACCTCATCTGCTTCTCACCCATTCTATACCGGTAAAACCCGTCAAATTGGGAATGAAGGTCGTGCAAGTGAATTTGCAAACCGCTATGGTAAATTTGGTGCATTTAAATCAAAATAGGAATATTCAATGAAAGTATTATCTTCACTCAAAAGTGCTAAAAACCGTCCTGGCTGCAAAA
>CABQSN010000182.1:0-3552 GCA_902466845.1 uncultured Haemophilus sp.
AATATGATCGGCTTCTCGAATAGCATCTTCATCATGTTCCACCACAATTACAGTGTTACCCAAATTACGCAAGTGAATCAGCGTATTTAGCAAGCGTTCATTATCGCGTTGATGTAAACCGATTGAAGGCTCATCCAACACATACATGACGCCTACTAAGCCCGCACCGATCTGACTCGCAAGACGAATACGTTGCGCTTCACCACCTGAAAGGGTTTCGGCAGAACGAGAAAGGGAAAGATAATTCAAACCCACATTCACTAAAAATTCTAACCGCTCTCTGATCTCTTTCAGGATTTTTTCTGCAATTTGTGCTTTTTGACCGGTTAAAGTAAGCCCTTGGAAAAACTCAAGACTTTCACCAATGCTTTTCTCTGAAATCTGTGGCAAGTTAATGCTGCCGATATACACATTACGAGCTTCTGGACGAAGACGCGAGCCTCTACAATCTGCACAAGGACGGTTGCTGATATTTTTCGCCAATTCTTCGCGCACAGACATGGATTCCGTTTCTTTGTAACGGCGTGCCATATTATTCAAAATCCCTTCAAAAGGATGTTTGCGGATCACCACATCACCACGATCGTTCATGTATTGGAATTCAATTTCTTCTTTGCCTGAACCGTGCATCACAATATCTTTAATTTTTTGAGGCAAATCTTCGTATGGCGTTTCAATATCAAATTTATAATGTTTCGCTAACGAGGTAAGCATTTGATAGTAATAGAAATTGCGACGATCCCAACCTTTCACCGCACCGCCTGCGAGGGAAATGCTTTCATTTTGCACCACACGGCTTTCATCGAAGAACTGCTGAACACCTAAGCCATCACAAGTCGGACACGCCCCTGCTGGGTTATTAAATGAGAATAAGCGAGGCTCTAATTCTGGTACAGAATAGCCACAATGCGGACAAGCAAAGTTCGCCGAGAAAACCAATTCTTCAGCTTTAGGATTATCCATATCTGCCACAACCGCTGTACCTCCCGAAAGCTCTAAAGCTGTCTCAAAGGACTCGGCTAAACGTGTAGCTAAATCTGACCGCACTTTAAAGCGGTCCACCACCACTTCAATGGTATGTTTTTTCTGTAAAGCAAGTTCTGGCGGATCAGATAAATCACAGATTTCGCCATCAATTCTTGCACGAATATAACCTTGTGCCGCCAAGCTATCTAACAGCTTAACGTGCTCACCTTTACGGTTTTTCACTACGGGCGCAAGCAACATCATTTTGCTTTCTTCTGGCAGACTTAAAACTTTATCCACCATTTGGCTGATGGTTTGTGCCGTTAATGGCACATCATGATCCGGACAACGTGGCTCCCCTACGCGAGCAAACAGCAAACGCAGATAATCGTAAATTTCGGTGATCGTGCCCACGGTTGAACGCGGGTTATGAGAAGTGGATTTTTGCTCAATAGAAATCGCTGGCGACAAGCCCTCAATCGAATCCACATCCGGTTTTTCCATCAAAGAAAGGAATTGACGCGCATAAGCAGAGAGCGATTCCACATAACGGCGCTGACCTTCCGCATAAAGCGTATCAAATGCTAAAGAAGATTTGCCCGAACCGGACAAGCCTGTAATCACAATTAATTTATCGCGCGGAATGGTTAAATTGATGTTTTTGAGGTTGTGGGTTCTAGCCCCACGAATGTCGATAGTATCCATAAAAAAAGCGATTGCCTTAAGAAAATAAATTCAAAAATTGCGACCATTATCGCATATTTCAATATCTGTGCAAATATCCAGTTAATTTTTATGGATCTTTTGTTTCTTTTAAGGCAAAATAGCCAAAATTTTTCACCTTATTTCTAAAATATAGAGGATTCTATGGCAGGTATTAATAAAGTAATCATCGTGGGTAATTTAGGTAATGATCCTGAAATCCGCACGATGCCAAATGGCGAAGCGGTAGCAAATATCAGCGTAGCAACAAGTGAAAGCTGGACAGATAAAAACACAGGCGAACGTCGTGAAGTGACCGAATGGCACCGTATCGTGTTATATCGTCGTTTAGCGGAAATTGCGGGACAATACTTACGCAAAGGTTCACAAGTTTATGTTGAAGGTCGTTTAAAAACCCGTAAATGGCAAGATAACAATGGTCAAGATCGTTACACCACTGAAATCCAAGGTGATAACTTACAAATGTTAGGTGGTCGCAATCAAGAGATGGGCGGCTTTGCACCAGCACAATCTGCACCACAACCAAGCTATCAATCTCGTCCAGCACAATCTGCGCCAGCACCACAAGCGGAGCCTCCAATGGATGCATTTGATGACAACATTCCGTTTTGAGTTACATATAATTTAAACATGATGAAGGGTCTGAAGTTATGTCAGACCTTTTTTTATAACATAAAGTCGGGGCATTTTTAGCATAAAAGTGCGGTCATTTTTCTGTGAGTTTTTCCAACTTGAATATCGTAAGTTTTAACCGCACTTTTTATCGTGATAAGAAAATAGAGAATTTTAGGAAGCAATTACGCAATCACCGATACTATAACAGCATCAACGTGTAGGTCTGCCTTGGAATTTCATTAGCACTGAAATAATGGGATTTTTGCCAATCTCTCTCAAAAAGAGCTTGTAAGGCCATTTGCTTATTGATTAATCCTTAGAAAAATAGGCCCAAACGTGGATATTTGCGCTATCGGGGGAAAAGAATAGTTGTGCATGGTCTGTAGGAGTTAACTTAAAAGATTAAGAAAAATTATTCTGTCATTTGGAAAAACTAAAGAATAATATCCCAGGTATAAATTTTGTTGACTACATTATAAGTTAACTTATAATAAGCACACATATGATCAAAGGGGGAATTACAATGGAATTTAGTTTTAGTTTGAAAATCAAAGCTACAAAAGAAGATGCATGGGAGTACTATGCAAATATTGAAAAATGGCATGATTGGGAAGAGGATTTAAAAAACATTACATTGAAAGGTAAATTTGAGACTGGCTCATACGGAACTATGGAGCTTGAAGGAATGCCTCCTATGGAATATCAGCTTACTCTTGTAAAACCTTTTGAAGAATTTTGGGATAAAACAGAAACTCCTTTCGGAGATATTCTTTTCGGTCATCAAATAATTGATAATAATGACGGAAGCGTGAATATAAAACACACTGTGATTTTAGATAGTGAGGATGAGCAACATTTGGAATTTTTAAAACAAGTTTTTTCAGATGTTCCTCAGTCTATATTTATTCTAAAAAATCGTCTGGAAAAATAAGGTGATTGCCGTTTGTTTACATCAAAATATAAAGACAATTCAGAAAAATCAACAGGATTGTTGTTCATGAGGGTGTACAATAAATGGCATCTTATGATAAAAAAAGAGTTAAAGAAAATAAATTTGACACACCCTCAATTTGTTGTTTTAGCCTCTCTTGCTTATCTATCGCAAAATGACAATGAAGTTACACAAATTATGATTTCAAAACTCTCAGAAATAGATGTCATGACGGTATCTCAAATATTGAGTTTATTGGAAAAACATGATTTTGTGAAAAGAAAAGAACATTCAAGAGATACGAGAGCAAAAGTTGT
>CABQSN010000183.1:0-3534 GCA_902466845.1 uncultured Haemophilus sp.
TTAAGGTTGGAAATTTGACATTCGTAATCTTGTAAGTATCTTCACGCGCACCTGAATTACCGCCATGAATCCCCACATTCCCCGTTAAAATAGCTAACATTGCGACCGCTCTTACACCGAGTTCGCCATTGGATTGGCGCTGAATACCCCATCCTTGAACAATACAGCAAGGTTTTGTCATCGCAATTTCACGTGCAAGTCGAATAATTGTGTCTTCTGGAATGCCGGTAATTTTAGCTGCCCAGCTTGGTGTTTTTGCAACGCCATCTTCACCATAGCCGAGAATATAAGCTTTATAGTGAGCATTTTTTGGCGCACTTGGTGGCAACGTTTTTTCATCATACCCCACGCAATATTTATCCAAAAATGCTTGATCAACTAAATTTTCACTAATCATCACATATGCCATTCCCGCCACCAATGCAGCATCGGTACCTGGACGAATTGGCACCCACTCATCTTCACGCCCTGCGGCAGTATCGGTATAACGAGGATCAATTACGATCATTTTCGCTTTTGAAATTTCACGAGCTTGCTCTAGATGATATGTAATACCACCACCGCTCATACGTGTTTCCATCGGATTGTTGCCGAAATATACAACTAGCTTACTGTTAATAATATCCGATGTTGCATTGCCTTCATTTGAACCATAAGTGTAAGGCATTGCCATAGAAACTTGAGCACGGCTGTAAGTGCCGTAATAGCTTAAATAACCGCCATAACAATTCATCAAACGAGCAAAGGGAGAAGTCGGCGCGGCAGAACGGAGCATATTTCCTGCACTTACACCTGAGCTGTAATTAATATACACAGCTTCATTACCGTATTCCTTTACAATACGTTTGAGGTTATCTGCAATCGTGTCATAAGCCTCTTCCCAACTGATTCGTTTAAATTTCCCTTCTCCTCATTTGCCAATTCGTTTCATGGGGTATTTTAAACGGTCAGGATGATTCATTACTCTGCGAATAGAACGTCCACGCAAACAAGCACGAACTTGGTGATTGCCATAAATATCGTCACCAGTATTATCCGTTTCGACTCGATAGACTTCGTTATCTTTCACATGTAAACGAAGCGCACAACGGCTGTGGCAGTTACCAGGACAAGTATTCCACACCACTTTTTCTGTAGATTCTACAATCGTTTTAGTTTCAGCTTTGGAAGTGAAAGGAAGAGATAATTGGGAAACCGTAGCCAGCGCGGCACTGGTTTTAAGAAGTTGTCTGCGATTAAGCGCAAAAAAGTTTGGATTATTTTTATCCATAATCATATTCTCCCGGAATAATGAAATAATGAAGTGATGCTTTTCAGTGTAAGAAAAAAGGTTCAGATGGTTGTTGATAAAAATCAAAAAATGATAAATCACCAATCTGGTCGGATCAGTATTACATTTTATTTATTCCATTTATTTCATATTGCCCAATTGACGAGCACCTGAAAAATCCGTTAGCATATCGCCATCCACAATTAGTTTATCTAATGTGTTAAGTTTTAACTGTTAACTAACTAGAAGGATCTTTTCATGAAGAAACTTATCGCCACTGCGGTGCTCTCCGCATGTTCCATGGCTTACGCCAATACTGACATTCCAAACTACAATACCGATTCTCATCTGTATGAATTCACTCAAACTTATGACTTAGTTGCGCCAAAAGGTTCGCAAGGACAAGCGAATCTGTGGGTGCCTTTACCATTTAATGGTGAGTATCAACAGGTAAAATCTATCCATTTTGAAGGTAACTATTTGGATGCCTATGTAACGGAAAACAACAAATATGGGGCGAAAACCCTATTTGCGACTTGGGATAAAGATGCACAAAAACGCGATTTAAAAATCACAATGGTGATTGAAACCAAAGATCGTGAACCTATGGTTAAAGGTGCATTAGAAAATTACAAGCCACCAAAAGACATTCACTATTCTGTTGATGTACAAGAATATTTAAAACCGACTCAACATATTAAAACAGATGGTATTGTGAAACAGTTCGCCGATAAGATTGTAGGCACTGAAACCAATCCATTGAAAAAAGCTGAGTTGATTCACCAATGGATCGTCAACAATATGGAACGTGACAATTCTGTTCTAGGCTGTGGCGATGGTGATGTAGAAAAAATTCTGACCACCGGTGTGTTAAAAGGTAAATGTACCGATATTAACTCTGTTTTCGTTGCACTTGCTCGCGCCAGCGGTATTCCGGCTCGTGAAATTTTCGGTATTCGTTTAGGTGCAGCGGATAAAATGGGCAAATATTCCAAAGGTGCATTCGGTAGTGCGGACGAACATGGCGTAGCAAACGTAAGCGGTGGTCAGCATTGTCGTGCTGAGTTCTATCTTGCTGGATTCGGCTGGGTGCCTGTTGATTCTGCAGACGTGGCAAAAATGCGTTTAGCAGAGAAAAAATCGGTTGAAGATAGCGATACGCAAGCTGTAGCTAAATATTTATTTGGTAACTGGGAAGCAAACTGGGTTGGTTTTAACCATGCTCGTGACTTCGATTTATATCCGCAACCAGAACTTGCCCCACTCAATAACTTTGGCTATCCGTACGCTGAAGTGGGTGGTGACCCGTTAAATTCCTTTGACCCGAAAGAATTTAAATATGACTACGTCTCTAAAAAGCTCTAATAAATCTTTTTGGGTTGCGATTGCCACCGCGCTAAGTGCTGCGGTGGCATCAACCTTGTGTTGTATTGCGCCTTTAATCTATTTAGTATTTGGCGTGTCATCCACATGGTTGATTGGCTTGGGTGAATATGATTATTTACGCATTCCGATGCTTATCGTTTCACTATGCGCCTTTGCCTACGGCTTTTGGTTGCTGATGTTTTCCAAAAAAATCATTTGCAGCAAATACATTTCCCGTAAAAAGCTCATTGTTTTGTATTGGATTGTATTTATCGTCATGCTCTTTTTCTTAACTTATCCAACCATTTTACCGTGGATTTTAGAGCTTTCTAATTAGGAACAAAAAATGAAGAAATTAACGGCCGCACTTTTGCTCTCATTGTTCACCTTCTCTATTGCACAAGCGGAAGAAACAAAGCAAGTTGTGTTAAAAGTAAATGAAATGAATTGCCAGCTTTGTGCTTATTTGGTGAATAAAGAGTTACGTAATATTGATGGCGTGATTTCCACTAAAGCCTCCATTAAAGACAGAACTGTGACTGTTGTAGAAGATCCCAAAGTTGCTGATGAGCAGTTAATTAATGCAATTCATAAATTGGAATATACGGCGGAAGTGATTAAGTAACGTGATAAAAAATAAAAATGCGGTCAATTTTGACCGCACTTTTTTATCTTTCGATAATCGACTTATTTAATCACGCCACATGCCATACGTGGGCCGCCACCGCCAAGTGGAGCTGGATGATCTGAGTGGTTATCGCCACCAGCGTGAATCATAATAGAATGGCCACGAACTTCATCTAATTTTTTAAGACGTGGCGCTAAAACAGGGTTAGTTGCTGTACCATCATGTAATACAGTTAAAGCCGGTAAGTCACCTAAGTGAGCATCATCTTGCC
>CABQSN010000184.1:0-3514 GCA_902466845.1 uncultured Haemophilus sp.
TTGGTTCTGCGGTTTACCTGGCAATCCCGTTTCTGCATTAGTGACATTCTATCAATTAGTGCAACCGGCTATCGCCAAATTAAGCGGTAAAAAACACCCGAAAAAACAACCGCACTTTCAAGCGATTGCCCAAACCAATTTGAAAAAATCACCGGGACGTTTAGATTTCCAACGTGGTTTCTATCAAATTAATGAAAATGGTCAACTTGAAGTACAACCAGTGGGTTTCCAAGGCTCGCATTTATTCAGTTCTTTTGTGAAAAGTAACTGTTTTATTCGCCTCGAAAAAGATCGCGGCAATGTGGCAGCGGGCGAAATCGTCACCATTGAACCGTTTAATCACCTATTGGGGTAATAATGGCTGAATTAAGCTACGAAGAAGAACTGCGTTATAACCGCCAAATCATCTTAAAAGCGGTTGATTTTGACGGGCAAGAAAAGCTGAAAGACAGCCGAATGTTAATTGTCGGTCTGGGCGGTTTAGGCTGTGCGGCAAGTCAATATCTAGCTGCCGCTGGCGTGGGTCATTTAACCTTGTTGGATTTTGACACGGTATCGCTTTCCAATTTGCAACGTCAGGTGTTGCATACTGATAGCCGATTAAATATGCCTAAAGTGGAATCGGCAAAAATTGCGTTACAACAGATTAATCCACACGTAGAAATTGAAACCATCAATGCACAACTTTCCGAAGAAAAACTCGCGGAAATCATACCGCACTTTGATGTGATATTAGATTGTACCGATAACGTGGATATTCGTAATGCGCTCGATCGTGGGTGCGAACAAGCGAAGATCCCGCTTGTTTCTGGTGCTGCGATCCGTTTAGAAGGACAGGTTTCCGTCTTTACTTATGAACCCAATACCCCAACCTATCGCCAACTTAGCCAGCTCTTTGGGCAAAATGTTTTAAGTTGTGTAGAAGCTGGCGTACTGGCACCAATTGTGGGTATTGTTGGCTCTATTCAAGCCTTAGAAGCCATTAAAGTGCGGTTAAAAATCGGTTCAAATTTATGTGGACGTTTATTGTTAATCGATGGATTAACTATGCGTGTCCGAGAAATGAAATTGCCCGTTTAAGTTTTTTCTTAACATTTAGGCAGACAGAAAGTTTGTCTAAACAAATCATTATTATGACTTAGCATTGAAACAACGTATGGGCCATATTCTCTTTGAATGTATTTTCCGTTTATTTTTTGAAGGGTTATTTGAATTTCTATTCAATAAATATTCCAAATTAAGTTGGGGATTATGGTGTACATTTTCCCTACTATTTGGTTTCTATTTCTTTACTTTCCTTAATATGGACAAATCTGCTTGGGTAATTTGTTTATTAGCTATTCTAGCTGGTGGACTAACAATGCTTATTATCCTAGTCTTCGTTTTTTTAATTGAAAAATTGATATTGAGGAAAAAATAAGGGCGATAGATTGACTTTATTCTCTCATCTTAAAATTCAAAATTACCCACAAATAATTATCCCTCCCCTCGTGCATTAACAAAAAACAAATGCTATTATCTTGCTCGACAATTCATTTGTCTTATATCGCAAGTTTTGTGTATAGGAAAATGGCAGACACTTCAAAAATCTCTTCATTTTATACCGCACTTGCAAATCATCATTTCAATTTAAGGATTTATTCACTCATGAAAGAGATTTTGCAGCAATTCAAACAAAATTATCTGATCAAATACTGGAATCCTGTCGCTGCTGTTATTGCCGCAGGGTTGATTTCCGCTTATTACTTTGGTGTAACAGGCACATACTGGGCGGTTACCGGGGAATTTACCCGTTGGGGTGGACATGCTTTGCAAGCGCTAGGCGTCGACGTATCCGACTGGAGCTATTATAAAATTATCGGTATGCAAGGCACGATCTTCACCCGTATTGATGGCGTGATGATTTTAGGTATGTTCGCGGGGTGTATTTCTGCCGCACTTTGGGCAAACAACGTAAAATGGCGTAATCAACCACACAAACGTCGTATTGTTCAAGCCCTTATTGGTGGTGCATTAGCCGGTTTCGGTGCACGTTTAGCAATGGGCTGTAACCTTGCCTCTCTCTTTACGGGTATTCCACAATTTTCGGTTCATGCTTGGTTCTTTACTATTGCGACTGCTGTAGGTACTTATGCAGGGGTAAAAGTCACCTTACTTCCGATGTTCCGCGTGAAATTAGAATTGAAAAAAGGCGCAGCAAAATTACAAGAAACTGACCCGAAACAAGCTAATCGTCGTTTCTGGATTGGTATGGTTGTCTTTTTGGCCTATCTTATCGCTTCCCTTTATGTGATGACAAACTCCGTCAAACTCGGTTTTGCAATGCTTTGTGGTTTAGCATTTGGCTTATTAATTGAACGTGCTCAAATCTGCTTTACTTCTGCTTTCCGTGATTTATGGGTAACGGGCCGTGCTTATATGGCAAAAGCGATTATCTTCGGTATTATCGTAGGTACACTTGGCGTATTCAGCTACATTCAATTAGGTGTGCCACCCAAAATCATGTGGGCAGGCCCAAATGCCATTATCGGTGGTTTATTATTCGGTTTCGGTATTGTGTTAGCGGGTGGATGTGAAACCGGTTGGATGTATCGCTCAATGGAAGGTCAAGTTCACTTTATGTGGGTGGGCTTAGGCAATGTTATCGGTTCAACTTATTTAGCCTATGCATGGGACGATCTTGCACCAGTGCTCGCATTAGATTACGAAAAACTTAACTTATTAAAATCCTTTGGCCCAGTTGGCGGTTTATTAGTAAATTACGGCTTGCTTATTCTCTGCTTAATCGCTGTTGTTTGGTGGGAACATCACTTTTTGAAAAAAGCCAAAGCAAAAATTGCGGCAGCGAATCCACAAGCTTGTGGTTGCTAATTAAATATTAACGAATTCATTCAAAAAATAGGACATTATTATGGCATTTACCGTTGTTCAAAAATTAGATAAAGATCCAAAAGACATCACCCCAGATTACACGTTAGATACGCTAGGTGAACCTTGCCCGTATCCAGCAATCGTGATGCTCGAAACCATGCCACAATTACAAAAAGGCGAAATTTTAGAGCTATTAAGTGACTGTGCTCAATCTATCAACAACATTCCTGTTGATACCAAAAACCACGGTTACACGCTATTAAGCGTAGAACAAGATGGCACCAAATTACGCTATTTGATTCAACGTTAACGTAAAAGAGTGCGGTCAAATCAAATTGACCGCACTTTTGTTTAATAGAAATAAACGAAAGTTGTGATACCTAATACTTACCCCCAAGGCTTAGCATCAGGTTTGCTATGTTTTTTTCGCCATTGGATACATATTGGGCTATCCCACATTAATCTTTCTTCACAAACTGGACCACCTTCAAGATACCAACCTTTTTTCTCTAAACAAAGATTCACTTCTGGATTAACACTTTCACCTGTCACAAAATCCATACCACAATCCGACATGTCTTTTTTTCTTCTGTCAAGAAAATTAATACGTCCTTGAGGATCTGAGTTAGGAAATAAAACCCTA
>CABQSN010000185.1:0-3464 GCA_902466845.1 uncultured Haemophilus sp.
CCACTTATGGCGATGTTTTCCATCAAAATGAAGTTGAGCAATCAACCTATAACTTTGAACACGCAAACACCGATTTCTTATTCTACTGCTTCGATCAATATGAAAAAGAAGCCAAAAGCTTATTGGAATTAGAGCGTCCGTTACCATTGCCGGCTTACGAGCGCATCTTAAAAGCGGCACACAACTTTAACTTGTTAGACGCGCGCAAAGCGATTTCCGTTACTGAGCGTCAACGCTACATTTTACGCATTCGTGCATTAACTAAAGGTGTGGCGGAAGCATACTATGCGAGCCGTGAAGCCTTAGGCTTCCCAGGTTGTAAAAAATAGTCAAAAAACAATCGCACTTTAAGCATTAACACGACGATATAAGGAGAAAATAATGAAAGATTTTCAATACCCAGATGATATCTACACGGAAGCAGAAACTGATCCGAATACGCTTGCGAATTTAGGCCCATTGGCAAAATTAGCGGGTGTTTGGGAAGGTAAGCGTGGTGTGGATATCAACCCGAAAGCAGAAGGGCCAGAAAAAGATCCTTATATCGAACGTTATGAAGCCCATCCAACTGATGGTCAAACCAACGGTCCGCAACTCTATTATGGATTACGCTATCACACCCATATTGTACAACCAGGCGAAGTGGAAACCTTCCACGACCAAGTGGGTTATTGGTTATGGGAACCTGAAACAGGCAATATTTTATTAACAGGTAGCATTCCACGCGGCCAAACGTTTATTGCGGTCGGTAATGCACCAGCTGATGCGAAAGAATTCACCGTAAAAGCAGTACGCGGTTCACTAACAAACGGCATCATTTCGAATCCATTCTTAGAGCGTTCATTTACCACGGAAAGTTTTGAAATGACGGTGAAATTCCATGATGATGGCACTTGGTCATATGATCAAACCACAACCATGATTATCCCGAATTATGATGCGCCGTTTGAACATCGCGATCGTAACCGCTTAACCAAAATTGGCGAACCAAAATTGAACTCAACCGCGGCAGCCGAACAAGAAGGTGAATAATGAAACCCATTCTTTATTATGCGGCAGATTGCCCTGATACTGCGCCATTTGTGGTGGAGTTAAAACGCTTGGGCGTGGATTATGAGGCCGTGGAGGTCTTATCTTCCATTCCAAACTTGAAACAATGGTTACGTTTGCGTGATCGTCACGCCGCATTTGATGATGCCAAAGCACAAGGCTATGCGGGCTTTCCGGCATTATTGTTAGATGATGACCGTGTTATTTTAGATGAATCCAAATTAAAAGAGATTTTTTAAAGTAATGAAGAAAGTCAGTTTTTTGCAATTTTTATTTAGCATTGGTGATGACTATTTAATGTTTTTGCGAAATTTAACACCCGCTGTGTTGTTTTTATCACTCGCCTTATTTATGTATTCTGAGCTGAATTGGACACATTGGGCGTGGAGTAATGTGCTCGTGCTGTTTTTAAGTTTGGCTTCAGGATTTATTGCACTCAGCGTCATGGCAATAAATACTGTCGCTTTTGTACGCAAGATGCTGAAAACCTTAAGAACACTAAGCGGAGAGAGCGAACTTGATGAAAATATTGGTACGCTCGCATTATTTAAAATGCTCTGGGTGGAGAGCAACAGTAAACAACTAATCTTTTTTGCGGTAGTCAATATTGTTGCAGTATTTATGGTGTTAGTTTACGGCACCAAATATGCCTTGAATTTTTATAGCTCAATTTCAACATTAAATGATTAAGTCTCGAATATGAAAAAAATAACCCTAAAATTCACCGCACTTTTGCTTGGCTCAGCTTTAGCAAGTGGTGCGTTTGCAACAGAAAATGGTCAAACTTCCTCAAGTTCTGATTATGAATTAGAGAAAGTATTGATTTTCAGCCGTCATGGATTACGCTCACCAGTGGAAAAAGACCCACAAGAGATGGCAAAATATTCCCCGTATGCGTGGGCAAAATGGGATGTGCCATCAGGTTATCTCACGGCAAAAGGGACGGTGCTAGAAACCTATTTCGGACAGTATTTAGGTCAATGGCTTGCAGATAAAGGGTTACTAACAACAGAACGTTGTGCATCGGGCGAAGGCATTTTTGCTTATGCAAATGGTGTGCAACGCACCATTGCAACAGGGCAAGCGATTGTTTCTGGTGCATTTGCGGGCTGTAATGTTCAACTGCAACATCACGGTAAAATTGGTTCAGAAAAAGATCCGATTTTTAAAACGCAAGCGCATAATCCAAGCAAAGCCTTGATTGAATCTGCAAAAAATAACGTTGATTTAACCGCTTTACAGCAAAAATTAGCACCAAATTATGCACTATTGAGTGAAATCATTGATTACAAAAACTCACCAAATTGCTTACAAAAAGGCGAGTGTGATTTAGGTGGAAAAGTCGGTGAATACAGTATTAAAGATGGCAAGTCAGTCAAAATTACTGGCTCTATCAGCAAAGGAAAGAAAATTGTCAGTGCATTATTGCTCGCGCATTATGTGGGTAAGCCTGATTCAGAAATCGCAAACGGCCGCGTGGATAGCCAAGAAAAATGGCGTGCAATTAACGAAATTAAAAACGAATATTACCGCACGTTATTTAAAAATAACGAAGCGTTAGCACAAAATGCGTCATACCCGTTGTTAGCATTTATTCAGCAACAGCTAAATAGTGAAAACAAAATTAACTTATTGGTTGGACACGATTCTAATATCGTTGCTCTGCTTGCAGCACTAGGTGTTGAGCCTTATGAGTTGAATGATTCATTGGAAAATATCCCAATCGGTGGCAAGTTGTTATTTGAAGTGTGGAAACACAAACCAAGTGGGAAGCTCAAATTTAAGTTGGATTATGTGTATCAAACCACCGAACAGCTGATTAATATCACGCCATTAAGTTTAGCGACACCACCAAACCAAACGGCATTAACCCTCAAGGGCTGTGAAAAAGATGAACATGGCTTTTGTGATTACGAGCGTTTTCAACAGGTGTTGAGTGAGAGTATTGAAAACGGTAAAAAATAGCGTTCATGCAACCCTATGAAAAATACTTAAAAGAGAATTCGCAGAAACTGCGAGTGGATCAAACGGATGCGGAAAGAAAATTATGGCAACGCATCAATCGAGATCAATTATTAGGATTTCGATTTAATCGACAAAAGCCACTTTTAAGTTATATCGTTGATTTTTATTGTGCGAAAGCAAAGCTGATTATTGAATTAGATGGTAGTCAGCATTATGAACCTGATTATCAGGAAAAAGACGCATTGCGAGATGCAGAATTAAATTCACTTGGTTTTACGGTGATGCGGTTTAGCAATGATGAAGTAATGCGTGAAATTGAAGCGGTAGTTGAGCAGATTTATTTATTTTTGGAGAATGTGAGGGCTGATTGAGTATGAGCGTTAAGTCGCTCTGCCAAATCTCCCCTAACCCCTCTTTGCTAAAGAGGGGATTATAGTGTCGGGATTTAT
>CABQSN010000186.1:0-3440 GCA_902466845.1 uncultured Haemophilus sp.
AAAACAGTGCAAAATTCGAAATTTTTACTCCGTTTTCCAGCGTTTGCGAATATCCCATTGGGGAAGGTTTGCCATTGTTATAAATCCTAAACATCGTGTTCTTCGCTATTATTATGCTTTATATTTTAAATAGATCGTTGCTAGTGGCGGAATGGTCACGCTAATCGAATTGTCACGTCCGTGACTTGCGATCGCTTCGCTTTCTACCAAGCCAAAATTACCTACGTTTGAACCTTGATAATACATTGAGTCAGTATTCAAAATTTCTTCGTATTCACCCGCTACATTTACACCGATACGGTAGCCTTCGCGTGGCACAGGTGTGAAATTACTGATTACAATAATGCGTTCGCCATTACTGCTTTTACGTTCAAAAGCAAAGACTGAATTTTCCGCATCATCTACCACTAACCAATCAAAACCTTCAGGTTCGCCGTCTAATTCAAAAAGCGGTGCATTTTTTTGATAAATTCCGTTCAAATCTTTGACTAATTGCAATACACCTTTATGCCATAGGCCACCATGGTTTTCATCAAGTAAGAACCAATCCAAGCTTTCTTCATAATTCCATTCGCGACCTTGAGCAAATTCATTGCCCATGAATAATAATTTCTTGCCTGGATAGCCCCACATATAACCGTAGTAAGCACGCAAGTTAGCGAATTTTTGCCATGCATCACCTGGCATTTTGCCGAGTAACGAACATTTACCGTGTACCACCTCATCGTGAGAAAGCGGTAATACAAAGTTTTCGCTGTATTGATAAATCATCCCGAAGGTCATTTTGTCGTGATGATAACGACGATAAACCGGATCGAGTTTCATATAACTTAGGGTGTCATTCATCCAGCCCATGTTCCATTTAAAATTAAATCCAAGACCACCGTTTTCTGTCGGATGAGTTACACCACCAAAAGAAGTGGATTCTTCGGCAATGGAAATCGCGCCAGACATCTCAGAATGGATTTTCCAGTTGGTATGTTTTAAGAATTCAATGGCTTCTAAGTTTTCACGACCGCCATATTGATTCGGAATCCATTCACCTTCTGCTCGGCTATAATCTCGATAAATCATTGATGCAACTGCATCCACACGAATACCGTCTAAACCAAAGCGTTCAAGCCAATACAGTGCATTGCTGGATAAGAAGTTTTTTACTTCATTACGACCATAGTTATAAATCAAAGTATTCCAGTCTTGGTGATAGCCCTCACGCGGGTCAGCATACTCATATAACGCAGTGCCATCGAATGCAACTAGTCCATGTGTATCACTTGGGAAATGTCCTGGTACCCAGTCTAAAATCACATTTATGCCTGCTTTATGTGCTTTTTCGACTAAACGTTTAAAAGCTTCTGGCGTACCGAAACGGCTGGTTGGAGAATACAAGCCTATCGGTTGGTAGCCCCAAGAGCCATCGAATGGAAATTCGGAGAGCGGTAAAAACTCAATATGAGTAAAGCCCATATGTTTGACATAAGGAATGAGTTCATCAGCAATTTGGTCATAATCAAGCCAGAAATTATTTTCTAAATTACGACGCCATGATCCCAAATGTACTTCGTAAATCGAAATAGGTTGATTACGTTGATTCGCTTGACGACGTTGCTCCGTCATTTCAACTACATCCGGTAACATGCTGATTTCTGATGCGGTATCCGGACGTAATTCCGATCTGAATGCATAAGGATCGGCTTTCAAACGAAGGTTGCCATTGCAATCAATCAATTCAAATTTATAGCGTTGACCAAGGCTACCTTTTGGTAAGAATAATTCCCACACACCACTTGCAGGATGGAAACGCATTGGATGACGGCGACCGTCCCAATAGTTGAAATCACCCACCAATGAAACGCGTTTCGCATTTGGAGCCCATACACGGAAATTTACGCCTGGTACACCATCACATTCAGTAAAATGTGCACCTAATACGTCATAAGGGCGTAGTAACGAACCTTCTGCTAATAGCCATTGATCTAAATCATTAATCATCGGATGGAAACGGTACGGATCTTCAATAATTTGGGCTTCTGCACCCCAATACACTTTTAATTGGTAGACAAAGAAATGATGAATCTCTGGTACAATCGCAGTAAAAAATCCGCGATCATCCACTTTTTCAAGAACGACAACGATAGATTGACTTTCTTTATCAATCACTTCGACTTTATCTGCATCCGGTAATAAAGCGCGAACCTCAATACCATTATGAGTTTCATGCATGCCTAATACAGCAAAAGGATCGGCATGTTTGCCATCAAAAAATGAATTAATTACTGATTGCGCGACTAGTTTCGTCATGACATACTCCTTTATGCTTTGCAAGCTTGATTATTTACAACCGATTGTATTTTCTCGTTTGTTGAGCAGCAAAAAGCATTAAACGATGATAGATAACAGGCAAAGCAGGCAATGAAAGTGCGGTTGAATATGGAATTGTATTTTCAAACTGAATTTGGTTTTGCTCGTCAAGCAATTGATAACGCAAAGAAGCATCAGAAGGATAAGAAAACGCGGTTAAATCATCATGAATGGGTTCGTTTTCAAAGGCATATATGACATTTTGGAACGGCTGATTTTGTCCAATATTCGGCGGAAATTGCAACTGCTCGATAAAATAATCAATACTGGTTGGCAACGTATCAATTAAATGCCCATCAATATCATAATGGGAAAACGAAATGCCAAGTTTTTCAGCAGATTGTTTAAGTGATAAGGACATTTGCATACAACGACTGATACATCTATATAATACTTATTAAGTATTATAGGTAAGCGCAGTTGAAATACAATTGTCAATGTCGCAAATTGTGACCTACATCAAAAAACAAATTTCAAAAAGTATATAAGTGAAAATTTATTCAGTTTCAATGACAAATTCAAACCAATCAATGACATCTTCTTCATGTACGCCATCTTGAATTAAAATGCCTGCATTTTTTACTGAATTAGGATCGCCACTGATTAAGGGATGCCATTCTGGCAAAGGTTTACCTTCATACAATAAACGATAGGCACAGGTATTCGGCAACCATCCAAAATCAGGCAAATTCTTTTTGGTTAATTTCGTACAATCACTCTCAATCTTGAAACGTTCAGGATAATTACGACACTTCCCTGTTTCCACATCTAAGAGATTGCAAGCAATGCGTGTGTAATAGAGTTTTTCACGTTTGCCTCGCCCTTGAATGTATTTTCGATAACAGCATTTCCCGCAGCCATCACATAAGGCTTCCCATTCGGATTCCGTCATTTCAAGGAGCGATTTTTTTTGCCAAAAATGAGATTCAAATTGCATAGTGAAACCAATAAAAAAGTGCGGTCTATTTTCACATTATTTTATAAACACTGAAAAAATTAACCGCACTTTTTATAAAATACCATCTAAATAAGACTAATTTGTTGGTTTTTGGCAATTCAATTGGGCTACCTTATCATCA
>CABQSN010000187.1:0-3385 GCA_902466845.1 uncultured Haemophilus sp.
ACCAATTGTGCCGCTTAAACAAACCGATGATGCCGTCAGCAACGTAGCACAAACCACCATTAAACCTCGTTCTAATCGGATATTGGCTCCGATTAATTTTGCCTCACGATCACCTAATGAAAGCACATTGATACGCCAACGCATTAAAAATAAGCCAAGGGTAGTGAGCAAAATGATTGGTGAAAGGATGAGCAAGTTGTCGTAGTTGGATTTGGTTAGGCTACCTAATTGCCAGTAAACGATATCAGCCAGCTGAGTTTCAGGATCAGCAAGATATTTCAATAGGCCTAATGTCGCCATCATAAAGCCCGAAACAATAATGCCAGACAGCACTAAAACAATGGTTGAATCGCGCTGAATTAAACGTGGTAAATTCATGGTGAGCAAGACGGCAATCAAACCACCGACAAAGGCAAAGGCTTGAATGCCCAGCATCCCCGAACCGATTAAAATCGCCAATGCAGCACCGACACAAGCACCATTAGACACGCCTAAAATATCCGGTGAAACCAAAGGATTACGGAAAATACCTTGATACACAACACCCGCAATAGCTAATGAAGCACCGACAAGCATGGCAGCAATTACACGAGGCAAACGAAGATTAAAAATGATGTTGTTTTGCACATCATTGATATTATTACCAATAAGACTTTGTACAACATTCTCAAGCGGAATCGCAAAGCGCCCCCAAGAGAGTGAACATAAAATGAGTCCAATAAGTAGGCAAAGTAAAAGGGGAAAGGTAAGGGAAGATTTGTTCATATACTTAAAATTCGTTGTTTTTATAAGTATATAGCGATTGTATTTTTTTGTATATAGCGAAATTTAAGTAAAAAAATAACCGCGCTTTATCGCGCGGTTACGGCATTCTATAAGCATTTAGCTGGTTTTGGCAGACCTGCCAGTTTCGTTGCTTGCTTAGCAGGTCCGTCAGGGAAGAGTCGTTGCAAATAGCGGCTATTACCTTTATCAGTACCTAATTTTTCTGACATGGCTTTTACCAGCATGCGAATCGCAGGGGAGGTGTTATATTCTTGATAGAAATCACGCACAAAATGAATCACTTCCCAGTGAGCGTCGGTCAGTTCCACACCTTCTAGCTGAGCGATGTGTTTTGCCACCTCTTCATTCCAATCATCAATATTAAGTAAATAGCCAGAGGTGTCGGTTTCAATTTGTTTTCCTTGTACGGTAATCATATTAATTCACTTCTTTAAAGCTGATCATTTCATTATCGGAATAGTCAGATGCATCTTCATCATCAAATTTCATTGGTTCGATACGCTCTTCATCAAATGCGGTATCTCCTTCAATACCATCAAGTGCTTGACCGTGCTTAATACCTTTAAAATCGAAGAGTTTTGGATCACATAAGTGTGACAACGTAATGTTTTGCATGGCGCTAAACATGGTTTCTAAACGTCCAGGATATTGACGGTCCCAAGTATTCAGCATTTCTTTTACTACTTGACGTTGTAGATTAGGTTGAGAACCACATAAATTACAAGGAATAATTGGGAATTCTTTGGCTATGGCATATTTTTCAATATCCTTTTCTTTACAATAAGCCAATGGACGAATCACAATTTGCTTGCCGTCATCTGAAATTAATTTCGGTGGCATCGATTTTAATTTTCCACCGTAGAACATATTCAGAAACAGGGTAGCTAACATATCATCACGATGATGACCAAGTGCAATTTTTGTTGCACCAAGTTCAGTTGCTGTACGGTATAAAATACCACGGCGTAGGCGAGAGCAGAGAGAGCACGTTGTTTTACCTTCTGGGATTTTCTCTTTTACGATGCCATAAGTATTTTCTTCAACGATTTTATAATCCACACCAATACTTTGCAGATATTCAGGTAAAACATGCTCAGGAAAACCGGGCTGTTTTTGGTCTAAATTGACTGCAACGATATCAAATTTAATCGGTGCACTTTGTTGTAAATTCAACAAAATATCGAGAAGCGTATAGCTGTCTTTACCACCAGAAAGACAAACCATCACTTTATCACCATCTTCAATCATGCCAAAATCAGCAATTGCATTGCCTACATTACGACGAAGGCGTTTTTGCAATTTATTGAAATTATAAGTCTGTTTTTTATCTTGGTTTTGTTCTGTCATATTGATTTACTTTAGCTAATAAAAAAGCCCTGAATAACTTCAGAGCTTATAAATTCTGTGGTGCCTAGGGTCAGTTTCTTTCTACATTGATTTTGAAAGAGATTTTTGACTTTTGGCGTAATTTTGGCGTAGTTGCTCTAAATCGGATTGAATAAAATATCCTTGTTTAGAGCATTATATCATAGAAGTGAATTGTGCCAATGGTGGAAAATTTGAAAGGTTATTTAATTCGCTTGGCGTTAATTCTACACCAGCGAATAACTTCACCAGCTATCCATCTTGGGTGCGATTTTTCTTTTAATCTTACACCTTTTGGAAAGTTAAGCTGTTTTACGATAACGTTCGCAGTGTGTTGATATGGATAACCAACGAGAGCAGCAATATAATCAAGAGGGATTAAGTTCTGACTTTTCTCGGTGAAAGCCGATACTGCCATATGGGAGTGATAGTGAGACTCAGAAGCAGGTAACAATTGAACTATTTCTGCATATTTTTCAATAGGTTTTTGGTACAGTTTATTAAACATATCTGGATACATGGAAACATTTTGCCAGATAGTTTTTAAATGTTGTTGGCGAAAAGGTGTGTCTAGCAATTTTTTCGCAGATTGTGGCAAAAATCATCCATCAGCAGAAATAGATTCATTTGTGAAGTAGGTAAACTATTTTGTGCTGGAGCAGTATTTTTAAAAGCATTAAGAAATTTTTTGAACATATACAAGCCATTGTGACATCTTTGATAATGAGCATTAATAGTAAGTTTTTGAAATCATCGAAAGTATAAAGTTAATGTAAACCCAATATGATTTATTTATACTATCTCGTAGCCAATGTCTCATCAGTAATAAGGAGAAAATATGATGTTCCGCACGAATGCAAAAATGATTTCAGCAACCGCATCAATAGAAGGAATCCTGCGTATACTCACGCCGTTATTGATAGTCAAGTTTAACTTACAGCACATTCTTCATAACAATAGATGTGATTTTAAGCCTCAATTAAAATCCGATAATATGCTAGGAGCTAAACGATATTTTTGGCATTATTTTTCTGGGCATTTTATAGAATGGTATTACAGCAAATATGAGCATAGTATCTCTTCTAAAATAAATATTGAGATTCCAACTCTTCTACAAAATTTAATTTCACATAAAACAGTGCCTGACTGGAAATGTGATATACAGACAATCACCAATATAAGCTCATCTAAATCAAATTTAAGTAGCTTAACTACTTTGGATGAGCTGGTAATT
>CABQSN010000188.1:0-3277 GCA_902466845.1 uncultured Haemophilus sp.
CACCAAACTCTATGTCAAATTAGGACAAGAAATCAAAAAAGGCGAAATGATCGCTGATATTGATTCCACAACCCAAATTAACACCTTAAATACCAAAAAAGCGGCATTGGTTAGCTATCAAGCACAATTAAAAGCGAAGAAAACTGCTTACGATGTAGCCCTTTCAAGCTATAACCGCTTATCAAAACTTTATATGCAAAAAGCGACATCTTTGGATAGTGTGAATACCGCAAAAAGCACCCTTGATAATGCGAAAGCGGAAATGGAAGCCATTGAAGCCAATATCAAACAAGCTGAAATTGAAGTAAATACCGCAGAAACCAATGTGGGCTACACCAAAATCACCGCACCAATGGATGGTACCGTTATTTCTGTGCCTGTTTCAGAAGGTCAAACCGTTAATGCCAACCAAACTACCCCAACGATTGTGACCATTGCCGATTTAAGCAAAATGAAAATTAAGCCTGAAATTTCAGAAGGCGATATTACTAAAGTTAAGGCTGGCCAAGAAGTCAGCTTTACTATTTTATCAGATAGCCAAACGGTGTATCACTCTGTCATTGATTCTGTTGATCCTGCCAATACGACGATAACTGATAGCTCTTCAACGTCATCTTCGACAAGTTCAAGCAGTAGTAGCTCCACAACCAGTGCGATTTACTATTACGCTAATGTATTGATTGATAACCCTGATCGCACTTTACGCATCGGAATGACAACAGAAAACAACATCAAAATTGCCAATGCAAAAGACGTGTTATTGGTTTCCAATATGGCTATTCAAAAACGTGATGGCAAAAGCTTTGTAAATGTATTGAATGACAAAAATCAGTCTGAACCGCGTGAAGTTGAAACCGGTGTACAAAATGATTTCCACACTGAAATCAAATCGGGTTTAAACGAAGGTAACGAAGGTGAAAAAGTCATTGTTTCGCAAGTCGCGAATGGTGAACAAGTTGGCTCTATGCCTCGTGGTCCAAGAATGTTCTAAAAGTGCGGTAGAAAATTAATGAATATTATTGAAATTAAAGATCTCAACCGTTACTTCGGTGAAGGCGAAAATCGTGTTCATATTTTAAAGAATGTTTCTTTAAATATTGAAAAAGGCGATTTTGTGGCGATTATTGGGCAATCTGGTTCGGGTAAATCGACCTTGATGAATATCATCGGATGCTTGGATACAGCAACCAGTGGTTCTTACAAAATCAATGGTAAAGAAACCATTGAATTAAGCAAAGATCAGCTTTCAGATTTACGTAGCCAAAAATTCGGCTTTATTTTCCAACGCTATAACTTATTGTCGAGTTTAACTGCCGCTGAAAACGTCGCCTTGCCTGCTATTTATGCAGGAATGTCGCAAGAAAAACGTCTTTCTCGTGCGAAACAACTTTTAGAAAAATTAGGTTTAGGCGATAAATGGCAAAATAAACCAAGCCAGCTTTCTGGTGGTCAGCAACAACGTGTGAGTATTGCGCGTGCGTTGATGAATGGCGGTGAAATTATTTTAGCCGATGAACCCACTGGCGCATTGGATTCGCAAAGTGGTCAAAATGTAATGGAAATTCTGCGTCAATTACACGCAGAGGGACACACCATTATTATGGTAACCCACGACCGAGAAATTGCGGCCAGTGCGAATCGTGTGATTGAAATTAAAGACGGTGAAATCATTGGCGATACGCAAAAAGAAACAGTAAAAAGTGCGGTCGAAAATCCAACCAAATCTAAACCGCACTTTGGGTTTAGCAAAGATCAATTTGTAGAAGCCTTTCGTATGTCTGTGAGTGCTATTATTGCCCACAAAATGCGTTCTCTTTTAACCATGCTCGGGATTATCATCGGGATTACGTCTGTGGTTTCTGTCGTGGCATTGGGAAATGGTTCACAGCAAAAAATCTTAGAAAATATTCGAGGAATTGGGACGAGCACCATAACGATTTTTAATGGTACAGGCTTTGGTGATCGTCGTGCTGAACAAATGCAGAATCTCACAATTAATGATGCCACTGCCTTAAATCAACAAAGCTATGTACAAAGTGTCACCCCGAATAGCTCATCAAGTGGCACATTGATTTATGGCAACCAAACTTTCTCCTCGACCAGTTTAAAAGGTGTAGGCGAACAATATTTTGATGTAGATGGATTAAAACTAAAATCCGGTAATTTATTTTCTGCTCAAGATGTTGCTGATAACAACCAAGTAGCCTTAATCGATGAAAGTGCGAAAAAGTCGATTTTCCCAGATGAAAATCCCATCGGCAAAATTGTGATGTTTAATAAACGTCCATTACGTATTATTGGCGTGGTATCTGATAAACAAATGGGCGGGGCAAGTAGTTCACTTAATCTCTATGCCCCTTATACCACCGTGATGAATCGTATTTCGGGCAGTAAAAAAATTGGTTCAATTACCGTAAAAATAGATGATTCCGTCAATACGACAGTTGCTGAAAAAGGAATTACTGAATTGCTCACTATGCGTCATGGTAAAAAAGATTTCTTCATCATGAATAGCGATACCATTAAACAAACCATTGAAAGCACAACCGGCACGATGAAATTGCTCATTTCCTCTATCGCCTTTATTTCATTAATCGTTGGTGGGATTGGGGTGATGAATATTATGTTGGTTTCCGTAACAGAGCGAACTAAAGAGATTGGTGTGCGCATGGCTATTGGCGCGAGACAATTTAATATTCTGCAACAATTTTTAATTGAAGCCGTGTTGATTTGTTTAATTGGCGGTGTGACGGGGATTCTGCTTTCAGGTTTAATCGGTCTGCTCTTTAACGTATTTATGACTGACTTTACGATGGCATTCTCAACTGGCTCAATTGTTGCCGCAGTGGTCTTCTCTACCCTGATTGGTGTGATCTTCGGTTATATGCCGGCAAAACGTGCGGCACAATTAGATCCGATTACAGCTCTTGCGAGAGAATAAAGAAATTTTGTAAAACACAAAAGAGCGGTTAAAATTCTCACTAATTTTTGACCGCACTTTAATTTAAAAGAAAGGAAAAAATCCATGTTAAAAATGAAAAAATTAACCTTAGCAATTGCAATGGCAACTGCTCTAGCAGGTTGTGCTAACATCGGCGATTCTTATAAAGCGAGCCAGCAGGATTACCAAAATTATGCGGAAATCACCAAACAATTTAATGTAAAAGAAAACTGGTGGGCACTTTACAATGATTCACAATTAAATCGTGTGGTAGAACAAGCATTAGTTAACAACAAAGATTTAGCCAAAGCGTCTGTCGCCGTAAACCGTGCTTTA
>CABQSN010000189.1:0-3260 GCA_902466845.1 uncultured Haemophilus sp.
GTGGTTGAAAAAAGCGGTGCTGCTCTCTTTCCGTATTAATGATAATCAGGTGATCGAAGGGGCAGAAAGCCGCTACTTCGACAAAGTGCCGATGAAATTCGCCGACTACGACGAAGCACGTTTCCAGAAAGAAGGCTTCCGCGTTGTACCACCAGCGGCGGTACGTCAGGGTGCGTTTATTGCCCGTAACACCGTGCTGATGCCGTCTTACGTCAACATCGGCGCATATGTTGATGAAGGCACGATGGTTGATACCTGGGCCACTGTCGGTTCCTGTGCACAAATTGGTAAAAACGTTCACTTATCTGGTGGTGTAGGCATCGGTGGTGTATTAGAGCCATTACAAGCAAACCCAACCATTATCGGTGATAACTGTTTTATCGGTGCACGTTCTGAAGTGGTTGAAGGCGTGATTGTGGAAGATGGTTGTGTGATTTCTATGGGCGTATTCATCGGTCAATCAACTAAAATCTATGATCGTGAAACTGGTGAAGTGTTCTACGGTCGCGTTCCTGCTGGTTCTGTAGTGGTTTCAGGTAGCCTTCCATCAAAATGTGGTAAATACAGCTTATACTGTGCAGTGATCGTGAAAAAAGTTGATGCAAAAACTTTAGGTAAAGTAGGTATCAACGAATTATTACGCTCTATTGAAGAGTAATTAAAATACTATAAAAAATGACCGCACTTTATGTGACAAAGTGCGGTCATTTTCTTTTCTAAATTAGCGAATTATTTTTTTCTTGCTAACATTGTCGCAAATTTTAATTTGATCCGATTGCCGTTTTCGTCGGTTTTATGTAATTCGCCCATATTTTCGTTATATTCTAAGAATTCCCAATCTTTATAATATTCTTTCAATTCACCTTCAGAGAATGTAAATGAGAACGGAAGTGGACAAGGCACCTCAGGTGTAGACATTGCGGCTACAATTAAGTTGTAACCACCTGGGTTGGTGTGTTCTTGCATATTCTTAATAATAGCTGGAATTCGCTCACGATTTAAGAACATAAATACCACGGTTGATACAATAAAGTCGTAGTTTTCTTGAATATTAGCGGTGTTAATATCATAAACAGCAGTTTTGATATTTAAGTTTTCTTTATCTTTAGTTTCGTTTAAGAAGGCAATGCTGTTTTCGTTGTGATCCCAAGAAGTCACATCATAACCTTTTAAACTTAAATAAAGGGAGTTACGACCTTGTCCGCAGCCTAAATCTAACACTTTGCAAGGCTTAATAATTTTAGCGGCATCAACCACATCACCGTGCGTTGCAGTCATATTATATTTTTTGCTGAAGTAATCTTCTTTTGTGCAATAGAAACCAAGCGTACATTCTAAGTCATCAGAAAGTGCTTCAACTCGATGCCAGGCTTGTGGCTCGACAAACGGAATGTTACTTTCTGGCGTGAAAATATGCTCAGTAATAATATCACCATCTTCAGTTAGCTCATAAAACTTAAGTTTACCTTTTAGCACTGTAAGTTTGCCCCAAGTTCCCACTTTAGTATTATGTTTTTCTTGGAACATTTTAGGTAATTTATCTTTTGTCCAAACCGGCATTTGTTTATAGCAGATAAGTTCGTTTGTCATAATGAATTCCTTTTAATTTGCGTGATAAATAGCTGATTGATATGGTAGGGTATTTAATTCTATTTGGCAATAAAAAAGGCGACCGAAGTCGCCTAAATATTAAATTATTTTACTTGCATACCGGCAGTGACACCGCTATCAGCTGAAAGTAAGAATAAATCACTTCCGCCAGTACCAGCAGAAAGTATCATCCCTTCCGATACGCCGAATTTCATTTTACGCGGTGCAAGATTTGCAACCACAATAACAAAACGACCTTCTAATTCTTCAGGTTTGTTGTAAGCCGCTTTAATGCCAGAGAACACTTGGCGAGTATGGTCACCTAAATCTAATTCAAAGCGCAAGAGTTTGTTTGATTCTGGTACGGCTTCGCATTTCAGTACTTTTGCCACACGCATATCGATTTTAGCAAAATCGTCAATGGTAATGGTGTCAGCAATAGGTTCGACATTTGAAAGTGCGGTCGCTTTTGCCGCTGTTTTTTCTGTCGCTTTGTTTGCTTCAGCGAAAAGTGCTTTAGTTTCTTCTACAACAGCATCAATTTGTTTTTTCTCTAAACGAGAGAAAAGCGCTTTAAATGGAGTAAGTTGATGACTTAATAAAGGCTGTGCAATATTATTCCAAGTTAGTTCTGTTTGTAAGAACGCTTCTGCACGTTCAGCCAGTTTTGGGAGAACCGGTTTTAAGTAAGACATTAATACACGGAAAAGCTCGATACCCATTGAGCAAACCGCTTGTAATTCTGTCTCTTTGCCATCTTCTTTTGCAATGACCCAAGGGGCTTTTTCATCGATATATTTATTGGCTTTATCGGTTAATGTCATGATTTCACGAATCGCTTTGTTGTATTCGCGGCTTTCATAATAAGCAGCAATTTGTTCAGCTTGTGCAGTGAATTCAGCGAAAAGTGCTTCGTCTTCTAATTTATCTGCTAATTTGCCTTCAAAGCGTTTTGTGATAAAGCCTGCATTACGAGAAGCTAAATTGACTAATTTATTAACGATATCCGTATTGACACGTTGAACGAAATCTTCCAAGTTGAAATCAAGATCTTCGATGCGATCGTTTAATTTAGCCGCATAGTAATAACGTAAACATTCTGGATCAATGTGATTTAAATAGGTGCTGGCTTGGATAAATGTACCGCGTGATTTTGACATTTTGGCGCCATCTACGGTGACATAACCGTGAGCAAACACATTGGTTGGTTTGCGGTATTCGCTCCCTTCTAACATTGCTGGCCAGAACAGACTATGGAAATACACGATATCTTTACCGATAAAGTGATAAAGTTCTGCATCGCTGTTTTCTGCCCAGAATTCATTAAAATCAATGCCTTCACGATCGCAGAGATTTTTGAATGAAGCCATGTAGCCGATTGGGGCATCTAGCCAAACATAGAAGAATTTATCTTTTGCACCTGGAATTTCAAAACCAAAATAAGGTGCATCACGAGAGATATCCCATTGTTGTAAGCCACTTTCAAACCATTCTTGCATTTTGTTTGCAATTTCAGGTTGAAGTGAACCAGAGCGAGTCCATTCTTTTAACATCCCTTCAAAAGCAGGCAAGTCAAAGAAGAAATGTTCAGATTCTTTGATGATTGGTGTTGCACCTGATACAGCAGAACGTGGATTAATTAAATCCATTGGGCTATAAGTAGAAGCACA
>CABQSN010000190.1:0-3253 GCA_902466845.1 uncultured Haemophilus sp.
ATTACCGCTTTTAGGCTTTACCATTAAATCAGCCAAGCCAGAGCATCTAGCTTTCAGCTTGTACATTTTCATTCTCAACCGCCTCTAATTCCGCAATCTGTTCTTGGCTAAATTCATAAGCTCCACTATCGCACAAGTCTTGTAGAGTAGTCTCACCGTTGATAATGCTTTGTTTGCAGTTGTTAAACGTTTCATCATCAACGCTTGAATTTATAACTTGTTTTTCAGGCTCAACATCAAACCAATCTCTAGGCTGAGACATACCATCTTTCATTGACTGGTAGATTGTTCTTAATTGAACAACTTGAGCAGGTCGCAATGATTCAAATTTACATTGATAACGCTTTCCAATCATGTCCTGCGTTACTCCAAAGTTATCAAAGAAAATACCAGCCATTTTCTTTAATCCTTCTGGGGAAACATCTTCATTTGCTTTCAATGTAACTGAGCATTGTTCAACTGCGGCCTCTATTACATCGCCAGGGATAACCCCTAAAATACAAGCTCTTAATCGTCTAGCGCCGTTATTTGCTACTACTTCATATATATCTCTAGGGTCTGTAAGAATTTGTTTTCCTTTTTTTGTATATCTAACGTGTGGTACTTGAAAGACCTTAACTTGTCTTGTATTTGTTTGAATATCCCAAGCAAAAGCCTCAACAGTACTTTCTCCATTAGATTGGCTTAATTCTCTGATACCAAATTGAATATTTCCCCATTCTTGAGCTAACGTCTCAGCTAGTCGGATTGATGGACCTTCTACTGATTGTCCTCCTCTAGGGTAGGAGTAAACCGCACTTTGAGCCAAAGTCTTTCTTGTACAAGATTTTAAAATTCGGTCCATTGCATCAATTGGATCGCGTGGGAATCGTTTCGCTATAACCATCATAGCCTGTACTTCTTGGCTTTCTCTTGCCGATTGAGTATCAATCATCCCATTGTGTTGTTCATTTTCTTTTATTTCTGTAGAGAAAATGTTTGCTATTTCCGCCATATCTCATCTCCATTAATCTGGGTCATAATCATTCATTCTTGCGTGCAATTCACGCTCTGCAATTTTCTTAATCGCCTCTTGTCTATAAGGCTCATAACTTGCACCGCTACCAATAGCAAGCCAGAAATTATCGTTATCACACAACATTTCGGTGAGTTCGTGATAATGCGTTTGGTCGCCTTGTTTTAAATCATTGTCGATTTCAGTAGCGACTTCATCTAAGGCGATTTCATAGCCCGCCTGCCAATCAACTTCACGTTGGTGAGCTGCATTAAGTTGATAGTAGTAATCATCGGAAGGTTTCATTGTTTTGCTCCTGTGTGGCTTGCACCATATTGGCAAGCATCGAGAACATTTCAGGGTTTAGCACGATAGTATGTGCGTGTGCTTTTCGGTCTAAATGCAAGCGGATATTGCCTTGTTTATCTACAAAATAGCCGTTTAATCCATAAGGGGTGAACGGTTTTCGACGGGGGGGAGTCGGTTTGTTCTTGGTTTTGACGTTGGTTTTAGGCTGGGTGCGTGTCAGTCCTTGTGGCTTTGTTATAACCACTTCTTTTTCTACCGCACTTTCTTTCGGTGTTGCAGTAAATTGATTGGTTTCCGCATCTTTTTGATAAGGCGGAATTTTGGTGTTTTCCATTGCATTAAAATTTTCGATTCGTTTATTTAGACGTAAGGTTGCAATGGCTTCATTGGCAAAGTAGGCGGTTTTTTGGTACAGCTTATTGTTCACCCACAATTCTCCAAAATATTTTCCAGTTTCTGTACGGATGATTTTTGTTTTGTAACTTTCCACTTTCATTATTTACTCCAAGTGCGGTTAATTTCGGCTTGTTTTTGCTCGACATAACGATACATATCAGCATTTACCTGTGGCGTTAAATTCGCTTGATAGATGCCGTTTTCTTCACGCCATTGTGCTTTTGCTTTCGCGCGTTCTTCTTGTTGGATTTGTTCGCTTAGTGTGTTGTCGTGCCAGTCGGTGGGTTCATCGGCAAAACAGTAGGCGATACCGCCAATTAAAAAAGCGAGTGCAAAGGCGATGGCTGTTTTACAAAGAAATGGGATGGTTTCAGCGAATACATCAGTAAATTTTTGCATTTTTGTTTCCTTTTTAGTCGATTTAGTGAATTTAGGGTGTAGCAATCCGCCACACGGATTTCTTGAGGAAAAGTGCGGTCGGATTTTGTGGTGTTTTAGAAGTCGATTTTGACTGCTTTTGGATTAAAGCCTCTCAAGTGTTTTAATACACGCCAGTTTGTCATTGGGTCGATGTTAAAATCGCTTGTGATGCGGTTTAAGATTTGGTTTGTTGAGCGTAATACACTTAAATATTCGTAAGCCTGTCCGTAGATTTGCCCGCTCATATTCGAGCCTAACACGTTAAAGGCCCTTTCAATGTGTTGGAATGTGCCGACGCCACGTTTGAAAGCGAACCATAACCAAGCAAGCTCTTGAAGTTCATACTCGGTAAATTCAAAATTAAAGCACTCATCTTTTTTAGGCGTTGTAATCAACTCGCCCTCAAGCACGATTCTGTGAACATACTCCACCGCTTGCGGTAACTGCTCTAATGTCAAATCTTCGATTGATTCCACGTTAAAGCGTTGGTGGATTAAATGATAGGCATCGGAATAAATTAAGCCTTTTTTACTCACCAACATATTTACGGCATTGCGTAGGCCTGTGCGATCATCTACCGTAGTTTTACGTTCAGCTTTACCATTAAACCAATAATTATGTAACGCTTGATAACACTCTTTTTTATATTTGATTAATGTGTCACGGATTTCTGGGTTACAACGATTAATATCAATACCAAATAACCAACCGTTTAAATATTCGATTGGTAAGCAGATCATTTCACGTTTTTTACCATCTTCGGCTACTATGATCATGACGATCATAGTTGAACTTAACACATTATCACGTTTAATCCGTAACAGTTGTGGCTCCCATGATAATCCTATATTTTCACAAATAGGCTTCATAGCAACATAGTGATTGCCATTTTGTTCAACGGTAATTAATGATTGATTGTTGAATGAAATTGTTTGGGTTGAAATTTGATTAGACATAACTGTCTCCTTGTGAATTTTTCGATATTAAGATTTGACCTCATAGGGTCGCCAAGAGGTTCGAAAGCCTTCACAAGTAGGCTGGGATTATTCCCCTTTCGGGTATTTTATTCTCCGCCCTCTCGGCATAGATAAGATGTGGTTATGCGTAATGAATGTTTAATGGCAATAAACAAAC
>CABQSN010000191.1:0-3080 GCA_902466845.1 uncultured Haemophilus sp.
CAAAAGCATTGTCTATATATTTCATTATTGTTACTTTTGTTAAAAAATGCAATAGTTTTGTAACATAAAACCATATCTTAATAAAATCTTAAACTTTACATTAACTAACACGGCCATTGATATGATTGAAAAAAGGCTACAATGGATTTCAGTCGTACACTTTTTATTGCGTCGACTACAAAAAAAGAGCGCAAAAGCTTCACCGCTCGAAACCATATCAGCAATCGCATCAATCATTGCAGCAATCATCGCATTGCTGGATTGGCTAGGATTAAGCCTTAACACTCTTGAAATAAGTGAGAGGGGAAACCAGCTCTCACTTGTTTTAGTATATAATAACAAACGGAGGAGAAACATGGAAAATCCGACTAAAATTAAATTAGGCCTGTTATTTTCAGTTCTTGCTATTATAATATCAATCTATAATTTGCTAAGATGATTTCAAATGAACATAAACTTAAATGATAAAAACATTATGACGGCAGTAGAGGCTTTAAAAATTTGGGGGTTTAAGTGACAGTTACGTTAAAACCAGCCTCCGTCAAAGTAAGCAAAAATGGCCAGAGGGTTCTTATCGAAAATTTGGTCATACTTTGGTAGTAACAACTGATGGCATGGAAGCTGTTACTGGGATTAAAGATCCACGAAAAAAATAAAACGACTGTCGTATGACGGTCGTTTTTTAGTACGTTGGGACACCTATGCAATCAAGAATGCCTTTATATCAGTATTTTTGACGCTTTTTATATGGGGCAAGTGGGAAAAGCATGGATTGCCCGAAAAAAGCGCCTAATCCATTGATATAAAAGGGATCTCAAATTCTGAATAGTTTTTAGGTAACAAAAAAGGTAACAAAATTAGTCATTAACTAATGCAGCTAGGGTATTAGCTGCCTGATGACTGGTTACTGGGTGTAAGTCAATATAAACTTGCATCGTTGTAGCGACATTGCTGTGGCCTAATAACTTGGAAACATCAGTAATAGGTGTTCCAGCTTCCAAAAGCAGTGTTCCATAAGTATGTCGGAGGCCGTGGGGCGTGACGTACGGTAGATTATGATCCTTTTCTAATTGATGCATCCATTTGCCAGGTTTACTTGGCGTTAACAGTCCACCATTGATATTAGTGAATAGCAATTGTTTTTTGTTCTTAAAGTCTAGTCCAAGAATTTCCATTTCCTGCTTTTGATGAGTGTACCATTCACTAAGTACCTTAATAGTTTGCTTGTCAATTGGTATGTGTCGCACTGAGGAGCTGGTTTTAGTTTTGCCAATTTTTAAACCGTTCTGTAGATTACGGGTTACTGAATGATGAATATAGATATAGCCATCATCGAGATTTATATCTTGCCATTTTAATGCAGCAACTTCAGACTTACGGCAACCAGTGAAAGCTAACAGCCATAAAAAGGCAAAAGCTCGTGGCAGTTTGGTCTGATAGTCAGATTTTAGGGCTTTAATGAAGGTCTGAAATTCAGATTTGGTAAAGCTCTTTGGTCGATGACTTGGCTTTACACGAGGGTATTTGATCAGACCATTAGCCATTGGATTTTCGTAAATTAAATGCTGGGCAAGTGCTTCACGGAAAATCATAGCTGCTTGCTGCCCTAGCTTAGCAACGTTCTTACGGTGTTTGGACCATTCCATTACCGCAGCTTGGCATTCAGCAGTCGTAATCTTTTTAATAGGTCGATCGCCAAGAGTCGGTAAGATATAACAACGGAAATCCCTAGTAAATCTAACAACCGTTGATTCCTCACGACTGGCAGTATACGGGCCAATGAAAAATTCTTCATAGACTTCGCGATAGGTCATATTATGGTTGATTTCACGGCCTCTTGCGCGTTCAACTTTAATATTTGCAACATATAACTGGGCTTCCTTCTTAGTACGGAAGCCCCTTTTTTATACTGCTTGCCAAGACTATCTCGATACATTACAAGCCATTTTATTTTGCCGTTTT
Organism: uncultured Haemophilus sp.; assembly: GCA_902466845.1. Taxonomy (GTDB): domain Bacteria; phylum Pseudomonadota; class Gammaproteobacteria; order Enterobacterales; family Pasteurellaceae; genus Haemophilus_D. The sequence continues at coordinate 1,963 of CABQSN010000191.1, forward strand.
TAAGTTGATATTTTTGATAAAACGCCATTTTCTCCTCCATGTACGCACGGCTAGTCGGCATTGGTTGTGCGTTTTGAAAGAGTAATTGAAAAGCTATTTATCTAGATCTTGGGTAATTTCACGTTCTAACAGATCACTGAAGTCATTTAGGATTTTTTTCTTTTTGGCTGTTGTTAGATTGGCTTTGTTTTTTATAAAGTCAGGACTTACTTGGCCTCGATATTGCTGATAGACCAAGCATAGCATATCAATTAAGCTTTGACTTGTAATCGGTAGTTCATCACTATTTAGCTGTTGATGATTTCGTACTCGATCTTCAACGGTAGGGAAATAAGCAGATGGGAGTGCTTCTGATATCAATTCTTTTGTATTCCCATCTGCAACAAGTTTTTGTGCTTCTTCAAAAGAAAAATGATCCTGTAGTCCAACTAAAACTTTTAATTCATTTGTATCAGGCGGAGCGATGTTGGTTACCCAACCATTAACTATTTTTCTGTTAATTGGATTAACTTTTATATTATGGGCGAGTGCATACTCATTGTATCTAGAGAAGTTTTTCGTTCGATTTTCTTCTACAAATAAGTCGTAATTTGAAAGATCCTCATCAATACCCTGCAGATATGAAACCGAAACCCCAAAATAATCAGCTAGTTTTTGCCAGGTCTTCAGCTGTGGCTCACGACGTTCGTTTTCATAATTATTAATAGATTGTTGAGAAATTCCAACTTTTCTACCTAGGGCATTTTGAGTTAAACCATTCTTTTCGCGTAGGAATCTAATGTTATTCATATGGTCTATTCCTCCATGCAAATAGTTTAACAAAAAAAATACACCAAAACAACAAAATGTAGTCTTGACAACGATAAGGAGTTGACCTATTGTTAATCTAACAACAAAAAGTTGTTAAGGAGAGATGAAATTTGAAACTAACAGAAAAACAATTACGTCTTTTACGAAGGCGAAAGGGTGAATTGAATATTTCAATCAATACATTAGCCGGACTAGTAGGAATTAGTCGGTGGACGATGGCAAAGATTATTAATTTTAATGCCAATGTGCGGCCAACGACTGCGTCTAAGGTTAATGAATGGTTGTTGGATCAGTATTTTGCTGACTAT
>CABQSN010000192.1:0-3063 GCA_902466845.1 uncultured Haemophilus sp.
GCATTAGGTAATGGCGCAGAGGCTAGTGGCGGAAGCTCAATGGCTTTAGGTGCTAAAGCAAGGGCCTCCGGTAGTGATGCATTGGCATCTGGCTCTAATGCTAATGCTTCATCAATGAATGCAGTTGCGGTTGGTAAAGATAGTAATTCTTCTGCGGTTAATTCCATTGCTCTTGGTACATCTAGTAACGTCTCTGGGGTTAGTGCAGTAGTGATTGGTACTCAAGCTAAAGGTACGCATGAAAACTCTGTGACATTAGGTTCTTATTCAAGTAGTGCAGCCAATAATTTTGATCAGACAGCAAAAGCCTTATCTTCTTTTGACGATAAGGCGACAGGTACAACAGTTAATTACAATGGTACTTCTTCAACTCAAAAAGGCGCAGTATCTGTCGGTGATGGAACACTTGTTCGTCAGATCCAAAATGTAGGTGCGGGTCGAATTACGGCTACTTCAAATGATGCGGTAAATGGTAGCCAATTATACCAAGCTTATTACAATGCAGGCTTTAACATTCAAAACAATGGTAAAGAAACATCACGTATTAATACCCATGGCAAAGTAAATTTTGTAGATGGTGAAAATACTAAAGTCGTTGTTGAAGATGGCGATAATGCTGCAAAAATTACAGTGAATGCAAAAGACACCTCAGCATCAGTTGAAGCAGGCTCAGATGCAATTACTGTAACAGTGGGCGAACCAACCAAAGTTACTGGAAAAGACGGTGTAACTGTAACTACAGTGACCAATTATAAAGTGGATCTTTCACAAAAAACTAAAGATGAAATTAAAAATGCGGGTGGTCGTGGATTTAATGTGACTGCAAGTGCATCTGAAGGTACTGTTGTAAATGAAGTAACAGAAGAAACGGTTCAATCTACAGCAACAAAAATGGATAAGTTAACACTTGATGCGGGTAAAAATATTAAATTAACCCACAAAAAAGGCAAAGTGTTAAGCATTGCAGTATCGGATACGCCAACATTTACCAATGTCACAACAACGGGTGATCTTAACGTTGGCGGTACAGTCCATGCTCATGGTGGCTTGGATGTTCACAATAATCGTATTGTGAATGTGGCTGATCCGAAAGACCCAACAGATGCAGTAAATAAACGTTATGTTGATAATGCAGTGAAAAACATTAATAACAACATCAATCGTTTAGACAACAAAATTGATCACGTTGATCGTAAATTACGTGCAGGTATTGCAGGTGCAACCGCGATTTCTTTCTTACAACGTCCAAATGAAGCAGGTAAAAGCTTAGTTTCTGTTGGTGTTGGTGGTTATCGCAATGAAAATGCATTAGCGGTTGGTTATGGTCGAAATTCTGATAACAATAAAATTTCGATTAAAGTTGGTGCAAGTATCAATACCCGCAGTGATGTAAACTGGGGCGGAAGCATCGGTTACCAATGGTAATTGTTTGATAAAAAGGCAGAGTAAAATCTGCCTTTTTTTATTATATTGAGATGAAAAAAAGTGCGGTCAAATTTAACCGCACTTTTTTAATATGTTCTTAACGCTGGAGGTTGGTAATGTTCAATAAAGGTTTCGATTTCTTGAAGATTATTCGAGAATAAAATCTTCTCAAAATCACCTTGAGTAAAGAAGCCTTCTTTCACCATATGGCTAAAAAAGGACTTTAGTGAATCAAAATACCCCTTTTCATTAAATAGAATACAAGGATTATTATTTTTCCCTATTCGAGCCCAAGAAATCACTTCAGCAATCTCTTCTAAAGTGCCTGGTCCACCAGGCAAAGCAATATAAGCATCGCCAAGCTCAACCATTTTATTTTTTCGCTCAGACATGCTTTCAACAACCACGGTCTTGGTCAAATTAGGATGTGCAACTTCTCTGTCTTGTAAAAACTGAGGAATAATGCCAATTACCTTTCCTTGATGAGCAAGTACAGTATCTGCAACCACGCCCATTAATCCCAATTTTCCGCCACCATAGACTAAAGTATGTTGACCATCAGCAATCCATTTTCCTAATTTTTTTGCGGCAGCCTGATAGGCAGAATCATGACCTAAACTGGCACCGCAATAAACCGTTATGTTCATCCTACTTTTTCCGTTCTACCCATTTTCCATCAATATAATCCACAATCCATTTTGTGGCTTTGCCATTCTTTTCAGAAGTCACGTATTGATGTTTTTCTTTACGGCTAAAGCGGATAATGGCTTCATTACCCTCAGGGTCTTTTTGTGGCGCATCGGCTAAATAACGTAATTTTTCTGGTAAACGATCACGATAAAGCGCTAATTCAGCCACTTTTGCCGGTCGAGTTTCACGTGATTTCGGGAAGTTATGTGCTGACATAAACACGCCACTTGCACCGTCACGTAATACAAAATACGCATCAGATTTTTCACATTTCAATTCAGGGAAATGAACCGGCTCTTCTTTTGGTGGTGCAACTTCGCCGTTTTTCAAAATCTTACGGGTGTTATCACAGTTGGTACAGCCCATATATTTACCAAAACGACCGAGTTTTAAATGCATATCTGAACCGCATTTATCACATTCTACAATCGGACCATCATAGCCTTTAATTTTGAATTGACCTTGTTCAACCAAATAACCATCACAATTTGGATTATTACCACAAATATGTAATTTACGATGTGGGTCAATGATATAGCTATCCATCGCGGTACCGCATTTCGGACAACGTTTACGATCCATTAAGGCTTTGGTCTCAGAAGCCTCATCTAGCACATTTAATAATTCAGCTTCTGGAATAAGATTAATCGTCGTTTTACAACGCTCTTTTGGTGGTAATGCATAACCTGAACAACCAAGGAAGACACCTGTACTTGCTGTGCGAATCGCCATTTTTCGGCCACAAGTTGGACAATCAATATCGGTGAGTACAAGGCTATTTGGCTTCATTCCACCTTCTAACTCGTCTAACTCAGCCGTAGAAAGTTGAGTAGAAAAATCTTTGAAGAATTGATTTAACTCAGCCTTCCAATTTTTCTCACCTGATGCTATTTGGTCTAATACGTTTTCCATGTTGGCAGTGAAATCGTAGCTCATCAAATCAGTAAA
>CABQSN010000193.1:0-3027 GCA_902466845.1 uncultured Haemophilus sp.
AGATCTTGTTCACAACAATGCAACACCTGAAATTACAGTGGATCCAGAGCGCTATGAAGTACGTGTAGATGGTGAGCTCATTACCTGCGAACCCGTGGATACGGTGCCATTAGGTCAACGATATTTTATGTTCTAAGTAGAAAAGAGCGGTCAAATTTTAAGGAGAATTTACAATGAAACTTTGGTACTCCACCACCAGTCCGTATGTACGTAAAGTGCTGGTAACGTTGAAATATCAACAACTCTTAGACAAAATAGAGCTGATTAAAATTGGTTCATCATTTGATGCAAGTTCTCCGCATAATCAGGCAAATCCTCTGGGTAGAGTGCCAGCGTTAGAACGTAATTGTGGCAACTGGCTTTATGGCAGTTTGCTCATTTGCGAATATCTCGACCAAAAAGGCAAGGTTGAGCCTAAACTCATTCTCGAAAGTGGCAAGCCACGTTGGGCAGCGTTAGCGTTGCATAATTTAGCCGATGGCATTATGGAAAACACCGTGCCGATGATGGCTGAAAAAATGCTTCGCCCTGAAAGTGAATGGTGGACAGCTCGCCATCAACAACTAACTGAACGCAATCGTCAAAGTTTTGCAAGACTTGAGCAAGACTTAAAACCGTTTGGCACGGAATTAAACATTGGTACGTTAACGGCGGTTACAGTCATTGATTGGTTCTTGTTTAGAGCAGAAAAAATTGGATTAGATCTTGCAAAAGAATTTCCAAATTTAACCGCTTGGGCAGCAGAGATGAATGAAAAATATGAGGTTTTAAGAGAAACAAAGCCAACTTTGTAACCATTTTTTGGCGTTACGAAATTGGTCTAAATAACCTAATTTCTCTGTTTTTTCTTCTGCCAAATCTCCCCTACCCCTCTTTGCTAAAGAGGGAGGGGGACGAGCGAGATTTTATATCATTGTTCTACTTTGATATGGCAAATATAAATGTGTCAGATGACAGCAAATTTATAAGGAAAATCCCTCTTTATCAAAGAGGGGCGGGGAGATTGGGCAACCTTAATTAGCGAAAGAAAATAAGTAATACAAAAATGAAAATCCTCACCCCCATTCTGCCTATTATGGATACCATTTTAGGCGACTTAGTTAGCCTCCAAACTGAAGGCAAGATTACACATCAAACGATTGAACGCGTGGCATTGCAGTGGTATGAGAGTGAGCGCAATATTTTACGTAAAACCACTAATACGGGGCGTGAAGTCGCCTTTCGCTTACTCAAAGAGGGGCAACGCTTGAAACACGATGATGTAGTGTTTATCAGTGATGAGTTGGTGATTGTGATCGAAATCTTGCCAAGCGAAGTAATTGTGCTTTCGCCGAAAACCTTGCCAGAAATGGCTCGCGCTTGTTATGAGATCGGTAATAAACATTCGCCACTCTTTTTAGATGGTGATGAAGTGACATTACCTTACGATAAGCCGATGTTTGAATGGCTACAAGCGGCTGGATTTCATCCTCAAAAAGCAGAACGCCGTTTAAGCCAAGCTTTGCGTGCCAATTCGGCACAAGGACACGGGCATTCGCACAGTCATTCGCATGATCATCACGGATATCATCATCACGGAGACGGCAATTGGCATCAACATTAAACCGAAGTCTGGCAGATTTAGGCGCATTGTTGCACTTGGTTGACCCGACTTTGCCAATCGGGGGCTTTAACCATTCAAACGGTTTAGAAACCTTTGTTCAACAAGGTGTTGTTTCAACGAAACCAAGCTTAGAAGAATATGTGCAAGCCCAGCTTTTGCAAAACTGGGTATATAACGATGGCGCTTATCTTTCGCTCGCATTTGAAGCCATGGCTACCAATGATTTTGACCGTTTGTGCGAATTAGATCATTCGCTATCTGCGACCAAAATTGCACGAGAAAGTCGAGAAGGCAGTTTTAAACTCGGCGTGCGGTTATTAAAAATTTTTATCCGCTATGAACAACACCCAATGTTGAGCCAATTTCAGCAAGCGATTCAAAATAAAACCGTGCAAGGCTATTTCCCGATTGTGTTTGCTATGGTGGCGCAAGCAATGGGGCTCAGCAAAGCGGATACCCTGTATGCGTTTTACTACAATGCGGCAGTTGGTACCATTACCAATGGCGTGAAACTCATTCCGCTTAGTCAAATGGATGGGCAAGATATTTTGTTCGATTTACGAGCATCTCTTGTTCAAGCAGTGGAATTAAGTTTAGAACCCGATTTAGATTGGGTTGGTGCTGCAACGCTTGCGAATGATATACGAGCAATGCAACACGAAGTACTTTATACGCGACTTTATATGTCGTAAGAGCGGTCATTTTTTATTGAGATTTTACTATTACAGAAGTGCTTATGGGCTTTTTCTGTGATCATCAAAAACGAAAGGAACATTATGCGTAACTACATTAAAATTGGCGTGGCAGGCCCCGTTGGCGCGGGCAAAACTGCCTTAATTGAAAAACTCACTCGCGAAATGGCGAGTAAATATAGCGTGGCAGTAATTACTAACGATATTTACACCCAAGAAGATGCGGAATTTTTAACGAAAAATAGCCTACTTCCGCCTGAGCGAATTATGGGCGTGGAAACGGGCGGTTGCCCACATACGGCAATTCGTGAAGATGCATCAATGAATTTGGAGGCGGTTGATGAAATGGTTGCACGCTTCCCGGATGTAGAAATCGTCTTTATTGAATCTGGTGGTGATAACTTATCTGCCACCTTTAGCCCTGATTTAGCAGATGTGACTATTTTCGTGATTGACGTCGCACAAGGCGAAAAAATCCCGCGTAAAGGTGGTCCTGGCATCACCCGTTCTGATTTATTAGTGATTAACAAAACTGACCTAGCGCCATTCGTTGGAGCTGATTTAAGCGTTATGGAAAGCGATGCACGCCGTATGCGTAACGGTCAACCGTTTATTTTTACCAATTTAATGAAAAAAGAAAATCTCGATGGCGTGATTGGCTGGATTGAAAAATATGCTTTATTGAAAAATATAGAAGAACCTAAAGCCTTAGTGAGATAAAGCACTCTCCCC
>CABQSN010000194.1:0-3023 GCA_902466845.1 uncultured Haemophilus sp.
TATAGACAAAAAGCCTGAGGATTTTACACTTTTTGAGCAAAATTCCAAGTTTTGGATGAGCATTCTAATAAGTACGTTATATTCTCTTGAAAAAGTAAACATTATCATTCACATGCAATTTTGTTTTACGTATAATCTAAGAAACTCTCAAATAGTTTTAGGTCAAGTTTACGCGTTAAGCGGTATTTTATATTGATAAAATATCAGTTAAATGAGGTTTATTATGAAAATCAGTTTTCATTCTGTGTTACTTGGATTAGCGTCATGTATTGGCATTCAACAATCTGTGATAGCGAGTCCTCCTTCGTCTTCTCACCAATCAATATCTACTGAGTCCGCTGAGGCTTTAAAGCAACAATTTTCAATCGCTTTAGCTAAACAAGAAAAGCAACAAATTTCTATTTTACAGAAAAAACTCACCGCACTTTTTTCTTTACCTCCCCAATTTCTTGATAATCAGATCCAAATAAGCGAAAAAATCCTCACTCGCATTTTTAAAACAGATAAAAATCTCACCCCTAAATTTCTTGATTATTTATACTTTGAACCGATAAATACTGGCGATGCTAATTTAATTCAGGAAATGAAGAAAAACTTACTGGTGTCTTTTTTAGCGAATGAGCAGGCAAAAATTTATATTCGTCAAACAGATAATTCAGAGCAATTTGTTCAGGCTTTAATAGAACGGGGAGCCAAACCAGATCAAATTATATTATTGTCTTTGGATGCTAAAGGCATATTTCAAAAAATTATTGAACAGATGCGTCAAGATTTTCCTAATCAAACAACTTTTTCTATTACTGAGAATCGAGTGAGTTTGATAACCCCTTCTTCTGAAATTAAGCCCCGCCTCGCTCTAGCCAATATGATGTTTGCTCGCCAATTTAAAGGGGTGGAGGTTGATGATTTTTCGTATTTGGATCAAGCACGTGAAAATCTTCAACACAATAACTATGCTATTCGTTATAAGACTTTCCAAGCAATGCTTGAAGGCTTAAATTAATCCGTTTACTCACAAGGAGCCATTATGTTTTTATCTAAAAAATCAGTTACCTTTGCAGTTAGTGCGTTAGCAATGCTTTGCTCAGGTGCAGCCTTTGCTAAAGAAGCGCCGCAAGCACATAAAGCTGTGGAGTTAAGTATCTTACATATTAACGACCACCATTCTTACTTGGAACCGCACGAAGCGAGAATTAATTTAAATGGTCAACAAACAAAGGTTGATATTGGTGGTTTTTCTGCTGTGAATGGGAAACTTTATGAGTTACGTAAAAAGTATAAAAATCCATTAGTGCTACATGCAGGTGATGCGATTACCGGTACGCTGTATTTCACCCTTTTTGGTGGTTCTGCTGATGCGGCTGTCATGAATGCTGGTAATTTCCATTATTTTACTTTGGGTAACCATGAATTTGATGCGGGTAATGAAGGTTTATTAAAACTACTCGAGCCATTAAAAATCCCAGTACTTTCAGCCAATGTTATTCCTGATAAAAATTCAATTTTATATAACAAATGGAAACCTTACGATATTTTCACTGTGGATGGAGAAAAAATTGCCATTATCGGTTTAGATACCGTGAATAAAACGGTTAATTCCTCTTCACCAGGTAAAGATGTGAAGTTCTATGATGAAATTGCTACTGCGCAAATTATGGCAAATGCGCTAAAACAACAAGGTATTAATAAAATCATCTTACTTTCACATGCAGGAAGTGAAAAAAATATCGAAATCGCTCAAAAAGTAAATGATATTGATGTGATCGTTACTGGCGATTCACATTATTTATACGGAAATGATGAATTACGTGGTTTAAAATTGCCAGTAATCTATGAATATCCACTTGAATTTAAAAATCCGAATGGTGAACCTGTATTTGTAATGGAAGGTTGGGCTTATTCTGCTGTGGTGGGTGACTTAGGTGTTAAATTCAGCCCTGAAGGTATTGCGTCTATTACTCGTAAAATTCCTCATGTGTTAATGAGTTCTCATAAACTTCAAGTGAAAAATGCGGAAGGTAAATGGACTGAATTAACAGGCGATGAACGTAAAAAAGCGCTTGATACTTTAAAATCAATGAAGAGTATTTCACTTGATGATCATGATGCAAAAACAGACATGCTTATTTCAAAATATAAAAGTGAAAAAGATCGTTTAGCGCAAGAAATTGTTGGTGTCATCACTGGTTCTGCAATGCCGGGTGGTTCAGCGAACCGTATCCCAAATAAAGCAGGCTCTAATCCAGAAGGTTCTATCGCAACGCGTTTTATTGCAGAAACAATGTATAATGAACTAAAAACGGTGGATTTAACGATTCAAAATGCGGGTGGTGTACGCGCAGATATTTTACCAGGCAATGTGACTTTTAATGATGCTTATACTTTCTTGCCTTTCGGGAATACCTTATATACCTATAAAATGGAAGGTTCATTAGTGAAACAAGTGCTTGAAGATGCAATGCAATTTGCTTTAGTTGATGGCTCTACAGGGGCATTCCCTTATGGCGCAGGTATTCGTTACGAAGCTAATGAAACACCAAATGCGGAAGGTAAACGTTTAGTCAGCGTGGAAGTATTGAATAAACAAACCCAACAATGGGAACCAATTGATGATAATAAACGTTATCTCGTTGGTACCAATGCTTATGTAGCTAGCGGTAAAGATGGTTACAAAACTTTTGGTAAATTATTTAACGATCCAAAATATGAAGGCGTTGATACATACTTGCCTGATGCGGAAAGTTTCATTAAATTTATGAAAAAACATCCGCACTTTGAGGCTTACACTTCATCAAATGTGAAATTTAATGCTTCTAGTGATGCGTTACCTAAAAAATAAAAGCTAAAATATATTGAAAATAGCGCGTATTTAACACTCGATTTTATACCTCAGGCAAACCCACTTTATAGACCATCTGGTAAAGGTGGGTTTATTTTTTGTCGTTTTATCTCTTTCTATTACATTTCACTTTAGATTGCCATTCAAGCAGTCAGTTTCGTAGAGTTTTTACCATTACCTCATA
>CABQSN010000195.1:0-3018 GCA_902466845.1 uncultured Haemophilus sp.
GGTAATCACACAGCCCCCACCGATAAGCGAGTTATCCACTGGTTTGACATTCGCTTTTTTATAGAAGAATTTAGATGGATAAGCCTGCACTGGATTACCACGAATTGGCCAGCTTTGATCATAAATATCTAATTGTGGATTTTCTGAAACTAAGTCGATATTAGATTGCCAGAAGCTATCAAGGGTACCCACATCACGCCAGTAAATTTCACCTTCAGTATTTCTGCCCATGCAAGAACGGCTGAATGGATGTGCATAAAGCACGCCTTCTTCCAAGCATTTTGGCAAGACATCTTTACCAAAGTCATGAGATGTGCAAGGGGTATTCACTTCTCTATCAAGCATTTTATAGAGATACTCTGCATCAAAGACATAAATCCCCATCGATGCTAATGAAATGTCTGGTTTACCAACCATCGCTGGTGGATCTTTTGGTTTCTCAACGAAGGCTTTCACTTTAAGATTTTCGTTTACCGCCATGACACCAAATTCACTGGCTTCAGAACGTGGTACCTCAATACAGCCTACTGTACATTTTGCTCCACTTCTCACGTGATCCATCAACATGACACTGTAATCTTGTTTATAAATATGGTCACCTGCAAGAATCAAAATGTATTTTGGACGATAGTGATTACGGATAATCGCCATATTTTGATACACCGCATCCGCTGTACCACGGTACCACGTAGAATCATCAATTTGTTGACGGGCAGGTAACATATCAACGAATTCACCACGCTCTTGCGGTAAGAATGACCAACCTGTTTGTAAATGGCGTAATAAAGAGTGAGCGGCATACTGGGTTACAACACCGATACGATTCAGGTCTGAGTTAATACAGTTGGAAAGCGCAAAATCAATAATGCGACGATTACCACCAAAATATAACGCAGGTTTAGCACGTTTATCGGTTAATTCATGTAAGCGAGAACCACGACCACCAGCCAAAATAAGCACTAAAGTATCTTTAACCAATTCATATTTATTAAGATCACTTTTCATAACAAACTCCATAGTTTTAATCCTCCATATGTTCCAACACTTCAAATGCTATACCGCTCACATCACATTGTTGAATCACGCTATTTTCAGTTTCGGCAATCTTTTTCCATTTCCCCTTTGGCAAATAAAAAGATTGCGGTTCAGTTTTTGCATTAATTAAGAAAAGGTAGCGACCATCCAACATCACTTGTAAGGCTTTTCTTTCCCGATTATGCCAATCGTCTAGGGTCATCGGGCTTCCACCACAATTCAACCACGCGACATTTTCATCCGACCACCAAGCATCCTGCTGCAAACTTTGAATTTTTTTTCGTAATGCTATTGTTTGCTTGGTAAAGTCAAATAAGGTTTGGTTAAAATCATCCCACTTTAACCACGTAATTTCGTTATCTTGGCAATAGGCATTGTTATTGCCATATTGGCTATTGCCGAACTCATCTCCGGCAAGTAGCATAGGTACACCATTTGCCAGTAATAAAGAGCCTAATAAGCCTTTTTCCGATAAAACACGGCGTTTTTCGACCGCTCTTTGCCATTCATCGGCTAAATCGAGTTGAGAACCTTCTATGCCATGATTGTAGCTGTAATTTTCATTGCGTCCGTCACGGTTCTCTTCACCGTTAGCTTCATTGTGTTTATGGTTATAGCTCACTAAATCTCGCAACGTAAAACCATCATGGGCTGTAATAAAGTTCAAGCTAGCATGCGGTAATCGACCTTCGCGGTTAAAGATATCGCTAGATCCCGCAAAACGCTCAGCAAAGGCGCCCACTTCACCACTTTGCCATAACCAAAAACGACACATATCATCACGGAAACGATCATTCCATTGAGAAAAATAGGCTGGGAAATAACCAACTTGGTAACCGTAATGCCCTATATCCCAAGGCTCTGCAATTAATTTAATTTGTTGTAGAACGTCATCCTGTTCCATTTCCGCAAACAATTTTGCATTTGGATTGAAATCAGGCGTTTCACGACCAAGTACCGTGGCTAAATCAAAACGGAAACCATCTACATGACATTCTGTTACCCAGTAACGTAAACAATCTAATACCCATTTGCGAGTGACGTCATTAGCAAGATTGAGCATATTGCCGCAACCCGTCCAGTTGAGGTAGTCACCATGCTCGTTTTGCCAGTAATAGGTTTTGTCATCAATACCACGCTGGCAAAATGTCGGAAATGATTTTTCGGATTCAGCCGTATGGTTAAATACGACATCTAAAACCACTTCAATGCCCGCTTGATGCAGGGCTTTCACCATGCTCTTAAATTCGTTCAATGGTTGTTTTTGATCTGCCGCATAACTTGGTTCTAAAGCAAACATAGCTAATGGGTTATAGCCCCAATAATTGCGTAATCCTTTTTCTTGCAAATGCGGTTCATCAATGAAGAAATTCACTGGGAGCAATTCAAGGCTGGTAATACCCAATGATTTAAAGTACGAAATGTTTTTGGGGTGAGCCAATGCCGCATAAGTACCACGGATATTTTCTGGAATACGGGAATTTAATTGGCTAAATCCTTTAACATTTAATTCATATACAATGGTTTGAGCCCAAGGAATAGACGGTTTACAATCCCCTGACCAATCAAAATGCTCGTCAATAATGCGGCCTTTAGGTGCAACGGCGGCATTGTCTCGTCCATCATTTAACACGAAAATTGAACGAGATTCTGGTGAGCTCAAATCCGGTTTATGGCTTACTGCTTTGGCATAAGGATCAAGTATTAACTTTTGCGGATTAGCTAAAGTGCGGTCATTTTTGCCTGTGATTCTGAACGCATACTCATCATTTAACTCAACGCCTTCAATTGCCACATGCCAAATATCATCGGTTCTGCTCATGGCAAAACGGCTTTCTTTGCCATCACGGAACAAGCAAAGTTCAATAGCATCCGCCGCACTAGAAAACAGCGCAAAATTCGAAATTTTTAGGCCGTTTTCCAGCGTTTGTGAATATCCCATTGGGGAAGATTTACCATTGTTATAAAAACTAAACATCGTGT
>CABQSN010000196.1:0-2976 GCA_902466845.1 uncultured Haemophilus sp.
GAAAGCAGATAAAAACAAAGTGCGGTCAAAAATGGAATAGATTTTATTGCATTAGAAGAACAAGTTACAAAAAACAATACCGCACCACTAGAACGAGCTATCAAATTGTGTTCATTGTTAAATATAGAATAAAAATTAGAGTACTCAACCATGTCTGAAAACAAACAGCTCAAGAAACCGGCAGCAACAGAGGCTGACGGAGTCATTGCCCCATGCCAAGAAGGCATTCGGGTTTATCCAACAAGATTCGCCCTGACCGATAAGGCATTTGAAAACATAAAAAGTAAAGGGGAAATGCCACCACTTCCTAAGAACGCGTCAGGCGACGAAAATTATGATGCCCGTCGTTTACGTGATGGTTATGTGTATATTTTAGCAGTGAATGCCGAAGTTAAAGGATGTTTTGAAATTAGTGCAGAAGCAGCCAATGGTCAGGCTTGGTATATTTACCGCTATCGTTCAAAAGATGTGAATTTTGACCAAGGAAACCAAGCGTTCGGAATAAACTACTCCTTTAGTCTATTTAATGATTACGAAGCCGGTTATACAAACAAAGTCATTTTACCAACGCCTTATATTGAGCTTAATAAAGCCATTGAAAGTGCATATATGATGTTTACCGATGTAGACCTACCCATGAATTTGCTTAGAAAAATAGAAACCGATCCCTTAGTAAGAAATCATTGGATGCGCAATGTTCAGCTAAAAAATCCGCAAGGCAACTCAATTAATATGGCCACCTTGCAGCAAACGGTTAAAGACTTTTCGCCACAAACCAAAATGATGACTGACCAAGCGTTAACCTCAAATGCCTATCGCTTTACCCCGATAGGTAAACCGACAGGCTGGGAAGAGATAAAAAATCAACTCATGCATAGCCAAAACGGTGTGATTGTAGCTTTAGAAGACCCTGTAGGAACAGCAAGAGATTTGTCAGGATATCATTTATATCTGACAACAGAGCGAGATAACGTATTAGCGAAATATGAATATGCTATTTCGACCGCCCGCATTCTTGATGCTCACGCACTACATAAATATAAAGAAGAGGTCAAGTCTGCTCGGGATAGCCTTGAAATGTCGAATGCAGAATTGCGCGACCAAGGTTTACGGACCATTGAACCGGCCCCCATCAAATTCTCCCAACTATATCAAAAGGTCTTTTCTGATTATATTAACTCGGAGCATTTAAAAGCTAATGGCGACGCCGATGTACTGAATGTGTTAAAAGCGGAATTACAATTGGAAGATGATCTGCCGGGCGTCAATGCGATTAATAAAATGGCGTATATTCCGACCCGTTTCGGGCTGTCTTTTAAACATCTCGTTAGTGCACACAGTAATTTTATTTGTGCGCATAGGGATAAACTCGCTAAGCTTTATAGCTTATATACAAGCAATCCCCTAGACGGCACAGCAGCAAAAGCCTGGTGCTGTTATATGCATGGTTTTCTGCATGGATTGGATATTTCACCTTACGGTCGTAACGCTTTAATTGCTGCCTTACCGATTGAAGATGCGGACGCATATAAAGCTCCGCCTTATGCACAGCAAGCTACGCCGGCGGTGGAGTCTCTGAAAAAATATTTATCGGATTTCACCAAAGCCTTAGGCGCGCTTGAAAAAGTGGCGAAGACAGGCTATCTCAACATGGCAACCTATGATTTAGTCATTGAACTGGTGATTGATAAAATCTATGTACGCTATGCCAATAGTAGCCATAAAGGTTATGTTAGACAGCCGTTTAGTGTGCCTCAAACTATTCAGGCTACATATCAAGCCAAATTAAACACCAAAGAGATTGAGAAAATCCTACCGACACATCGAAGCCAAGCCGCGGTACCTAAGCATGTAAAAAAACTACAAGAAAGCATTAGTTCTCTAAAAGTAGATATGGCACCTAGACAATACGGCTTATTTCAAATCACGGAAGGGTTAGCTGGATTAAACAAAGCCTTGAGTGCCTCCGTTGCATTGGGCTTCTTTGTACAAAATAAAGCGGAAACAGAATTAGGAAAACTAGGTAGTGATCCGTTTTTAGCCTCTATGCAAGTGATTGCCGGAATGTACGCACCGAAAGGCGGTTTAGAACAACACACTTCCCAAGCATTAACGGAACTTGAACAGTTAACCTCGCGCAAAAATCTGCAACCAAACAAATGGATAAGTTATTTTGAACAAAAAGGTGCCGGCTCGGCATTGACCCGTATTCGAAATGCAATTATCAACGTCAATACGGGATTGGCCGGGGTCGGTGCGATGTTTGAATATTTTAACTGGGTGGAGGCCGATTATAAAAGCGATGAAGTGGGCAAAACTGCAGCCTTATTAAGCATGGGGGGCGGATTAGCCATTGAAGGTGCAATCGGTTCACTAGGTATGTTGGCTGGTTCGTCCTTGTCTGCCGGTACACTGACGTTACTCACTGGCCTATCCTATGCCACCTTAGGCATTGGAATTGTGCTGATTACTATTGCAATTATTTATAATTATTTTGCCCCGGAAGATATTGAATTGTGGGCTGAGAATGGTTTTTGGGGTAAAAGCAAGCTTTATTGGGGAACACCTAATCAGAAAAAAGCGTATGAGTGGATGGTTAAAAGGCCTGACGTATTTAAAGAACAATTTGATAGTTCTAAATTTGAGTATAGTAACAATCAGCTAATTATCAATGATAGCGTGCATTTTTATCGTATTGAAATGCAACGCTACTTAAAATCTGTGGCTGAGCTAGTTGTCACCTTGGATTCGGCTAATCCACGAAAAATACTGGTTAATTACCCTGGCATTTACACTGAGCATGATGCCCAGGAAATAAAGATTAAGACAATGGTGGGATATAAAGATAATAAAGGAAGTCTGTACTATCAAAGTAACGATGATCGATTTGAACTTTTACTCAATAAATTAGATGTCATAAAAAAATTAGAAACGGAAGGTGTTGCAAGTTTAACTATTCTCAATGAAAAATTACCC
>CABQSN010000197.1:0-2965 GCA_902466845.1 uncultured Haemophilus sp.
CCAACTCTGGGCGTTTGCCAATCAACTACAGTCTGAGCAAGATATTGTAGAAGTTGTCGTGGGAATGAATAATCTCACGATCTTCACTGATTTTTACGTAGATTTTGAGCCGCTTATTCAGCGCTTGGAACAACGTTGGACAGAATTGAAAGTATCGACTTTTCAAGGTCGTCATATCGAAATTCCAGTAATTTATGGTGGCGAATTAGGCCAAGATTTATCTGAAGTGGCCAAATTACATGACACCACACCAGAACGAATTGTTCAAATGCATAGCGAACCGATTTATACGGTATATATGATTGGTTTCCAACCTGGTTTTCCCTATTTAGGTGGTTTACCTGAAAGCCTGCACACGCCACGTCGTGCTGTCCCAAGAACACTTGTTCCTGCCGGTTCTGTCGGTATTGGTGGGGCTCAAACGGGCATTTATCCCTTTTCCTCTCCTGGCGGATGGCAATTAATCGGTCATACCAAGCAAGCGTTATTTGATAAAAAACAGACGCAACCAACCTTATTACAAGCAGGAGATACGGTGAAATTTGTGGTGGAGGGGATTGAATTATGATTCATGTTATTGATGTGCAATCCCGCGCAACAATTCAGGATTTAGGCCGTTTTGGTTTACGTCGATTTGGGATTAGTCAATGCGGAGCAATGGATAAATTGGCGTTACGCGCTGGTAATATTTTACTAGGTAATGCAGAGGGAGCCCCAGCAATTGAAGTGCCTTTAGGTGGCATAACATTACAATTTCAGCAGGATATGAATTTTTGTGTCACCGGAGCATTTTATGAAATGACCTTAGATGATAAACCGGTTTTTGCTTACTGGCGTTATCAGGCACGAGCGGGGCAAGTTCTGAAAATGATACGTGCAAAAATTGGTATGTATGGCTATTTATGTGTTCAAGGTGGTTTTACCTTACCCCAAGAATTGAACTCTTGTAGTACAGATCTCCGAGCTCAAATAGGCGGTGTAGAAGGGCGTTGTTTACAAGTTGGCGATCAACTGCAAACGGTAAATGATCCTATTTTACGTAGTGAAATTGGGATTGCACCCATTCCACTTAAACATACTATTCATGCGTTACCGTCCTCTGAATATCAGGCATTTAAACGAAAATCCCAATATTATTGGTGGCGAAGTAAATGGACGTTACAAAGCAGCAGTGATCGCATGGGCTATCGTTTTCAAGGGCAAAAATTAGAATTAAAACAACCGCTGGAAATGCTGTCTCACGCGATTCAATTTGGTAGTGTACAAGTTCCACCAAGTGGTCAACCAATTATTTTAATGGCTGATGCACAAACTACGGGCGGTTATCCCAAAATTGCCAATGTGATCGATGCGGATCTTGGTGCGTTGGCACAGGTACGTTTAGGCTCAACCATTCAATTTGAGGCAGTTAGTTTAGAACAGGCCGCAAAATTACGTCGCAAAAATGAGATATACCTCGATCAAATTAGGAGAATTGCTGATGAAAAAAATTGATTTAAATGCCGATATTGCCGAAGGTTTTCCTTTTGATGAGGCCTTATTAAAATTGCTTTCTTCTGCCAATATTGCTTGCGGTTTACATGCCGGGGGAGCAAAAGAAATGCAAAGTGCGGTCAGATTTGCGAAAGAAAATCAGGTTCGCATTGGTGCTCATCCAGGTTTTCCGGATAGAGAAAACTTCGGGCGTACTCAAATGGATTTACCTGAACAGGAATTAATTGCGCATTTGCGGTATCAGCTTGGCGCCTTAAAAGCAATTTGTGATGGGGAAGGCACGGAAATTAGTTATGTTAAGCCACACGGTGCTTTATACAATCAAGCTGCTAAAGATGAAAAATTGGCCCGTTTAATTGCACAAACAATTCGTCAATTTGATTCTAATTTAAAATTAATGGGATTGGCGGGGAGCTTAATGTTACGCGTAGCTGAGGAAGAAGGTTTACAAACCATTTCTGAAGTGTTTGCGGATCGTCACTATATGCCTGATGGGAGTTTGGTACCTCGTTCGCAACCGAATGCAATGGTGGAGTCTGATGAGGAAGCCATTCAACAAGTGTTACAAATGGTAACAGAAGGTCAAGTCAAAGCCATTGATGGAAGCCTTGTGCCAGTAAAAGCAGAAAGTATCTGTTTACATGGCGATAATCAACATTCTCTACAATTTGCGGCACGCATTGTGGAAGAATTAGAAAAAAATCATATAACAATAACGGCATAAGCCGAATAAACATAACACACAACATCAACTTAACAAGGGAGGTGCTTTATGGCATCAATCAATCACCGCCGAAATGCAGTGCTAGGGGCGGCATTTTTAATGGCGACTTCAGCAATTGGTCCTGGCTTTTTAACTCAAACGGCAACTTTTACAAACACCTTATTAGCTAGTTTTGGCTTTGTGATTTTGCTATCTATTTTGTTAGATATTGGAGCTCAGCTTAATATTTGGCGAATTGTGGTGGTATCAGGAAAGCGAGCGCAAGATATTTCTAATGCGGTTTTTCCTGGTGCGGGATATTTCCTTGCTGCACTTATTGTGATGGGGGGACTCGCGTTTAACATTGGTAATGTGGGGGGCGCAGGTCTTGGTTTAAACTCGATGTTCGGTATTGCGCCAGAAACGGGTGCAATCATTAGCGGTGTTATTGCCATTTTGATTTTCTTGCGTAAAGAAGCTGGATTATTAATGGATCGTTTTGCCCAATTAATGGGTTTTATTATGATTGCACTGACTTTGTATGTCATGTTTAAAACAGAACCGCCAGTGGTAGAAGCAGCATACCGTACCTTTACTCCAGAGCAAGTTGATCCTATCGCAATTGTGACATTAGTTGGAGGAACCGTAGGGGGATATATTACCTTTGCTGGCGCTCACCGCTTACTAGACGCGGGGATCCAAGGTGAAAAAGCCATGGCTGAAGTGAGCCGAAGTTCTGTTTCGGCTATTTTGATTGCCTCAACTATG
>CABQSN010000198.1:0-2940 GCA_902466845.1 uncultured Haemophilus sp.
CAGTTGGGAAGGTGATAGAGTTCATTGATTTTCCGTTGGGTTTTAGCCCACAATTTATTATGTTAGATATTAAGAGCGGTGGGCTAAAGCCCACCCTACATTAGATTAATTAAACTTTTTTCTTCATTAAGCCTGTCGGTTTACGCCAAACCTTACCTTGTTTTGCGATTAATTTATCGGCTGCCACAGGACCCCAAGTGCCGGCTTCATATTCGTAGATTCGACCACCCGCTTCTTTGTAATCCAAAATCGGTTGCACAAATTTCCACGCGGCATGCACAGCATCAGTACGAGCAAATAATGTTGCATCGCCTTTCATCGCATCTAACAATAAGCGTTCATAAGCAGTTAATACTTGTGCGCCTGCTAAATCTGCATAACGGAAATCCATTGATACTTCTTTCGCTTCAAAGCCTGCACCTGGTTTTTTCAAACCAAAACGCATTGAAATCGCTTCATCAGGTTGAATACGAATAATCAATTTATTCTCTGGTGCATTTTGGCTGAATACAGGATGTGGCGTAGTTTTAAAATGGATCACAATTTCCGTCACCCTTGCTGGTAAGCGTTTACCTGTACGGACATAGAATGGCACACCAGCCCAACGCCAGTTTTCAATTTCACAACGTAATGCGATGTAGGTTTCAGTGCGAGAATCTGCCGGTACGCCTTTTTCTTCTAAATAGCCATTTTCCATTTTGCCGTTAATTTCAGCCGCAGTGTATTGACCTAAAACAAGGTTATGCTCCATATCTTCTACAGTTAATGGACGCAAACTATGCATCACTTTTGCTACTTCATCACGCATTGAATTCGCATTAATAATCGCTGGTGGCTCCATTGCCACCATCGCTAATACTTGCAATAAATGGTTTTGGAACATATCTCGCATTGCACCAGAACCATCATAATAGCCACCGCGCTCTTCCACGCCAATAGATTCTGCACCCGTAATTTCTACATAATCAATGAAATTTCGGTTCCAAAGCGGTTCAAACCAACCATTTGAGAAACGTAATACGAGCAAGTTCTGAACGGTTTCTTTACCTAAATAATGGTCGATACGATAAATTTGGTGTTCTTCAAAGAAATGGTGGATTTGTACGTCTAACGCTTGCGCTGTTTTTTCATCGTAACCAAAAGGTTTTTCAACAATAATACGTTTCCAGCCATATTCTTCCGTATTCAAACCATGTGCAGCCAAACACTCAGGGATCACGCCATAAAGACTTGGCGGAGTGGACATATAGTAAAGGGTGTTACCACAGGTTTTATATTTATCATGAAGATCATCTAAACGTGGAACAAGTTTGCCATAATCTTGAGCATCCGAAGTATTCACTGCTTGGTAATAAAGATGAGAGCAGAAAGCATCTAAGGTTTCTGGTGTTGTTTCTTCATTATGGATTAAGGTCTCACGCATTTTTTCGCGGAAAGTTTCATCGTTCAAGTCAGAACGCGCAACACCTAGAACGGAAAAGTTTTCACTCAAACGCCCGATTTTGTAGAGATTATAAAGAGCTGGAATGAGTTTACGGTGAGTTAAGTCACCAGACGCGCCAAAGATGACGATACAGTTATTATCAGTTTGCATAATTATTCCTTATAAGATTCCGAGTAATATCGGAAAATAATGCCGTATTCTAGAGAAAAAAACCAATCGAACCAATCAATTAAATTGAAAGACAGATGCCCAATTTTGTGTATTATCTGATACCATCACAAAGTTTGGATTAATTAAACTTTCACGCTGGTTATAGGTGAGTGGCTGAAATTGTGGATCGAAAATTCCCCCATTGATTTCAGCTAATAAAATTTCAGCACCTGCAGTGTCCCATTCGCCGGTTTTGCCGAGGCGAACATAGCAATCAACCGCCCCTTCTGCGACCAAACCGCTTTTCAAACTACTTGAACCGACCACCGTAAATTCACATGCCAAATTCTTCGCCAAAATTGACCGCACTTTTTCTTGTGAGGTGGTGGCGCCTACGGCGATTTTTAACGGTTGAGTAAGATCGATTTTTCTTGGCTGTAAGGCTTTTATCTCTTTGTCACTTTGTTTGAATGCCCCAAAACCTTTCATGGCGTAATAGGTGATATTCAAAATAGGGAAGTGAATAACACCTAGTGCGGGTTGATGGTTTTGCACAAGTGTGATCAAAACGGAAAATTGATCTGTGCGATCAATAAATTGCTGTGTGCCATCAAGGGGATCGATCAACCAATAGGTTTGCCAAGTTTGGCGTTGTTCAAAGGGAATATTGCAGTTTTCCTCTGAAAGAACAGGAATGTCGGGGAAAAGTGCGGTCAGTTTTTCGATTAAAAACTGACTGACAAATAAATCCGCCTCTGTGACAGGTGTGTTATCCGATTTGGTTTGTATTGCCACATCCCGTTGGTAAAAACGAGTCAAATGTTTTCCCGCTTCATTGGCAAGCGAGCGGACTTGATCGAGAAGAGATTGAGATAATTGCATATTTATTCTCTACTTTGATTTCGGTAATAACAAGGAGAGGAAAATTGTCGTATAGATTGCCATGATGGAAGATCCGCCTAAGATGAAGGATATACGGTCAGTGAGGTATTTTGTATTTGGTGCGATCACGACATTACCGATACTCCAATAACAAAAAATAATGATAAATGAAAAAAGGAGAATCCTCTTCCAGTGATGGCGTAGATAGCCTCTGCATTTGGCAACGTAAGCATTGATTATCGCCGGAACAGTGAGAGGCCAAAATGTCAGCAAGAAACCAAATAACGCAGAGTCGAAATAGCCTTCTCTGTAGTCGTCTAGGTCGAAAAGGACATAAGCGATAACACTGCCTATCAGCTGCGTAACTAGTGGGAAGATAATAATCGCTTTCAAATAAGGGGATTGAGTTGACACCTTAAGCTCCTAGAAAAATAGGCTATCCGAGGACAGCCTATTTTAATCCA
>CABQSN010000199.1:0-2906 GCA_902466845.1 uncultured Haemophilus sp.
TGAATAAAAAAGATGCGACTTTCTTAGCAAGCTTGGGGATGGATTTTATTTCTATTTATTCCGCTGAATATGCTGATGCGATGCTGAAAGCGGGTAAACCAGAAACGCTTGATAACAAACCAGTGGGTACAGGTCCGTTTATTTTTGTGGATTACAAAACTGACCAAGCTGCACAATACGTAGCAAATGAAACCTATTGGAAAGGTCGTACACCGCTTGATCGTTTAGTCATCAGCATCGTGCCAGATGCGACGACGCGTTATGCGAAGTTACAAGCGGGTTCTTGTGATTTAATTTTATTCCCGAATGTGGCGGATTTAGCCAAAATGAAAACCGATCCGAAAGTGCAACTTTTGGAACAAAAAGGTTTGAACGTGGCATATATCGCATTCAATACAGAGAAAGCGCCATTTGATAACGTGAAAGTGCGCCAAGCATTGAACTATGCGGTGGACAAAAAAGCGATTATTGAAGCGGTTTATCAAGGTGCAGGCACTGCAGCGAAAAATCCATTGCCACCAACAATTTGGAGTTATAACGACGAAATCCAAGATTATCCGTATGATCCAGAGAAAGCGAAACAGCTTTTAGCGGAAGCAGGTTATCCAAACGGTTTTGAAACTGACTTCTGGATTCAACCAGTGGTGCGTGCGTCTAACCCAAATCCAAAACGTATGGCTGAACTTGTGATGGCAGACTGGGCGAAAGTTGGCGTAAAAGCAAATCCAGTCACATTTGAATGGGCTGACTATCAAAAACGTGCTAAAGCAGGCGAATTAACGGCAGGTATCTTCGGTTGGTCAGGTGATAACGGTGATCCGGATAACTTCCTTTCTCCGTTACTTGCGAGTGCTAATGCTGGCAACTCAAACTTTGCACGTTTCAAAAATGCTGAATTTGATGCTTTATTAGATAAAGCGATTGGCTTAACTAATAAAGATGAGCGTGCGGCACTTTATAAACAAGCACAAGTGATTTTCCATGAGCAAGCGCCATGGATTCCGGTTGCACATTCTGTTGGTTTCGCACCACTTAGCCCTCGCGTAAAAGGCTATGTACAAAGCCCATTTGGCTATGATGCGTTTTATGGCGTGAGTGTTGATGGTAAATAATTAACGGACTATACTAGCCCTTGCAGTTGCAAGGGCTTTTTGTTTTCAAGCAAAAGGAGAAAGAAAATGGACTTACATGATATTCGTGAGGATTATTGCAAACAGGCGCTTTCTCAGCATGATTGCGATCCCAATCCAATAAAACAATTTGAAAAATGGCTCAACGAGGCCATTACAGCTAAAGTCAATGAGCCAACAGGTGTTAATGTTGCGACAGTCAATGAAGACGGCCGACCAACAAGTCGAATGGTACTGTTAAAAGAAGTGAATGAACAAGGTTTTGTCTTTTTCACAAATTATCACAGCCGAAAAGGTCGAGCTATAGAACATAATCCTTTCGTCGCCCTGACATTCTTTTGGCCAGAATTAGAACGTTCTGTTCGTATTGAGGGCAAAGCTGAAAAAATTTCGCCTGAGCAATCAGATGAATATTTTGCAACTCGCCCTTACACCAGCCGAATTGGCGCTTGGGCCAGCGAGCAAAGTGCGGTCATTTCTAGCCACAAATCTTTATTAGCGAAAGCGGCACTGATTGCAGCAAAACACCCATTAAATGTGCCTCGCCCACCACATTGGGGCGGTTATCTTGTGATTCCTGATCGCATCGAATTCTGGCAAGGTCGTCCAAGTCGTTTACATGACCGAATTTGTTATTTATACAATGATGGGAAATGGGAAAGAGAGCGGTTATCGCCGTAAGTTTCTTAAAAACATTCAAAAAAAACAACCGCACTTTTTTGGTAAGTGCGGTTAGGAGTGCGGTATTCTACAGTATATTTTAGATTTCTTGTTTTAGTTTCTCAGAAGCGCGTTTTCTAAAGGCATCAAGAGTCGATCTCACACTTTCCTCGTCATACATTTCAGATAAATCTAAAGATTCTCCATAGATTTGGTATTCAATTTCACCTGATTTATCTTGATAGTGAGTAACTGTTCCAAAGTCTGGGTATTCTATATTCCACCACACATCACTATACCAGTCCTTTTTTCTCTTATGCTTTTGGCATTGATAAATATAGATGTGGATCTCACTTTTACTGTCAATAGGGGATAGCTCTCCGTCGTTATCTTCATCAGAGGCTATGACTATACTAAAGGCTAAATCATTTGGCTTAATGTGATTTTGCCATTCTTCACCAGCTGGAATGCTACGAGTTTTATGCAGTAATAAGGTTAAGTTCATCATTGGTAAAAATCGCCAACCAATACCATCCTCAATATTATAAATTTTATAAAGGGAACGTGGATCGCAATAGTTTGGAATTGAGTGGTAATAATGTTCAATATCTAGTTCTTTTTTTATGAAAGTAATTAATTCAATAATTCTTTGTTGATAATCAGCTAGCAATCGGTAGGCTTTTCTGACATCTTGTAGAATAAGGCTCATATCATTTTTGTTCATTAGCATTCTCCTAGAAAAGAGGGAAATTTTTCATGTGTTA
This sequence comes from uncultured Haemophilus sp., assembly GCA_902466845.1. Lineage (GTDB taxonomy): Bacteria > Pseudomonadota > Gammaproteobacteria > Enterobacterales > Pasteurellaceae > Haemophilus_D. Next base: position 2,555 of record CABQSN010000199.1, read on the forward strand.
AATTAATGGGTTTTAATTGAATCCATGTGTTTTTTTGCTTAATTAATTGAGGGTATTCAGTATAAGTAATCTTTTGTTCTTTTAATTCGTTTAGCCATTGGTAAGGTTTATAACGAATATCATGCCAATTGTAAGCCTCCCTAATATCGCTAAGTAGTCTTTGTAGAGATTGAGCTTTGTCTTCTTTTATAGTTCGCTCTAAAGTCAAATAAATATCTTGCCAGCTTTTAACATATAATTGATAAGTGATTTCAAGATTTCTAGCTTGTAGTATATCGTCTATTTGTTTCTTTAATTGTTTCTTGTTTTTGGCGCTATATTCATACATTCCACCAACAGTTAGTAAAATAGG
>CABQSN010000200.1:0-2889 GCA_902466845.1 uncultured Haemophilus sp.
ACAATATCGAAAACAATCCTTTAAATAACAGTCTAACTTTTTGGGGTCAGATCAATTTTAACCGCACTTTTGTTTTTAGGAAATTAATTAATCTTGTAATGCACCACTGTTAAACATTGGTAATCCCATAGTTTTTAAGCTGTCACGATAGATACCCAGCAAATCTTTCTCCGTAATTTTTTGTAACTGATCTAACGGTTTATCTAATGCGGCCACCGTTTCAATCACAAGACCTTGTGGACCGGATTCTTGCGTCGCAATTTCAAATAACGCTTGTCCACGACGAACATGACTACCTGAACTAATCAACACGGCATGTTTGATTTTGTGTTTCGCTAAAGAGTAACGAGAGAAAAGCGCATTTTCGACAGTTGAACGTGCATAGTTATCGGAATAAATGCGGCTTGCATCCACGCCTTTATCAATTAACCATTGCTTCATCAAATCCCCTTCGGTTTTATTGTTTTGTGGCACACCGCCTGTCACAATAATTAACGCATCTGGATTTTGATTCGCAATTTCTAGAGTTTTCTCTAAACGTTGCACCAAAATATCATGCATGCTGCCATCTGGATTTAAAGCGTAACCCAACGTAATAATCGCCGATTGCGCCGGCAACTTGGTTTCGAGTTTATCGGTAATTGGCTGATTAGCCGCTTTATCAATCACGGCAAAGACTTTTTCTAATTTGCTCGCACTTTCTGGTGAAAGTTGTTTTAAGCGTTCTAAATGTTTAGTAGTTTCTGCTTGATTGCCTTTAAAACGATTCCATGCAGCCAAGTAAGTATGTGCTTTCACATCATCTGGCGCGACATCAAGTACTTTTTGGTAAAGCTCAATGGCTTTATCGGTATTGCCGTTATAAATATTGGCATTCGCTGCACCAAACAAAAAATCCACACGATAAGGCTCAAGCTTATACGCTTCTAATAAAAGATCCGCAATACGCTCCATATTAGAAGGAAGTTTTGCGGTAAAACCTGCATTTGAAACACGAGCCGGTGAGTTTTGGATTTTCACCGCTTGTTCAAGCAACTCATCCACAACCTGTCTTTGAGTAAGAAGTTGTTGGTAATTTAATTGAGGCTCAAGCACTTTCACTTCTGCCGTGCTGGCGAAGCTGTTTACTGCAAGAGATGAAAGCACGGCAAGTAAAGAAACCTTGAAGATTTTTTGCATAATTAATTCTCCATATTGGATTGAATAACAAAAAGAGCGGTCACTTTTTTATCAGTTTCCGCTCTTTTCACTAAGCTTGATTCATCGACATACACAATAACGTCAATGGATGGATACAAGTCACGTTAGATGACATATCGATCTGCCATTTACAAGTTTGGCATTCAGAGATCACGTAATCAAATCCGCCTGCATTGATGTTATCGAATAAGTTTTTACCGATAGATTGGGAAACCTCGTAGTTTTCTTCTTTGAAACCGTATGTTCCTGCAATACCACAACATTGTGATGGCAACATCACCACTTCTAAGCCTGGAATTTGTTTTAACACTTCCAAGGTGTATGGTGCCCAACCCGCTTTATCCACGTGACATGCGGTGTGATAAGCCACACGCAATTTCAATGGTTTAAGCGGTAAGGTTTTACCTTCTTTAAAGAGTTGATATAAGAATGGTGTCACCATGTGAATATGTGGACGAACTTTCGCATTGTCGATACCTAAAATATGATGATATTCATCACGTAAATTTAAGGCACAACTTGATGCTTCGCTGATCACATCCAAGCCATTTTCATCCACCATTTTGCCGATGTAATCGGTGTTAAATTGCGCAATTTTTTTCGCACGTTCTGGGAATTGGTTCACGCTCAATGGCAAGCCACAGCATTTTTCTTTTTCCAATAACACCACGCCAATATCCATGGCATTAAACACTTGGATAAATTCTTTACCCAATTGTGGATTATTGTAGTTCACATAACAACCGTGATAATACGCCACTTTGCGTTCGAATTTTTGTTGGCTTTCCAACATTTTTTTCATATACCAGCTGCGGAACGTACCAAAGGAATATTTTGGTAACGTACGATGACGGCTGATTTTTAACGCTTTTTCCAACACAAATTTTGTCGCTTTCAAGCCCGTAATCGTATTCACAATTGGTGCAAGCGGTGTGTTAAGTGAACCCATAATATCGGTGTTACTTAAAATCGCATCACGTAATTTTTGCACTGCGGGCTTGTGTTGTTGAGCAAGGTATTTGTTTCTTGCGCGAACGATAATGTCACCAATTTTTACATCTGACGGACACGCAATTTCACAACGTTTACAGTTAGTACAGTATTTCAATGCTTCATCATAAAGCTCGGCTGATTTTAAGCGTAAACGCTCACCATCTGGGCCTGATTGTTTTGGACCTGGATAGTTTGGATTCTGACGCGAAACCGGACACACTGCTGTACAAGCTGTACATTTAATGCAGCTCTCAAAGCTTTCATCAAAGGCATGATGATGTTGTGGTGCATTAAGGGATTGTTTTGCATTATCAATTAATTGTTGAATGTTCATAACGCCTCCTTAATGTGTGTTGTGAAGAATTTCATCAGCAACAGCAAGCGCTGTTACCACTGCCACGCCTGAACCACAACCGAGTTCTAACGCATTGAAACCACCAATCACATTACCCACCGCATATAAATTCGTTAAAAATTGACCGCCCTTTTGAACTTGGCATTGCGCATTAATCGCTACGCCCGCAGATTGGTACGGTTGTGGATTTGAGAAACGGTGATCAGTCCAAGTAAAGCGATCCGTATCGTTAAAACCTTCCACACCGATGATGTCAGAATGGAATACGGGTTCGTAGATTTTATCGAATTCAGAGACTAGACCTTTACTGAAGAAGCTGCCGGAAGCTAAGACGAAATGCT
>CABQSN010000201.1:0-2858 GCA_902466845.1 uncultured Haemophilus sp.
TTTCAAAATGAAAGCGGCAAACACGGTACAACCCCTGAGCAGCTTTTTGCCATGGGCTATGCGGCCTGCTTTGATAGCGCAATGAACCATGTAGCACCGACACTCGGCTTGAAACCCACAACATCTTCTACCACTGTCGGCGTGGGCATCGGTCAAAAACCTGATGGTGCATTCGGTTTGGATTTGGATATTACGATTACCGTAGCAGGTTTGACTGAAGATGAGGCGCGCAAATTGATTACTCGTGCTCATGAAGTTTGCCCTTACTCTAACGCTACTCGTGGCAATGTCGATGTACGCTTACATGTGAATGTTATTCAATCGTTTGATTTGTAAAACAAAGGCTGTTTTAATACATCAACCCATTATTTTGAAAAGGAAAATATTATGACTGCTTACGTTATCTTTATTCGTGATGAAATGAAAGACCAATCCGCTTATGACCACTATTTACAACTTGGCGTGCCAACTCTTACGCCTTTTGGTGGAGAGATTTTAGTAGCAAATGGTGAACATGAAGCTTTTGAAGGCGCAGATTTTGATGGCTCCGTAGTATTGCGTTTCCCAGATATGCCATCCGCCCGAGCATGGTACAACAGCCCAGAGTATGAACAATTCAAATCCATCCGTTTAGGCGCAACAACAGGCCGCGCAATTTTAGTGGAAGGGATTAATTAACATTATTTCTTAGAAAAAGGCCGTCTGAAATTTCAGACGGCTTTTTTATAACAAAGTGCGGTCAAATTTTTAGGTGTTTTGCAAATCTCCATCAAAACTTGACCGCTTGTTTTTAAAACTTCACTGTTTCACCATCTTCTGGAATTGCTATATTTTCAAGCTTGTTTGCTTGGACAAATTGGCGTAAATCCTTACGGTAAACGGACATATGGTTTACCGCATCCATGTGCACTGTGATAAGTTTTGTATTTGGTAGCATGTTACGAGCATGAGCAACATCTTGTAACCCCATAATAATGCCGTCATTCGGAAAAGCTAAGGTACGCGCATCACCTGTGTTCATAATCATTACATCTGGTTTATAACGATTAATGGCTTTGTTTACTTCGGCAGTCCAAACTGTGTCACCAACCAAGTACACCGTTGGATGACCTCTCGCTTGGAATGTTACGCCCATCGCCTCATCTAAAATCTCAGCCAATTGTGGCACAGCGTACATTTCCGTTGTGCCGTGAGAACCGCCGGTTTTATTTAAAATAATACCTTCGAACTCCACCGGTTTTTCTAGCGATAAACTGGTTATGTTAGTAAAACCTTGCGCTTTGAGTAAGTCGCCATCCCGTTCATGTTGCACAAAAATTTTGATGGATTTAGGTAAAATTTTTTGTGCAACCTCATCCCAATGATCTTCATGTGTATGAGTTAAAATAATGGCATCAACATCTTTGAAAGTATCTTCTGCTTTCATCGGTAATTCCACAAGTGGATTGCGCAAATGGCTATTTAATGTTCCTTCAAAGCCTGCATAACGTCCTTTTTCAGCAAGCATCGGATCAATTAAAAAAGTTTTCCCTGCGTAGTTCAGGCGACCAGTGGCATTGCGGATATGTTGGTAGCTATCAGTGTTTTTAGAGGCAAGATCTACAGCGAAAGTATTTGCGCTAATAGCCAATGCTGTAGTGCTAATTAAGGTTTTTAAGTTCATTGTTTTTCCTTTTCTATACGTTATTGAATGAATAAACATATTATAGTGAGAACAAAATTGCGCAAAAATAGACAAAAAATCAATAAACGTAATAATCAGGTCATTTTTTTGTGCTATGCTCATATCAAAGTAGGAGAAATAAAATGAATAAACCCACAGTTGCTTTGATTGTGTATGAACAAATGATGCCCATTCATTTTGCGATGGCATATTCCGTTTTTTCTATGTCGGATTTAAACGGCAAGCCGTTATTTGAGTGTAAAATCGTTAGCGATTCGGACAACCTGACAAACTCGCTATTTCACATACATTTAGATGGTGGTTTAGAATGGTTAGAGAATGCCGATATTGTTGTGATGACTGGATGGCATGATACTCAAGTGATGCCGAGTGAGGCTTTATTAACGGCGTTACGGCAAGCATATCAACGTGGTGCGACAGTGGTGGGTTTATGTTATGGTGCCTATGTGTTAGCGTGCAGTGGCCTACTTAACGGCAAAAAAGCAACCACACATTGGTTAGGAGATAGTGATTTTACTCGTCGCTTTCCGCAGGTGAAATGGGATTTAAATCCTATTTATTTGGAACAAGATCGACTGATTACCTCTGCAGGAACGGCAGCTTCCATGGATTGTTGCCTTTCTATTGTCCGTAAATTATATGGTGTGAAAATTGCCAATCATATTGCCCGAATACTGGTTATCCCCCCTCATCGTGAAGGCGGACAAGCACAATTTATCGAACGCCCTATTTCTCGTTCCACACCTAATCATAATATCAATGCGTTGCTTGCTTATTTAAATGAAAATCTGACCGCACTTCATTCGACTGATAGTCTTGCAGAACGTTTGTCAATGAGCCGTAGTACTTTCACCCGACATTTTCGCAAAGCAACCGGAATGTCATTAAATCAATGGTTAATTGAAGCAAGGCTACAACGAGCAAGAGAGCTTTTGGAAAGCACAGATTTATCTATCACTGACATTGCAGAACAAAGTGGATTTCATAGCGATACCGCCTTGCGTCAGCACTTTTTGAAAAAACATAAGATTTCACCGAATCGCTGGCGTAAGCAGTTTCAAATTGAGGATGTTTAGATCTTTTTATTTTAAAGTGCGGTCAGATTTTTAGGTGTTTTTGCAAATTCAGTTCAAAATTAGACCGCTTGTGTGATCTAAACTCAGTCTATTCCTCT
>CABQSN010000202.1:0-2796 GCA_902466845.1 uncultured Haemophilus sp.
CTCATTATATCATAATCATGCTTGTAAAATATGAGATTTGAGATTATTTCATGGGCTATATGGCATGAACAGATTTTGCAAATGCACACTTTACCAAAAGATTACGTTAAAAAGGAAGGAGCCGCTTATGAATGACCCAACCTTATCATCCAATGTTAAAATAAAAAATCAGTTAGAGCTATGGCTGTTCTGCGCCATTATTGGCGCGGTATTTGAAAGGAACACAGGCTTCCTTGCCTTTGTGCTTTAAAATATTAAGAAAGCGCTTGTAATGCGGTTCTTGCGGATGTTACCGACATTGATGTCGGCGACATATTAGAAGTCACGATAGCCACGCACGACTTGCCCTATCACAATCAAGTTATTGGCTTGTTCTGCATTGAGTTCTATTGGTGCGTATTCTGTGTTTTGGCTGATGAGTGTGATGCCGTTGTAGGTGATTTGCACTTTCTTCACTAGCATTGCACCTTCATTATTTAATACAAAGATTTTTCCGTCTTTTAATTCCTTTTTCGACCGATCTACAATAATTTCTTCGCCGTCTTTTAGCGTTGGATACATACTATCGCCACTTACTAAGAACATCGCACAGTCTTCCGCCTTTAAGCGGCGTGAATCGAGCCAAGCCTTTTCTACTTTGGTGGTTTGATAAGGGTTATATTCATTATTAAAACCACCGCCACCGGCTGAAATACGCACTTCTCGGCAATCTTCAATCACAGAAAACGTTTCGTCATTGCTTGCTTGTAAATTCGCATCAGGTTTTATCACTTGCGTAATAAATTCAGCTCTCTCTTCCTTTTCTCCAGTTAATAAATAATTAGCAGACATATCAAGGACTCTCGCTAACTCAATAATCTTTGAGGCATTTGGTTCTCTTTCATTCTGCTCCCACATTTGCAAAGTGGAAACTGCGATACCTAATTCCTTGCAAACATCTGGTCTTGCCAAACTAAGCTCGTTTCTACGTTCTTTTATACGATCTCCGATTAAAGAGATCTTTTTCAACTTCTCAACCATAACTTGAAAAATCCTATGTTTTTTTAATCTCTTTTTCAACCTCAAAACAATCTTAATCAAATCAATAGGATAGTTTAAAAGAAGTTTAAAGAGTGTTTAAAATATAAGCAAACAACTTGAAAAAGATTGTTTTCAAGTTGAAAGAGAGTTTAAACAGGTTTATTATTCTTTTCAGATTAACGAAGGAGGTTATCTGATGAGAGCAATAAACGAGGCTAAAAAATCCGCTTTAGATTGGCATCGTGAAGATATTAAAGCGGCTTTAGCGAAAAAAGGTTGGTCATTGCGCCAACTATCTTTACAAAACGGCTATTCAAATGCTGACACATTAAAAAATGCATTAGATAGACCGTGGTTAAAAGGAGAACGTTTGATTGCTGAAGCAATTGGCGTACCCCCAGAAGAAATTTGGGCTAGTCGTTATGCACAACGAAACCATAAAAAATATGCAAATAGATAGTTTTGAGGTTCTTATGAGAGAAAGCAACTTGAAAACACACTATTCAGCAATTGAATTATTAAGTTTTAGTTTAGCTTGTTTACCTAATTCAGTGCAAGGAATTAATTATCAAGCAAGAAAAAATAACTGGCAAAGTAGAAAAAGAGTTGGAAAAGGTGGTGGAAAAGAATATGCCTTGGCATCTTTACCGCAAGAAATTCAAACTGAGATTCGCACTAAATTTGTAGTTTCTATCATTAAAGCCAACCCCAAATCTCTCCCCGCCGATCTCCGTCAGGTGGAATTAAAAACTTTAACGGAAAAACAACGTGAAGTAGCAGGGGCAAGAATGGCGTTGGTTGCTCAAGTGGCACAGCTTGAACAAGCCCAACCTCGTTACAAGGCGATTAAATTTTTTTGTGAACAAATCAAACATGGTGGCATTTCTTCTGATTTGATGAGATTGGTTGAAACCGCCAATAACAAGAAAGGAAAAAATCGCACTTTATCTGACCGCACTTTGAATCAATGGGTGTTGGATTATGAAAAGGCGGATACCCCTGAAGAACGATTAAAAGCCCTCGCGCCAATGCAACGGGTGGCGAAAAAGGCTGAAGAAATTGTGTGGTTGCCTGACTTTTTGGCGATATATCGCCAAACCAATGGCATCAATGTGGCAGAAGCCTATCACTATTTTTCGACTGAATGGGATGCACGTTTTGCAGACGAGCCTTTACGTTTAGAAATGAAACCGAGTATTGACCAAGTTCGCGCTGCGTTGGCGAAATTGCCAAAACACATTAAGGAAATTGGTCGTAAGACGGGTTCTGAACTCCGCGCCCTTAACACTTATGTTAAACGCGATTGGAGCGTGTTGCAGGTGAATGATGTGTGGGTGGGTGATGGCCATGCGATGAAATTGAAAGTCGCTCATCCTGAACACGGTCGCCCTTTTATTCCTGAGGTGACATTAATTATGGATACCTCTTGCCGCTTTATTGTGGGTTGGTCGGCTAGTTTGGCGGAAAACGTTCTGGCTGTGGCAGATGCCTTGCGTTATGGCGTGGAACGCTACGGCATACCCGCAATTTATTACTCCGATAACGGTGGGGGTGAGAAAAACTGGATGCTTGATGGTGATATTACGGGGATGTTGCCGCGTTTGGGGATTAATCACCAAACAGGGATTCCGGGCAACCCACAAGGGCGCGGGATTATTGAACGGGTGAACCAAACGTTAGCGATTCGCATTGCCCGCCAGTTTGAAACTTATCACGGACGTGGCGCAGACCGCGACACCGTGCGACAAACCTCCACGGCAGTGATTTCGCTTGATA
>CABQSN010000203.1:0-2794 GCA_902466845.1 uncultured Haemophilus sp.
GATATTGTCGCTAAAAGCGGATAATAAATAAAGTGTTGGCCCCGCCACTAAGACGAAAATCAACAAACAGAAAGCTAGTGTTAAATTCAGCTCACTTAAGATTTTTACCCCTTTCCCTACACCAGAAATCGCGGAAAATATCGCTAAACTCATTACCACGGCAATTACGACAACTTGCAAGCTGAAGCTATTTTCGCTAATCCAGCCTAATTGATGTAAGCCTGCACCCAATTGTGATGCACCAAAACCTAATGTTGTGATAACACCAAATAAGGTGGCAAGTAACGCCATAATGTCGATAAGATCGCCTAACTTGCCATTAATACGCTCTTTCAATAACGGATAGAAACAAGAACGTAATGCCAAAGGTAATTTGTAACGGAATCCAAAGTAAGCCAATGCCAACGCAATCGTGCCATACACCGCCCAGGCATGAATTCCCCAGTGGAATAAGGTGTGTAACAAGGCTTCTTGTTGCTTATGCTCTGCACTGCCTGTGGTAATATCAGATAAGTAATGCGTCAATGGCTCTGCGACACCAAAGAACATCAACCCTACCCCCATGCCAGCAGCAAATAACATTGCCAACCAAGAGAGAAAACCGAATTCAGGCTCTTCTTCATCATTGCCTAATTTGATATTACCTAGGCTACTGACTGATAAAATGACTAAAAAGCCCAAAAATACTGAGAATGCTAAGACGTAAAACCAACTAAAGTTGGCAAAAATGCCCGATTTAGCAGCATTTAATAAAGTTTGTGTTTGTTCAGGTGCGATTAAAATCATCGCGACAAGCAACACCACAAAAAATAACGTTGCACCAATCACTAAAGGATTGAACGACGTTTGCTTTTCCATAAATTTAGATAAAGACAACGCTTCCCCCTTAAAAATTAAGTGAATAAAAATAAAATCAGATTAAATAAAATAAGGCTTTAAGCCCTAAATGGTGAGATGGAACCATCGCAAATGATAGCACGGAGAAGTGCGATTTTGAAGAAAACGCTCAGTAGGATTTGAGTGGATTGTTTCCAAATACGAAATATATATTATCAAAACATCAACATTTTTTCAAATTGACGAAAATTTAAATAGCGTAAAAGAAAAAGTGCGGCCAGAAAAATCGTTAAATTTTTGACCGCACTTTATTCAATATTGATTAAATTCGTTCTTCGATAATGCCGCCACCCAAGCAGACTTCATCTAGGTAAAACACGGCTGATTGACCTGGTGTGACAGCAGCCTGAGGTTCAGCAAAAACCACTCGGATGCAATCATCATCAATTGGCTCAACCAAACAAGCAATATCCGTTTGACGATAACGAGTTTTCACCGTGCAACGGAACGCTTCACGCACGGGCTCACGACTCACCCAATGTAGCTGTTTGGCAATTAAGCCTTTGGAGAACAAACGTGGATGATCATGGCCTTGTGCGACAATCAATTCATTATTTTCCACATCTTTATCTACTACATACCAAGCTTCATCACCGGCATTTTTTAATCCACCGATCCCTAGCCCTTTTCGCTGCCCCAGCGTGTGGTACATCAAGCCTTCATGACGACCAATAATCTCGCCATCTACGGTACGAATGTCACCTGGTTGAGCCGGCAAATAACGCGCTAAGAAATCCTTAAACTTACGCTCACCGATAAAACAAATACCGGTAGAGTCTTTTTTCTTCGCGGTAATTAAACCTAAATCTTCTGCAATAGCACGTACGATCGGCTTTTCAATTTCACCAACAGGGAAAAGGCTTTGGCCTACCTGATTTTTACTCAACGTGTAAAGGAAATAGCTTTGGTCTTTGTTGCTATCTAAGCCGCGCAATAGCTCTGCTTGATTATCTGCACCACGACGACGCACATAATGGCCGGTAGCAATATAGTTAGCGCCCAAATCTTCTGCGGCATATTCCAAGAAGGCTTTAAATTTAATTTCTTTGTTACAAAGAATATCCGGGTTTGGCGTACGACCAGCTTTGTATTCCGTTAAGAAATGCTCAAACACGTTATCCCAATATTCCGCCGCAAAATTGATTTTATGTAGCTTAATACCTAGCTTGTCACATACTGCCTGCGCATCAGCAAGATCCGCTGCGGCTGTACAATAATCGGTATCGTCATCTTCTTCCCAGTTTTTCATAAACAGGCCTTCCACTTGGTAGCCTTGCTGTTGAAGAATAAACGCGGAAACGGAGGAATCCACCCCACCAGACATACCACAAATGACTTTTTTTGTCGCATTTCTCGCAAGCTGTTCTTGTGTAAGTTGAGGAAAGTGTTGATTATAAGTATTTGAAATTAACATAGTTCTCCCGTAACTTCGGTTAAGGCGAAGCACATTGGTCATTGAATGAGAAAACGGCAAAATAATTTTGCACATAAAGTGCGGTCATTTTTGATGCAAGTTATTTCACTTCATAAAATTGCGAATCACCATCTTTTTTCGCAAATTTTTGCTCATATTCGGCTTTTGCTTGTTCATCGCCCGCATCTAATTTTGATTGAAGCGTGTCGCAAGGTTTATCACAATCACAAGCTTTGGCAATACCAAGGGTAGATAAACCACCGCAGCTGCCTTTTAAACTTTGTTTTTTGATAATAAATCCGATAGACATCAACAATATAATTGCGACGAAAGCGATTAAAGTAAAAAATAAAGTTTGCATAACTATTCTTTTGTTTCTGTTAATTTTTTGAACGCAGAGGATGATTTTGTGACAAAACGATTATCTGTTTTAATAATTAAGTAAACGGCAAGATTATTTTTTTCTGCCACTTCTAACGCCTT
>CABQSN010000204.1:0-2786 GCA_902466845.1 uncultured Haemophilus sp.
AAAATCTGCACCTCAATTGTTGGTTTGTTGAGTCCAACTTTTGGGGTGCAGATCAATTTTAACCACACTTTTTTATTTATTATTTGGTTGCAGTTTTCATATTGCGAACAAACTCGGCAAGTTCAGATAAGCATTGAGCCTGATTATCTAAGTTTCGCTCAATGATTTTTACCGTTGCAGAGCCTGAAATTGCGCCAGTTGCACCCAATTGAAGGGCTTCTTTCACTTGAGCAGGTTGAGCAATACCAAAACCTTGTAGAATTGGTGGAGCCTTGTGGGCTTTGAGTTGCTCTACGAGCGTATCTAAGTTTGCGGCGTGAGCTTGATTCTCCGCACTTGTTACACCTGCACGAGAAACTAAATAGGTATAACCTTCGCTGTTTTCAGCAACGCCTTGTACTGTTTTTACATCAGCATTTGGTGGGCAAATAAAGACAGGTTGAATGCCATGCTTTTTAGCAGCTTGAACATAGTCTTCTTTTGCTAATAGTGGAATATCTGCCACTAAAACCGCATCTACGCCGACTTCTGCACAACGTTGATAGAAATTATCTAATCCTTTCGCAAAAATTAAATTTGCACAAAGGAGTAAGCTAATCGGAATCTCTGGATATTTTGACCGCACTTTAGCGAGTAATTTAAAGCTATCCTCAGTGCTATGGCCCGCATTGAGCGCACGGTTATTAGCCGCCTGGATAACGGGACCGTCTAATAGTGGATCAGAAAATGGAAAACCTAATTCCAACGCATCTGCGCCATTTTCGACTAACGTGCAAATAATCTCAAAAGAGCGATCAAATGTTGGATCGCATAATGTGACGAAAGGTACAAAAGCCCCTTCTTTTTTCGCTGCAAGTTCTGCAAATTTAGTTTCAAAACGGCTCATTATTGCATTCCTTTTTCTTTTAAAACTTTATCAACGGTGAAAATATCTTTATCACCACGACCAGAGAGATTCACCACTAAAATTTGTTCTTTATTCGGTTCTTGATGAATCATTTTTAGCGCATGTGCTAATGCATGAGAACTTTCCAATGCAGGAATAATTCCTTCATGTTTTGCTAATTCTTGGAAAGCATTTAACGCTTCATCATCTGTAATACTTGGGTATTCTGCACGACCAATACTTTGCAAGTAAGCATGTTGAGGTCCTACAGAAGGGAAGTCTAATCCAGCAGAAATAGAGTAGGATTCTTCCACTTGACCATCTTCAGTTTGCATTAAAGGTGATTTCATACCGAAATAAATACCAACTTTTGCATGGCCTAATGGTGCACCATGTTCACCACTTTCAATGCCGTGACCAGCGGGTTCCACACCAATTAAGCGTACACCTTTTTCATCAATAAAATCAGTAAACATGCCAATTGCATTCGAACCACCACCGACTGCAGCAATGACAGCATCCGGTAGGCGACCTTCTTTTTCTAAGATTTGACGTTTGGTTTCTTCACCAATCATTTTTTGGAATTCACGTACAATGGTTGGGAATGGATGAGGGCCTGCCGCTGTACCCAATAAATAATGGGTATTTTCATAATTAGCTGACCAATCACGCATTGCTTCACAACACGCATCTTTTAATGAGCAAGAACCTTTTTGTACAGGAATTACTTCTGCCCCCATCAAACGCATACGGAAGACGTTCGGTGATTGGCGTTCCACGTCTTTAGCTCCCATGTAAACACGGCAAGGCATATCTAACATTGCACAAGCAAGGGCTGTCGCAACACCATGTTGGCCCGCACCGGTTTCGGCGATAATGCGTGTTTTACCCATGCGTTTTGCCAATAAAATTTGACCTAATACTTGGTTGGTTTTATGGGCACCACCGTGAAGTAAATCTTCACGTTTTAAATAAATTTTTGCTTTTGTCCCTTTGGTTAAATTACGACAAAGGGTAAGAGCGGTCGGTCTGCCTGCATAATTTTTAAGTAAATCTTGAAATTCACGTTGGAATTCAGGATCGTCTTTTGCTTCAACAAAGGCTTTTTCTAGCTGTTGTAGTACCGGTACGAGAATTTCCGGTACATACATTCCGCCAAATTCACCGAAATAAGGATTTAAAAGGGTTTCTGACATAATATTTCCTTGTTATTTTTGAATTCTTGCGACATTAAGTGGTGCAAAGGTTTGTGCAGTAGGCATCACTTCAATGCGATTAATATTGACATGTTCAGGTTGTTGATTGAGCCATAGAACAATATTAGCAATATCTTGTGGACTGACATATTCCACATTTTCATAGAGTTTTTCAGCTCGGGTATCATCGCCTTTAAAACGGACATTCGAAAATTCAGTTCCACCACAAAGACCAGGCTCAACATTGGTCACGCGAATTTGTGTGCCTGCAAGATCGGCTCGAAGATTTAAACTAAATTGTTTGATAAAAGCTTTAGTACCACCGTATATATTTCCACCTGGATAAGGATAAGTGCCTGCAATTGAGCCTAAATTAATAATATGGCCTGAATTATGTTCTACCATTTGTGGTAACACAAGACGAGTGATGGTGACGAGACCTTTAATATTGGTATCAATCATTTGCATCCAATCGTCTAAACTCGCTTTATCAGCACTTTCTAAGCCTAATGCTAATCCTGCATTATTCACCAATAAATCAATGGATTGCCAACTAGCGGGAAGTGAATGGAACGCATCTTCTGTTGCTTGGCGATCTGAAATATCAAAGGCAAGAAAGTGGAAGTTTTCACCTAATTCTTGCTGTAATTGTTCTAAACGAGCTACGCGCCGCCCCGTGCCAATTACACGATAGACATTTTCAA
>CABQSN010000205.1:0-2718 GCA_902466845.1 uncultured Haemophilus sp.
TCTCAACCTAAATTTCAAAAACCGCGTAAACAAAAAGTGCGCAAGGATCCCAATGCGCCTTTTATTCGTGAAAAACTTGAATTACCCGAAGGGCATAATAAGTTGCTTCTCCACTCTTGCTGTGCACCTTGCTCAGGTGAAGTGATGGAAGCCATTTTGGCCTCTGGTATTGAATTTACGATTTATTTTTACAACCCGAATATTCATCCATTAAAAGAATATTTAATTCGTAAAGAAGAAAACATCCGTTTTGCCCAAAAATTTGGGATTCCGTTTATTGATGCAGACTACGATCGCCAACAATGGTTTGATCGCGCAAAAGGCATGGAATGGGAACCTGAACGTGGCACCCGTTGCACCATGTGTTTTGATATGCGTTTTGAAAAAGCCGCTGAATATGCTCATGAGCATGGTTTCCCTGTGTTTACTAGTTGCCTTGGTATTTCTCGCTGGAAAGACATGGCTCAAATCAACGGTTGCGGTCACCGTGCGGCTGAAAAATATGATGATGTGATTTATTGGGATTACAACTGGCGTAAAGCTGGCGGATCGCAACGCATGATCGAAATCAGTAAGCGTGAACGTTTTTATCAGCAAGAATATTGTGGCTGCGTTTATTCTTTACGAGACAGCAATAAATGGCGTGAAGAAACAGGGCGACAAAAAATTGAAATTGGTAAACTCTATTACACGCCCGATTAAAAACACATAAAAAAAAAGAACCGCACTTTCAACATGCGGTTCTTTTTTATTTAATCGACGATAAGACGCCCACCTAATGCATTCTCTAAAGAATGATCTAACTGCTGAATTCGCGTACATAACACGTTTTCAATCTGGGCATTTTTATTCTTTTCTTGGGTTAATTCAAAACTTAAATTCAAGGCAACAATAGAAAGCACACGGTCTAATTGCAATAAACCTGTACGCTCTTTCATTTCAGACACTTGAAGATCTAAATTGCGCGCTGCTTGACGCAAAATCTCTTCTTGTTCGGCAGGGACATTCAAGCGCAGCACTTGCCCTAATACAACAACTTCAACCAGTTTTAATGACATGTTATTCCCTTATGTTGAATGCTCAAGTGTTCCTATTATGCCACAGCCAAATGCCTTCGTCATAATTTTTACGTTTAATTGACCGCTCTTTATCCGTTCGCCCCATTTCGCAATTTACGCTATAATGCGACACTTTTCATTATTTTTGGACGGAATATTTATGCCAACTATCGCTCCTAATCCATTAGTCCTAGTGGACGGTTCATCTTATTTATATCGTGCATTTCATGCCTTTCCGCCACTCACCAATTCAGCTGGTGAGCCGACTGGCGCCATGTACGGTGTATTAAATATGCTCAAAAGCCTGATTTCGCAAGTGCAACCGAGCCATATTGCGGTGGTCTTTGATGCGAAAGGCAAAACTTTCCGTGATGAAATGTTTGAACAATATAAATCTCATCGTCCACCGATGCCCGACGACCTACGCAAACAAATTCAGCCATTGCACGATATTATCCGTGCCCTTGGCATTCCTCTTTTAGTCATTGAAGGTGTAGAAGCTGATGATGTCATTGGTACCTTAGCGGTAGCGGCCTCCAAAGCTAATCAAAAAGTCTTGATCAGCACCGGCGATAAAGACATGGCTCAGCTAGTGGATGACAACATTATGTTGATCAACACCATGAATAATACCTTATTAGATCACGATGCTGTGATTGAAAAATACGGTATTCCACCAGAACTCATCATCGATTACTTAGCGCTAATGGGCGATAGCGCCGATAATATTCCTGGCGTAGCGGGTGTGGGTGAAAAAACCGCACTTGGTCTCTTGCAGGGTATCGGCAGTATGGCAGAAATTTATGCCAACTTAGACAAAGTGGCTGAATTACCAATTCGTGGGGCAAAAAAATTAGGTGATAAATTATTGGCGGAAAAAGAAATGGCCGATTTATCCTATCGCCTTGCCACGATCAAAACCGATGTCGCCCTCGATATTACGCCAGAGCAACTCACTCTTGGCGCAAGCAATAACGATCAACTCACTGAATATTTCGGCCGTTATGAATTTAAACGTTGGCTCAATGAAGTGATGAATGGTGCTGATTCCATTACTAATAATAACGAACAACCGACCAAGATTAATCACTATCAAGCTACGCCTGCGCTCGCTCAAGACAATAGCGAGGAAGCATTGCCGGCAATTCAAATTGATCGTAGCCGTTATGAAACCTTACTCACCGAAGCAGATTTAAATCGTTGGGTGGAAAAACTCAAGCAAGCCAAACTTTTTGCCCTAGATACAGAAACCGATAATTTAGATTATATGGCTGCCAACTTAGTGGGGATTTCCTTTGCGTTAGAAAACGGTGAAGCCGCTTACTTACCGCTGCAATTAGATTATTTAGGTGCACCGAAAACCCTTGAAAAAACAACCGCACTTTCGCTGTTAAAACCGGTTTTAGAAAATCCATCTATTCAAAAAGTCGGGCAAAACTTCAAGTACGACCTCACTATTTTCGCCCGTAATGGCATTGATGTGCAAGGTGTGGCTTTCGATACCATGTTGGAGTCCTATGTGCTCAACAGCACCGGTCGCCACAATATGGACGATCTGGCAAAACGTTATTTAGGACATCAAACCATCAGTTTTGAAGAGATTGCAGGCAAAGGTAAAAATCAGCTGACTTTTAACCAGATTCCGTTGGAAAAAGCCGCC
>CABQSN010000206.1:0-2699 GCA_902466845.1 uncultured Haemophilus sp.
AATGGTTAATTGTGTTGATAAGGGGAAAGAATATCCATTAATTGCAGGGTATCAAAAAAAAGAACTACTAGGACATACAAACTCAAAACAACGATGGAAAGATCTTGTTTCTTGTGGAGGAAAGTATGGTGATATAAATCTACACTACTATCCGCAAAACTATCAAATAAATGACAAAAGATATAAAAATCTTGATGAATGTATGAATACTAAGGGGTATATATATCTTTCTCCCGCTGAATGTGGCTATCAAGATCCTAAGTGGGATAAGGGAAAGTGTAACTTATAACGCATTGAATTTATTTTATTATTTAAACAGAGTGTGGTCAATTTTCAAAGAGCTTTAAAACTTCTCAAAAATTGACCGCACTTTTTTTTAGAGAAAGAAAATTAATTCGTCAGCAAGGTAGCGTGCGTTAATTTTTGGTTCACGCACCTTGCGTTAGCTATGGGGATGGAAATAATGAAAATTTTAGTTATATTCTTAATGACTATTTTTATTCAATCTTGCCTTTCATATTCTTCAGATGAGGCTTGGCATAATCTTAATAAAATGTACAAAGAGGCTAATGGAAAGAAAATATGTATGAAATATAAAGGAAATGTACATGTCATGTATTATTGTGAAAATGAAAACAAAGAACAATAGCAAAGTAGAAAGTAAAAAATACGTATAATTGATGGGATTTTTTTCACTGTGTACTTTATATATATAGTTTTTCTGCTGGTGGTAGTTTCAATAAATCGAAAATCAATGCTGATCATGCAAGCGTGAATGAACAGGCAGGAATTTATGCCGGAGATGAAGGTTACGATATTAATGTTAATAAGCATACCGATCTTAAAGGTGCATTGATTACGTCTACCCAAAAGGCAGAAGCAGATGGTAAAAACCATTTTAGTACCGGCAGCATTACTCATTCAGATATTGAAAATCACTCAAATTATAGTGGTAGCAGTTTTGGTGTGAGTGGTAGTGTATCGGCTAACTTTGAAACACCATTTGGAGAGAATGGTGAAGCTCAAAGTACAAAACAAGCCACGGATAAAGATGGTAATCTTCTTTATACCGATAAAAATGGCAATACAACCGTTAATTCTAAAGGAGTAGATGGACAAGAGAACACCAAGAAATTGGCTGAAGGCAAGGAATCTCTCCAATTCTCCTATGGCATGGGCTATGGTAAAGATTCCGATAGTCAATCTAGCACAACAAAAAGTGGTATTAATACACAAAATATCACTATTAAAGATGAAGCTGAGCAATTAAAACGAACAGGTAAAACGGTGCAAGAAGAGATTGCAGCGATTAAAACTGAGATCACTACAGAGAGTGCACAAAGCCAAAGTGGTAAATTAGAGAATCGTTTTAATAAAGATGATGTTCAAAAAGAGCTTGATTTCCAACGTGAGGTGACAGAGAAATTTGGGCCAAATGTCGTGGAAGCTGGAAGTTTGCTTGCTAATAAATTTGGCGAAGAAGCGAAGGCGAAGCGTAATGCAGCCGCAATTGCCTTAGAAGAAGCAGAAAAAGCCAAGGCAGAAAACAACAACGAAACGAACCAAGCTTTAGCCAAACAAGCACGAGATAATTTTGAGACAGCGAGTCGCGAAGCCAAAGAATGGGAAACGGGTGGAAGTCAACGTCTTGTCATTGATTCAGCATTAAATGTTATCAGCACAGCTTTAGCCGGCAGACCGGCAGCGGAAGTGGTGGCTTCAGGATTATCACCTGCGGTGAATAACCAAATTAAGAAAGCGACCACAGATGCAAAAGGTAATGTGAATACCGCTCTCAATTTGACTGCTCATGCACTTTGGGGCGCGGTAGAAGCCTATGCGGGCAATCGTAATGTTGCTGCGGGTGCGGCGGGTGCTGCAGGTGGAGAGGCGGCAGCTCATTTTCTTTCCTCGACACTTTATGATAAATCACCTGAAAAGCTCAGCGAAGAAGAAAAACGTACGGTATCTTCTTTAAGCCAGGTAGCAGCAGGTATTGCTGGTGGTAGTTTATCAGATAGCTCTGATGGAGCGATTATTGCAGCTAAAACAGCGAAAAGTGCGGTAGAGAATAATGGCATGGCAGATGATGTTCATCCTAGTGATGAGCGTAAGCAAAACATTGAAATGTATGCCAAGGTTTTATTCAATGGAGATGAGGATAAAGCTAAAGAATATCAAGAAGGTCTAGAGCTTGCAGAGGCTCAGGGTCAAATTGATAGTATTAAAGACACAGCGGATGCGGTTGTTAATTTAGATGATACCGTAGTGTCTTTATGGGAAGCAATCTCAAATCCAGGGAAGACCTATAATAATGTTGTGGTCTCGTTGAAAGATTGGGATGAGGCTTATGCGCTTGCTCTTCAAGAGAATCCAAAACTCGCGGGTGAAATGCAAGGTTACCGCCAAGGTAAAATGAAAGGTGTTTCAACTGGGGGAGTGGTTCTAAGTGGTGCGGGATTGGCGTTAGTTAAGCCAATGGGAGCACTGAAAAACGGTGTGGTTGATTTTACTAAAAATCAAGTAAATAGAGTAGTTAATCACACTGTTTTGAATCGAGTAATTAATGAAGTGGATAATATCGCTGTATCAACTGATAAAGGATTTATCAATGCCACTAAAGTTTGTGGAGCAAGTTGTGAAATAAAAGCAACTAGTAAAGCTGAGCAAGCTTTAATCGATGACATTGTCAAAAATGG
>CABQSN010000207.1:0-2662 GCA_902466845.1 uncultured Haemophilus sp.
TCACCATCTAACCGTTTAAACCAAAGTCCAATAAAAAACACCGCAATGGATACTAATGCGTTAAACACCATCATGCCGTTAATGTGCACTTCCATTTTCACCTCGCTGACAAATAGTTCGATATGTATCGTTATGCACTTTAATTTGACGCAAAGTTTCTGTCGTATCTTGACGGCTTGCGGAGATCAACGAGAAACCGGCACAGCTTGCATTAATCACGGAGATCCCCTGATTTGTGCAACCCATCAATAAGAGTGTCACGGTCAGCATTGCGACTGTTTTCTTCATTTTTCTTTCTCACTTCATAATGTTTCACCTGCGTACCAGAGACAGCTTTTTCACGCACCAACTGCTCGTTATCTTTTAATAATCGGTCAATTTCACGCCCGGCACGTTTGAGCTTAAATACCACATAACCACAAATAGCCAGAGCAGTACCTGAGCCGATTAAAATCATCTGTAGCGTCATCAAATCCCCCTTGGTCTATCCGTTTGTTCCGTCTCCACATAGGTTTCACCGGTAATCGGTTCTTCTAGTTTCGTTTGTTTGGCTTGAAAAGCCATCACCGCCCCTTTGGTTGCGGCAGAACCCCCACAAAAACAAGCAAAATAAAAAAACAAATCAGTGACGGTAGAACGGTCAAGATAGACCGCATAAATCAACACACCCGACATCACCAAAAAGCCAAAAAACTGAATAAAGCCCGTTGTACTCGCTCGTCCATCACTATTGGTAAATAATTCAAAAAATTTATTCATCGGCATAATCTCCACATCAATACCTGTGCAGCAGTAGGCTTACCGTGTGCCACATAACTCCACGCATTTTTACTGTAAAAGTGCGGTCGATATTTCAAAGGTTTTCGATTGCTTTTAAACCAATTTAAAACACGTTTAAACACGCCTAAAAATTTAAACTTCATTGTCAATTGCTCCATATTTAAGATTGCCCGCTACACGACGCACCCAGCCTTTACCAAAGGTTGCAAAAGTGCCAAGTTTGCAATAAAACTCTAGGCGTTCTGCATTCAAACGCATAATCACATCAGATATCGCCATCTTCTTAATCGCCGCAATGGTCATATTGCCAATAATGCCGTCATCCGCCACATTCACCGCGCGTTGCAACATACGGCTTGCATTGCCTAATCCATGGTTTACCGCTGCATCAAAAAACTGATAAGCCACCGCTTCAGGCATCTTGTCGCATTGATAACGTAGCCAAAATGCGGAGTAGTAGATTTTATAGGCTTGCTCACGCGTCATTGCTCGCATACTGCCTTGATAACCGTTTGCCTGAGCAGTACGTTTAGTAATCCCCCAATTGGTTTCCCCCCCGGGGTCGCGAGGATCATTAACATATCCCCCCTCATGCCCAATTAAGCGATTAAAAATATCTAGAAAAGTTAACGTCGACATAAAAAAATACCCTTAATCTATTAATGATTAAGGGTATTGTCTTAAAAGCAGAGTAAAGAGAAGAGAGGAGCGGTTTCAGCACTAAAACAAGGCAAGATTATGGGTTTCTTCAGGATGGCGCACTTGCGCTAAAATCTCCCAACCGCTCCGATCAGAAAGTTGATATTTAGGACAAAGCTCAAGCATAGCCATACGCCCTGATTTATTTAAATGCTGGGTAAGATAATCATAATCGGCTTTAAAACGATAATTACGCAACACACGCAATGCCGTTTGGCAACGAGGAATATAAAGCCACTCTCCACGAAAAACCTCTCGTAATATCACCGCACTTTCCAAACCGATGAGTGCTTTGAGTTTTGGAAAATAATGCACCCCATCAGTAAATCGAAAGGTTGCCCCACCAAAATTTGTAATAATTTTTTCCACCGCAGCAAAGCCCACCAAATCCACCATCTGCTGCACCGTTTCAGGCAGTAATTCAGCCACATCTTCTAAAGATTCAACCATAAACACCTCCGCAAATTGTTTTACACAATTCTCACACGGAAATTTTAAAAAGGCGGTGTTTTGCAGAAATTTTTTTTGAAAAATTGTTATACGTTATGATTTTCGCGATAAAGGTATCGAATATTAGCTCTTCCTCCAGGAAAAAAAGGAGGAATTTGAATAACCTGATTATTTTTAATTGGACAGATTATGAATGATTGAAGAATTCTCTCTTCCTCATCATCACCGACAAAGGATAGTTTAGGCTTTTTTATAAATTTATCATCCAAAGATGATAAATATTCTGGAGTATATCGTTCAAAATCTCTTAAGGCGTAAGATCTCATAATAACTGAATGACATAGAAGCTCTATTTTCAACTCTTGATACTCATCATTCTCCTTCCAGCCCTTTTCTATCATTCTATCCCTTAGCTCGGGCTGTAAATCTTCATAAGCGATATTCTGTTTGAAAAACACTTCTAATTCAGCACGAAGTTTAGGATATTCTTGATACCCCTTTCGCCCTAGAATATCTTTCATATTCTTAACTGTTAACTTCTTAGTCGCTTCATCTAAATCGGTAGGATAAAGTTTCCCCTTAACAAACCAACGATTCCACATATATGGATATATAGATATACTTTGAAATCGCTCTAACCATTCATCAAACCACGACCAATTCATTAAAATATCACGAGTTTTAAGAGCTTTTCCTAGCTGATAAAATCCTCCAATACGATGCGTCCAAAGTA
>CABQSN010000208.1:0-2647 GCA_902466845.1 uncultured Haemophilus sp.
TTGATGGCGTAAAAATTGGTTCTGGTAATTTACTTGCCTCAACTAATCCTTCTGGTAATTTCAAACCACAAATGGTGCCCGTTTGCTTATAATCTTTTAGCCCACTACCTGTTAAATAACCACGCACGATAGACTCAATTTTAATTGGATTCAAACGTTTACAAACCACTGCGCGATCTTTTACTAAATCGGCTTCTTCTTTTGGTAACACATCATAAACTGAATCACCCGTAAAATGATTCGGCATAATATGAGCTAGCTTATTGAACCAGAAATTGGAAATTTGAGTCAGAATTTCACCTTTGCGTGGGATAGGATCATCTAAAATCACATCAAATGCAGACAAACGGTCACTGGCGACCATTAACATTCGTTTATCATCGATCTCATAAAGATCACGCACTTTTCCCGAATAGATTTTTTTTAGACTAAGTTGTGTCATTGCTTGCACCTTTTATTATAAGAATAAAAAATCGGTGGATATTGTACCGCACTTTTAGCGCAAACGTTTGCTTTTTTTTATTAAAATTTTAAAGAAAAGAAATTACAGAGTTATACCTAAAAATAATCAATAGATAATAAAAGAAAAACAATTTAATTTGAGCTCAATCTGAAAATCAGCGACAATACAGCATTATTTAAAACAGAAGAAACAAGACAAATGAGTTATCCATTAGAAGAAGTGAATAAACGTCGCACATTTGCGATTATTTCCCACCCTGACGCGGGTAAAACCACCATCACCGAAAAAGTATTGTTATACGGCAATGCCATTCAAAAAGCGGGCTCTGTTAAAGGTAAAGGCTCTACACAACATGCAAAATCTGACTGGATGGAAATGGAAAAACAACGTGGTATTTCCATTACGACTTCCGTCATGCAATTCCCTTACAATGAATGCTTAGTAAATTTATTGGATACGCCGGGGCATGAGGATTTCTCCGAAGATACTTACCGCACTTTAACAGCTGTGGATAGCTGCTTAATGGTTATCGATTCTGCAAAAGGGGTTGAGGAACGTACCATTAAACTAATGGAAGTGACCCGTTTGCGCGATACACCAATTATCACATTCATGAATAAACTTGACCGTGATATTCGTGATCCAATGGAATTATTAGATGAAGTGGAAAACGTATTAAAAATCCATTGTGCGCCGATCACTTGGCCAATTGGTTGCGGTAAATTGTTTAAAGGGGTTTATCATTTATATAAAGATGAAACCTATCTTTACCAAAGTGGGCAAGGCTCTACAATCCAAGAAGTACGCATTGTGAAAGGTCTAAATAGCCCAGAATTAGATGCCGCCGTAGGTGATGACTTAGCCCAACAACTGCGTGATGAATTAGAGCTTGTAAAAGGTGCAAGTAATGAATTTGATTTGGATTTATTCCTAAGTGGTGAATTAACACCTGTCTTTTTCGGTACTGCATTAGGTAACTTCGGTGTCGATCATTTCTTAGATGGTTTAACCGAATGGGCGCCTGCACCACAAGCTCGCCAAGCAGATACTCGTAAAGTTTCAGCTGAAGAAGAAAAATTCAGCGGTTTCGTGTTTAAAATCCAAGCCAATATGGATCCAAAACACCGCGACCGCGTGGCTTTCTTGCGTGTAGTTTCAGGTAAATACGAGAAAGGCATGAGACTTAAACACGTGCGTATTGGTAAAGATGTGGTTATTTCTGATGCACTCACCTTTATGGCGGGAGATCGTACCCATGCTGATGAGGCCTATGCTGGCGATATTATCGGCTTACACAATCACGGTACAATTCAAATTGGCGATACCTTCACACAAGGTGAAGATCTGAAATTTACCGGTATTCCAAACTTTGCCCCTGAATTATTCCGTCGCATTCGTTTGAAAGATCCGCTTAAACAAAAACAATTGTTGAAAGGCTTAGTACAACTTTCTGAAGAAGGTGCAGTGCAAGTATTCCGTCCATTAAGTAATAATGATTTGATTGTTGGCGCAGTTGGTGTGTTACAGTTTGATGTGGTTGTTTCTCGTTTGAAATCAGAATATAACGTTGAAGCCATTTACGAAACGGTCAATGTCGCGACGGCTCGTTGGGTGGAATGTGCGGATAACAAAAAATTTGAAGAGTTCAAACGCAAAAATGAGCAAAATCTAGCATTAGATGGTGGAGATAATCTTACTTACATTGCACCAACGATGGTTAACTTAAATCTTGCACAAGAACGTTATCCTGATGTGACCTTCTTTAAAACAAGGGAACATTAATTCACTATTTTCTATCATTAACAAAACGATTATTAATATACCAACGTAAATACACGGTCCCATTAGTATCTACACTAAAAGGGTATTCTTGGGTATAGCCCACATTTCTTTTATCTGTAGTTCCTACAATTCGACTACCACTGACAGGTTGCAAGCTACCATCCGTTAATTTTCTGTATAATGCATGACGTTGTACAGTTAAGGTTGTGCGCTTTGTATCGTGAATATATAAACTTGTATTACGATCTTCTACAGTAACCTTCACAGGATTCCATATCATATGAGCCACAACCATACGCCGTGTATATCGACCATCCTCCATCATAGCTACGCTATCTACTAATTTTGCATTCCACATAACACCATAAAAAACTATGCCTAACAATAAGGTTAAAACGATGG
>CABQSN010000209.1:0-2631 GCA_902466845.1 uncultured Haemophilus sp.
AACCGCACTTTGGGGCTTCCAAGTGCGGTTTTTTCTTATCATTGCTTCTTTTTTCCTCGCTCATAAAAGAGAACAACATTTAAAATGTGATCTAGTTCAAATTTTTGAATAAAAGAATAAAATTTTTTTATTTTTATAAAAATCTATATAAAAACGCGATTCTCTATGTTTTTTATTTTTAATCTTTATTAAAAACTTTATTTTTGATTTTTGTAGATTTTAATGCTTTTAAATTGGTGTTTTTAGCGTTTTGTAACGCTAGACAAGTTGTGTTCTTTCGGTATGATGGTTCCATTGTTTTGACAACGAATCGTAGTAATAAAAGTGCGGTCAGTTTTAGGAGTAAAATATGAAGAAATTATCTGGTGCGGAAATGGTGGTTCAGTCTTTGCGTGACGAAGGCGTTGAGTATTTATTTGGTTATCCAGGCGGTGCCGTATTGGATATTTATGATGCAATCCATACCCTTGGTGGGATTGAACATATTTTAGTTCGTCATGAGCAAGCCGCGGTACATATGGCAGATGGTTATGCACGTGCGACAGGTAAAGTGGGTTGTGTGTTAGTCACATCAGGACCTGGTGCGACCAATGCGATTACGGGTATTTTGACCGCTTATACTGATTCAGTACCAATGGTGATCATTTCAGGTCAGGTAATGAGTAGCCTAATCGGTCGTGATGCGTTCCAAGAATGTGATATGGTGGGGATTTCTCGTCCGGTGGTTAAACACAGCTTTATCGTTAAAAAAGCTGAAGACATTCCGGGTATCTTAAAAAAAGCCTTTTATATTGCTTCAACAGGCCGTCCAGGTCCCGTTGTCGTAGATATTCCAAAAGATACCGTAAACCCAACATTAAAATATCCTTACGAATATCCAAAATCTGTTGAGCTTCGTTCTTATAATCCAACGGTAAACGGTCATAAAGGTCAAATTAAGAAAGCATTAAAAGCATTATTAGTGGCTAAAAAACCGGTTTTATTTGTAGGTGGTGGTGCTATTGCAGCAGGCTGTCATGAGGAATTAACGCAATTTGCACAACGTTTAAATTTACCGGTTACCTCATCATTAATGGGCTTAGGTGTGTATCCAAGTACTGACAAACAATTCTTAGGTATGCTTGGGATGCACGGGACTTATGAAGCCAATACAGCCATGCATGAAAGTGATTTAATCCTTGGTGTTGGTGTTCGTTTTGATGACCGAACTACTAACAACTTAGATAAATATTGTCCGAATGCAAAAGTGATTCAGATTGATATTGACCCAACCTCTATTTCTAAAAACGTCCCTGTTGCGATTCCAATTGTAGGTAACGCGAAAAATGTATTGGATGAGTTCTTAAGCTTATTAGGTGAAGAAATTGGTTCGCGTCCTCAAAACCAATTAGAAGATTGGTGGAAACAAATTGATGAATGGAAAGCGAAAAAATGCTTGGATTTCGACCGCACTTCAGGCGTCATCAAACCACAGCAAGTGATGGAAGCTGTATATCGCATTACAAAAGGCCAAGCTTATGTGGCATCGGATGTAGGGCAACACCAAATGTTTGCCGCATTACATTATCCGTTTGATTTACCGCGTCGTTGGATCAATTCGGGTGGTGCGGGTACCATGGGCTTTGGTTTACCAGCTGCATTAGGGGTAAAACTTGCGCATCCTGAAGCAACTGTGGTTTGTGTAACGGGTGATGGCAGTATTCAAATGAATATCCAAGAGCTTTCAACGGCAACACAATATGGCATTCCAGTTGTGGTGATTTGTTTGAACAACCACTTCTTAGGCATGGTAAAACAATGGCAGGATTTGATTTACTCAGGCCGCCATTCTCAAACTTATATGAATTCTTTACCGGATTTCGTGAAGTTAGCGGAATCTTATGGTCATGTGGGAATTCAAATTTCTACACCAGATGAATTAGAAAGCAAATTACAAGAAGCCTTCAGCATTAAAAATAAATTGGTCTTTGTTGATATTAACGTTGATGAAACCGAACACGTTTACCCAATGCAAGTTCGCGGCGGGGCGATGAATGAGATGATTTTAAGCAAACCACAAGAGGAGAAAGAATAATGCGTAGAATTTTATCTGTTTTATTAGAAAATGAATCCGGTGCATTATCTCGTGTGGTCGGCTTATTTTCCCAACGTGCATTTAACATTGAAAGCTTAACTGTGGCACCAACCGATGATCCAACGCTTTCTCGTATGACGATTGAAGCGGTGGGTGATGAGCAAGTGCTCGAACAAATCGAAAAACAACTTCACAAATTAGTGGATGTATTTAAAGTTATTAACTTGAGTGAACATGAGCACGTTGAGCGTGAAGTGTTGTTAGTGAAAGTGCGAGCAACGGGTTCATCACGCGATGAGCTAAAACGTTTAGCAGACATCTTCCGTGGTCAGATTGTGGATGTAACAACAAAATCCTACACGATTCAATTAACGGGTACAAAAGACAAATTAGATGCTTTTGTTGAGGCTGTGAAGGAAGAAAGTACATTACTTGAGATTGTTCGTTCAGGCTTAATTAGCCTTTCTCGTGGTGAGAAAAATATTCTCTAATGATGTAGAAAGTGCGGTTAAAAATAACCGCACTTTTGAAAACAAAAAAAGGAAGTCATAATTGAC
>CABQSN010000210.1:0-2608 GCA_902466845.1 uncultured Haemophilus sp.
TTATAGAAATAATTTTAAAAAAAATACTTGACTATTCTCATTTGTGAGATTAGAATGCACACCGATGACAAGTTAAGCAGTCTTGTTTTTATTTTTAATCTCTACTTAATAAGGAAAGGAGTTGGTTATGCTTAATAAAGCAATCGCAGATAAGTTAAATGAACAAATCAATTTAGAGTTCTACTCTTCTAATGTTTATTTACAAATGAGTTCTTGGTGTAGCAAACACGGTTACGAAGGTGCTGCAGCATTTTTACTTCGTCATGCTGATGAAGAATTAGAACACATGCAAAAATTATTCAAATATGTGAGTGAAACAAGTGGTATGCCACTTTTAGGTAAAATTGATGCGCCTAAGAATGACTACAAATCACTTAAAGAAGTATTTGAAACCACACTTGAACATGAAAAACTCGTTACTTCTAAAATTAATGAATTAGTTGAAGTGACTTTTGCAAACAAAGACTATTCTACTTTTAACTTCTTACAATGGTACGTTGCAGAACAACACGAAGAAGAAAAATTATTCAATAGCATTATTGATAAATTTAACTTGGTGGGTGAAGACGGTCGTTCGCTTTACTTTATCGATCGTGATTTAGCAACATTATAATTTTAGAAGGAGAATACAAAATGTTATCAGCAAACGTAATCAAATTATTAAATGATCAAATGAACCTTGAGTTCTACTCTTCAAACCTTTACTTACAAATGAGTGCATGGTGCGAACAAAATGGTTTTGAAGGTGCAGCTAAATTCTTATCAGAACACGCTGCAGAAGAAATGCAACACATGCGTAAATTATTCACTTATTTAAATGAAACTGGTGCATTAGCGGTAATCACTGCAATTGAAGCACCTGCGCATGAGTACAAATCATTAAAAGAAATCCTTGAATTAACTTATGAACACGAAAAATTGATCACAAGTAAAATTAATGAATTAGTGGGTAAAACTTTTGAAGAAAAAGACTACTCTGCATTCAATTTCTTACAATGGTATGTTGCAGAACAACACGAAGAAGAGAAATTATTCAGCGGTATTTTAGACAAATTAAATCTTCTTGGCGAAGATGGCAAAGGCTTATTCTTAATCGATAAAGATTTAGGTAACCTTGCTGGTCAAACCGCTTAATTAGATAATCATAAAGCTTAGTAGAAATACTAAGCTTTTATTTTACCCATTATTTGTGACAACGTATCAAGTCATTTTAAACTTCCCTTTTATCTTTGAATACAAGTTGATGAAATTTAAAACAACTACACGTTTTTAATGAAATTTTACTTGCAACGAAGTAAGATAAACGTATAATTCAGAACAACCCAAATGCCTGGGTGGCGAAATTGGTAGACGCAGCGGATTCAAAATCCGCCGGTGAATAACCGTGTCGGTTCGAGTCCGACCCTAGGCACCACATTATAATCCTCGTCCATTGGACGGGGATTTCTCTTTTATACTTTTCTATTAATAGAATCAATGCTTTATAGCTTAAAATTATCACTTTTCTACTCTCTTAACCTTATCCAGTATTGCAAGTTTTTTATTTTTATATATTTTTATGCACCAATTACGCCAGGCGGTTTAATTTATGGTGGTTTATATTCTTAAAAGGTGTGGAAAATGGCAACGGTTAGAAAGCGTGGCGAGAAATGACGTATCGAGATTTATCGAGATGGCATAAGAAAATCTAAAACCTGCTCTACAAAGTCAGAGGCTGTCTTATGGGGAGCGGAAGAAGAAAAGAAAATAGAACTACAGGCTAAAGGTCTGCAGCCTAAAACACTATTCTCTGATGTAATTAAGCGGTATCTAAATGAAATTACACCTACAAAACGAGGTGAAAAGCACGAATTCAACCGATTAACTAAGTTTTTACGCCACCCTATAACTGATAAATATATTTCAGATGTAACAAGGCAGGATTTAGAGTTTTGGATAAATGAAAGACTGGAAACTGTGAAAGGCGAAAGTGTTCGCAGAGAGCTATCCACTATCAGGCATATATTCAAGGTTGCACTGGAACGATGGGGATATATTCAATCCTCCCCTATGATTGGATTGCAGCAGCCAAAAGCAAGCAAGCCAAGAACGCAAAGATTTACTCAAGAAGATATTGACGAAATAGTTAATATTAGCGGATATAACGAGAGTTTAAAAACAGCCAAAGCAAGAACTGGAGCTGCTCTATTGTTTGCGATTGAAACCGCAATGCGAGCTGGTGAGATATGCGGATTAACTTGGGATAATGTAAGCCTGGAAAGAAAGACGGCTTATTTACCAATGACGAAAAATGGCTCTTCTCGCACTGTTCCACTTTCAAAAAATGCGGTGAGAATACTGGAAAGGTTAAGGAATGAAACAGAACAAGGCGAAACTTGCTTTCAAGTGAAATCAAATATACTTGATGCAACATTTAGAAAGCTAAAGAAAGCGGTCAATAGAGATGATTTACACTTCCACGACACTCGAAGAGAAGCTTTGACGAGATTAGCGAAGAAAGTCGATGTGATGACTTTAGCGAAAATATCGGGGCATAAAGACATCAGAATACTTCAAAATGTCTATTACGCCCCGAATATGGAAGAAGTTGCTGAACTTCTTGATTAAG
>CABQSN010000211.1:0-2608 GCA_902466845.1 uncultured Haemophilus sp.
TACTAAGAATTCAAGGCTACAATATCTAATGGAGGTGTTTGGGGCACTATTTGAGCCAAATAACCATCCCCAAGCAAAAACACTTTTGTTGATAATGCAGATATATCATCTATTTTTTCTAAAGCTAAGAATAAATTAGTTTTAAAGATAGGTACTCCATTTATATCGGCTAAAACATAAACTTCTGAAGATTTAACTTTTTCTTCAACCAATTTAATCAATTTATCAAATTTTAAAGTAACAATACCTTCCTTTAATTTATTTATATTTCCATACTCAAATGGATATTTATAAAAAATATTTATGACCTCTTTCTCTATCAGGATACTAAAATCGTCTGAAAGAGCTTCTATACACTCATCAAATAATGTCATACTAGCCTTTATTTTATTGTTTAAGAAAAATTAATTCTTAAGTTCTTCATCAAGAATAGAATAGAAATATTTATCTTCATTACAAAATTCGAGGAAACGCTCCGCTAAAGATGTGTCATCTGTAAGAGAGATACAGCCATAACCGATATCATCGTGCGGATAAAGTGCAATTCCTAACTTAGGATTAATTAAGAAACAAATACCTCCACTAACTTTTCCAAAATAAAAAGCTATAACCAACTCACAATACAAGAAGATCTTATTGGAATCAAAATGCATGTTAAATATACTTATTGGAGGTTGTGGCTCATTTTTCAAATCGATTGACTCAAAATAATCTTCATAAACACCAGCATACTCATTTAAAAAATTACTCTTCTTGGCTTCTTCATATAAACTCAAGTATTCTTCTAAATAGCTAGATTGTTTTAACTCATCATCTACCTCTGAATTATCATCATATACTAGAGCACTAATAAGGAAAAAACCGTCCAAATCTTCAGAAAAAAATCTTTCAAGCAATTTAGAAGATCTTTTTATGTTAGCCGTATCACCTAAATCATTTGCTCCAAAGTAACCCACCCATTTGTTACTTCTCGAAAATCCATTAAAGTCGATATTTCTAAAACATAATGAATTATTTATTGGCAATTTTGATAGTTTTTTCATATTTTATCTCCCAAACTATTCGTCATGTTTTTTCAAAAGTTTTATTGTTGTCTATTTCACAACTGGAAACATTACAACAAGCTGTAGAGCCTGTGAATTTTAAATACTGCCTCATCTTATAAAATCAGCTAAATCATAAACCATCCAAACCTAATTCACAAAATCCTTAATTTTAATCATTTCACCTTACGCATTTTTACGATAAGCTACACCATATTTTTGTTGCAATAACAAGGGATTCGATATGTTAGAACAAATGGGCAAACAGGCTAAAGATGCGGCCTTTATTTTAGCGCAGTTAAACACTACTGAAAAAAATCATGCGCTCAGTATTATTGCAGAGCAATTAGAACAACAAGCGGATCGTATTCTTGCGGCGAACCAAAAAGATATTGAAATTGCAAAACAAAATGGCTTATCAGAAGCCTTAATTGACCGCCTTTTATTAACCGAAGATCGCCTAAAAGGCATTGCGAATGATGTGCGCCATGTGATTTCGCTCGCGGATCCTGTGGGGAAAATCATTGATGGTGGTACCTTAGATAGCGGATTAAAGATCGAACGAGTCCGTACTCCGCTTGGCGTAATTGGTACCATTTACGAAGCTCGTCCAAATGTCACTATTGATGTGGCAAGCCTTTGCTTAAAAACCGGTAATGCCGTGATTTTACGTGGTGGAAAAGAAACACAACATTCCAACCAAATTTTAGTGGAAGTGGTACAAAATGCCCTTGAACAAGCAGGATTACCACGCCATGCAGTCCAAGCCATTACCGATCCGAATCGTGAGCTTGTAATGCAACTACTTAAATTGGATCGCTATGTGGATATGATTATTCCTCGTGGCGGTGCAGGTTTGCATGAGCTTTGTAAACAACATTCTACCATTCCAGTGATTGTTGGTGGTGTGGGGGTTTGTCATCTTTTTGTGGAAGAAAGTGCTGACCAAGAAAAAGCCCTTGCGGTGATTGCTAATGCAAAATGCCAACGTCCAAGCACATGTAATACGCTGGAAACACTTTTAGTTCAGCGCTCGATTGCTGATGCTTTCCTACCAAAACTCGCGAAATATTTAGCCGAGAAAAAAGTAAAATTCCATGCAAAATCGACCGCACTTTCGATTCTTCAAGCTGCAAATGTCGATGTGCAAGAAGTGACCGAACAAGCGCTACGCCAAGAATGGGGCTCATTGGATCTCAATGTTGTGGTGGTTGAAGATATGGATGCTGCGATTGCTCACATCCGTGAATATGGCACACAACATTCTGAAAGTATCTTGACGGAAAACCAACGATTAGCCACACAATTTATCAATCAAGTGGATGCAGCAGCCGTGTATGTGAATGCAAGTACCCGATTTACCGATGGCGGACAATTTGGTTTAGGTGCTGAAGTGGCGGTAAGTACTCAAAAACTTCATGCTCGTGGCCCAATGGGATTAGAAGCCTTAACCAGTTATAAATGGGTTTGTGTCGGTGATTACACTTCTCGCCAATAATCTGTTCCATCCATAAAAAAACCGCACTCTGAAAAACATCAAAGTGCGGTTATTTTTTGTCTCGTTT
>CABQSN010000212.1:0-2578 GCA_902466845.1 uncultured Haemophilus sp.
GATGGGGCATTTTTAGCAGAAAAAGGATTAGCTTGTCCAAATATCTTTACTGGTGGCTATAATTTCCATAGCAAACATGAATTAGTGACCCTTGAAGGGATGGAAAAAGCCGTCGAAGTGGTTATAAAAATAGCAAACTGTAAAGATTTGTAAATTAGTGTAAAGAAAAAGCTTGCATTTGTCAGAATATGTCAATATAATCGTTAGCGTTTTATCGAGATTCCTTTGATAAAGCTAAACTTTAGAGATTTTATTCATAAATTCCTTTTTGGTGCTCCTAAGAAATTAGGAGCTTTTTTTTACCCCAAATTCCGATTTTTACTTCAAAAACGGATTGCTTCGTTTTTCTTGTCCAATGGTTGTGTAGGGGCCATGTCCCGCAATGACAACCATATCATCATTTAATGTAAATAATTTATTCTTGATTGATGAGATCAATGTATAAAAATCTCCACGAGGGAAGTCTGTACGACCAATACTGTTTTGGAAAAGGACATCGCCAGTAAAAGCAATATTTTTTTCATGTTCAATAAAACCAATGTGGCCAGGTGTATGACCAGGAAGATGAAGAATTTCAAAGGTAAATGTACCAATTTGAATTTTTTCACCTTCTTGATTAAACCAGCGATCAGGTGTAAACGCAGAAATATAAGGTAAACCAAACTGCTGAGCTTGTTGTGGTAGACTTTCAAACAGAAAGCGATCTTCTTCCTGTGAGCCCCATATTTCAATATTAAAATGATCACGAATCGCTTCAGCAGCCCCTACATGATCAAGATGACCATGCGTTAATAAGACTGCTTTTAGGTTTAATTCTAATTCCTCAATACGTTGAATAAGCTTTTTCGCATTACCACCAGGATCGATAATTGCCGCATTTTTTTCATCATCCCAAATAAGAGAGCAATTTTGCTGAAAGGCTGTAACTGGAATAATTTCAATATTCATCTTTTTTCCTTATTGTTGATAACAAAAAACCGCACTAAAGTGCGGTCTAAAATTAAACTGTTTTTTATGCACCACGCCATGTTCTTACAGGGCCAGTATCCACGTGAATAAAATTACTATACGGATAATATCCTACACCACCGCTATCAAGATTTTCAGCCGCTTGGCGTAATCTTGCTAAAGGTACATCAGGGATTTTAAAATCAATCGCTTGGCCTTTAATATGATAACTGTTGCTTGCTACATCACGACTTTGTCTACGACGCATGGCATTTGTCGCAGCACTACGATAGCCACAAATCACATCAATTTGCGCAGTGCGTAAACCTAAATTACTTTGTAAATGATAAAACTTCATAAAGAGATTCGGATCCATTCGGCATACTTGGTCTGTACGGCGATCTCTCATGAAGTAATCAAGTTTACCAAGTAGTGAACGATTAAACCCAGTCGTTGCAGAGAACTCACCGCTTAATCGTTCATTGGTGTTGACATTATAGAAGCTGAGAATACGAGGTTTAGGGGTAGAGACCATCGCTAATACCGTACTCGGCATCATGCTTGCGCCCAAAACGATGCCGCCTAATGAAAGCCATTTACGACGATTTTTGTCAATGTTACCCATTTTTTAGTCTCTTTTATTATTCATTCTTCACTCTAGACACATTTTTCCTTAAAAAGTTCTAGTGTGAACATTTTTTTAAAGATATTTTTTCACAACAGCCCAGTCGATACCATTAAAACTTGCTGCATCATCGTATTTATAAATATCTGGTAAAACTTGTGTTTGACCGTTTTCAACCCATGCAGTCACATAATATAAGAATACAGGATCATTTGTACGAATGTTCGCAGAAGTAGTTTTTTTGCTTGCTAGGACATTACGTTTTCTATCTTCTGACCAGCCAGCTTCTTGCAATAGGATAGAGGCAAGTTGATCGGATTTTTCTACACGCACACAACCTGAGCTTAATGCACGGTCTTTTTTGCTGAATAAGCTATGATTTGGTGTATCGTGAAGATAAATTGCATCAGAGCTTGGCATATTAAATTTATAGTTACCTAATGCACTATCACCAGCTGCTTGGCGGATACGGTACGGGAATCTATCACCAATACTACTCCAATTAATCGAGTAAGGATCAATAGTGTTACCTTTGCTATCTAAAATAGAGTAGTTGTGTGCTGCTGCGTAGCCTGGGTCACGTTTTAATTTCGGTAAAATATCTTCATTGATTAAACGTGTTGGGGCATTCCAAGGTGGATTAACAACCACATTGCTCAAACGGCTGTACATTACTGGTGTACGACGTTCATTTTTCCCTACAATAACGCGAGATTCTAAAATTGCTTTACCATCACGATAATATTTCAATTGATAGCTTGGAATATTAACAAAGATTCCATTTTCAAAATCAGGAATAACACGTAAACGTTGTGCATTAAGGGCAAGTTTTTTACCCATTTCAGAAATACCTGAAGCTGAAATCATTGATGGGAGTGCTTGTACGGTTTCACGGTATAAACGATTATGGTTAGATAATCCGTTTACAAAACCAGAAACAGCATCGTTTTTAACCGTACTTTGCCATTGGTCAATAATTTCTTGATTTGGTACTTCTGGTTTATA
>CABQSN010000213.1:0-2537 GCA_902466845.1 uncultured Haemophilus sp.
ATTTTGGCATATTAGTTTCCTACGTCAGTGCTAACTGTTTCAGGTTCACGGGTATCATCTCAGCCACCTTGTGGCACCCCGACTAAAATTTGAAAGGATTTTATATCGCAATTAAGAATAAAACAATAGGAAATGACATTAACTTTAGTTTAGTTTTTTTGTTTAGTCCTCGAGAGTCAATTTAAAAAATGAAAATAATAAGTTAAATTATATACTCACTTTTCAAGTGTTATATTCAAATTTCTAGGAATTACATCTTATCTTGTAAAGTAAGACAACAAAAGTATTTATAATAAAAAACTAGATTCTCTATAAGCATATAATATATTATTAACCTTTCAATTTGCTTTCCCATAAGTTGCCGGATCATAAAAAATTCTGTCATCATGAATATCCCCTTGAATTCAAAGCCTTTCAAAGGTTTTAGTGTTTCAAGTGATAATATTTTTTCTACAGAAAAGTTATACCATCATCAATCTTGAGTGTACTTTTCTCATCATAAAGGAGAAACTATGTTAAGTTATCGCCACAGTTTTCATGCTGGCAACCACGCAGATGTGCTTAAACACATTGTATTAATGCTGATTCTAGAAAATCTTTCACTAAAAGAAAAAGGCTTCTACTATCTCGACACCCATTCTGGGGTCGGTCGCTATCGTTTAAGTTCTACCGAATCAGAAAAAACCGGCGAATACAAAGAGGGAATTGGGAGACTTTGGGAAAGAACAGATTTACCCGAAGAAGTTGCTCGTTACGTGGCTCTCATTAAAAAACTCAATTATGGCGGTAAAGAATTACGCTATTATGCTGGGTCACCAATGATTGCTGCACAATTCTTGCGTTCGCAAGATCGTGCATTACTGACAGAATTACATCCGAGTGATTTTCCATTATTACGCAATAATTTCAAAGAATTTAAAAATATCACCACAAAATCAGAAAATGGTTTCCAACAACTCAAAGCGACGCTTCCACCCAAAGAACGCCGTGGCTTAGTACTTATTGATCCGCCTTATGAATTAAAAGAAGATTATGATTTAGTGGTGAAAGCGATCGAAGAGGGTTATAAACGCTTTGCGACAGGTACTTATGCGATTTGGTATCCAGTAGTTCTACGCCAACAAACAAAACGCATTTTTAAAGGATTAGAAGCAACGGGAATTCGTAAAATTTTGAAAATTGAATTGGCTGTTCGCCCTGATAGTGATCAACGTGGTATGACCGCAAGTGGAATGGTGGTGATTAACCCACCTTGGCAATTAGAACAGCAAATAAAATCTATTTTGCCTTATTTGACCCAAACGCTCGTCCCTGAAGGTACGGGAAGTTGGACAGTGGAATGGATTGTGCCAGAATAATCCATTCCAAAATATCGGTCAAAACAACTGCACTTTTAAATTTTAATTTTATTGGAATACAACACTAAACAAAGTGCAATAACCATAATTAAAATCGCGCCTGCGAATAAGATAGTATCAACTGAGCTCTCATGATTCACAATAATCAGGCGCAACATAGCGGTAATCCCCGCGTAAATAAAATAACGCAAAGGAAAGTGATAGCCGCTTTTAAAATATTGCACGATAAGGCCAATAAAACCGAAATATAAGAAAAACATCACAGCTTGTTCAGCAACATCATAAGGTACTACGCTTGATGTATTAAATACCATAATTGCTAAGGTATAGGTAATTTTAGCTAAAGCAATAATCAACACTAAAGCCAAAGCAATAAGTGAAAAACTTAATATCACTTTTAATACACTAGTTACTACTCTAGGCAGCTTTTCTAGTTCTTGAGATTCTTCCATAAAGTTCCTTTTTTGTTTTTAAATGAAGAAAGGCGCGTATTTTAAAGGAATGTGATTTCGTGGTAAATAACTAAATTTAATCAAACAAAAAAGGCAGAGTTCTCTGCCTTTTCTTTTTATATAAATAAACAATTACTCATCCAGGAAACTTCTTAATGTCTCAGAACGGCTAGGATGACGTAATTTACGCAACGCTTTCGCTTCAATCTGACGAATACGCTCACGAGTTACATCAAATTGTTTACCCACTTCTTCGAGTGTATGGTCGGTATTCATATCAATACCAAAACGCATACGTAATACTTTCGCTTCACGAGGTGTTAAGCCTTCTAACACTTCATGAGTCGCTACTTTTAAGCTTTGTGCGGTTGCAGAATCTAATGGCAATTCAAGAGTTGAATCCTCAATAAAATCACCTAAATGTGAATCATCGTCATCACCGATTGGGGTTTCCATAGAAATAGGTTCTTTCGCGATTTTAAGCACTTTACGGATTTTATCTTCTGGCATCCCCATGCGTTCAGCAAGCTCTTCTGGCGTCGCTTCACGTCCCATTTCTTGTAGCATTTGACGAGAAATACGATTTAATTTGTTAATCGTTTCAATCATATGAACAGGGATACGGATTGTACGCGCTTGATCCGCGATCGAACGAGTAATTGCCTGACGAATCCACCAAGTTGCATAAGTTGAAAATTTATAACCACGACGATATTCAAATTTATCT
>CABQSN010000214.1:0-2535 GCA_902466845.1 uncultured Haemophilus sp.
TTTGCTTCTTGGTCTTTAATGCGCTCAAAAGCGGTATCGATTTTTTGGCTGCGTTGTTGAATTTCATCTAAACGCTTTTTTGCATAACCGAAAAGCTGAATTTCTTTCATACCTCGTACACTGTCGAGGAAGAAGTCATTCATTTCGCCTACTAATTCACGATAGCGTCTGCCATCTTCACGCGCCAATTTGGTGGTGATAATTGGTAGAATCACACCTACCGTTAAATAAGCGGCTAATGCTACAACCACAAACCAACCTGAAAGATGAGCGAAGACCAACAATAAAATCGCAGAAGTAAAAAATGCGATCATAATTGGTGCAATGGTGTGCGCATAGAACACTTCGAGCAATTCGATATCATTAGTCACCAAGGACACTAATTGCCCCGCTTGTTTGTCTTGCAATTTCACAAAAGCCAAACGGCGTAAGGAAGAAAATACTTTATCGCGCAATAATGCCAATAATTTAAAAGCAATATAGTGCCCTGACATTTGCTCTAAATAACGCAACGCGCCACGAGCCACCGCCAATACGATAAGTGCGGTCAAAATTCCAGAGAAAGTTAAATGGGTATCAAAGTTAAGAAGATTCACTAACCCCATCGCACCCAGCACCATAATAAAGATGGCAGCCAGGAAACCAAGCGTTCCCATGGTGATAGTAAATGCCATAATGTGCGCAAGTGGGGTCACTAATTTCAACAAATGCCCCATCACAACAAAACCATTTTTACGCATTTGCCACCTCTCTAATTTGTTCTAAATCTTTTTGTTGTTGGAACATTTCAGCATACGCACCTTGTTTTGCCATTAAGGTTTCGTGTGTGCCTTGCTCAATCAATTTGCCTTGGTCAAGTACGTTAATACAGTCCGCATTTACCGCATTTGCCAAGCGATGAGAAATCATCACAATGGTTTTTTGTTGTTTAAATTGTTGAATAAACTGCAAAATAATTTCTTCGCTTTCCACATCAATGTTACTGGTCGCTTCATCAAAAATATAAAGCTCGGCATTGTGTAGTAAAGCACGCGCTAAGGCTAAACGTTGAATCTGACCACCCGATAAATTTGCGCCACGGCTTAATAGCTGCATATCTAATCCGCCATTTTCGCGTACAAAATGGGCAAGATTCACTTGTTCTAAACACGCATAAATTTGCTCGTCTGTGGCATCAATTTTCGCCATCGTCATATTTTCACGCAGCGAGCCTTTAAACACGTAGCTGCTATGGCTCACCAATGAGACTTTTTCATAAAACGAATGACGATCAATAGATTGAATCTCTTGCCCATTAAACAAAATATCACCTTGTTGCGCTTTATTAAAGCCCATCAACAACGAAACTAAGGTTGATTTACCACAACCACTTTTACCCACAAACACTGAAAGTTGGTTTGGTTGAACCGTTAAAGTTAAACCTTGAATTGCCGGTTTTTCTGCAGAGTACGCAAAATGTAGATCTTTAATTTCCACTTGAACGTTATTTTTGGCTTCAAAATCCACCGCACTTTGTTGGGTTTCCACTGGTGTATCAAGCAATGTGAAGATCTTATCTGAAGCCGCTTTACCATTCATCGCCACATGGAAGAATGAACCAAGCAAACGAAGTGGAATAAAGAACTCGGAGGAAAGTAGGATAAATAAAATCACGCCTAACACGCTGAGTTGTGCATCTTGGAATTGCAATAATGCGGTTAAAATCCCAATTGCCGCGCCGCCATAAGCGAGTAAATCCATAAGAGAAACCGAGTTAAGCTGCATAGTAAGCACTTTCATGGTGATTTTGCGGAAATGTTCTGCTTCTTCATCCATTGCTTTCGCTTTATAAGCATCATCTTGATAGATTTTCAGCGTAATTAAACCTTGTAGGTTATCTAAGAAACTGCTGCCTAATCCCACATAAATGGACCAATATTTTGCCAAGAGTTTTTTCGCAATTTTATTCACCGCAATAATCGACATCGGAATAAGCGGCACGCAAATTAATAAAATAATGGCTGTTTTAAAGCTAAAAAAGATCAGGAAAGCAAAGAGTGTGAGTGGAGCAAGCAAGCTATAAAAAAGCTGAGGTAAATAACGTCCGAAATAGATTTCAAGTTGTTCCACACCTTCTGAGGCCACTTGGATAATGTTTGACGTAGATTGTTGATTCACTTGGTTAAGCGGCATTGAAGCCAATTTGCGATAGATGAGGCTACGCAGCTCATGTTTGACTTTCGTACTGGCAAAATAAGAGGCCTGCACCGATTTTTTACCCGCAAAGGCACGCAACGCCAAAGCAGCAATTAAAACGATGCCCAAAATGACCGCACTTATCGGACCCAATTCGTTAAAATAAGCCGCCTGTAAAATATAAGAAAACACGACGGCACTGATAATCCCACCAATTAACGCCACCCAGTTCCATAATACCGTGATGCCAATCCATTTTTTACTGTCGGCCACCGTGTTAATTAGGCGTTTATCTATCATCATAATGATTGCTCCTAAAAACAAAAAGAAGTACGCACATTACTATGCGTACTTTGCTAT
>CABQSN010000215.1:0-2530 GCA_902466845.1 uncultured Haemophilus sp.
CCATAACCATGATCTGAATGTTTTTTCTACTGATTTATGTTATTTAATCCCTTTTACAAAAGTTAGCTTGAATCACAAACTGCGTGCAAAATTTAGGATTTTCGGTAGAATTCGGGTGAGAAAAATGCACTTTAATACGGATTTAAATTGGCATGTGTTTTTTAATTAGTAAATAACTCGTCAATGGACGAATCTGAACCTCAACGAAGAAAACGGCGACATTATGCTTCCAGAACTTGGCTTTTTCCTTCTTTTACTCGCAACAGCTAGCGAGTTTTTTCTTGCGTTAGTGCCTCAATTTGGATTATTCAAAAAAAATTCGACTTTAATTAATGCCGCTTGGCCGCTTAGTTATATTTTTACCCTTGCGACGACGTTCTCAATTGGTTTGCTTGCTTATTCTTTTGCGGTGGATGAGAAGAGAAGTCCATAATTCCTCACCTAACGATAATTAAAAATTAAAGTTAAGTATTAGACTAGGTGCTGATTATTGGTTTGGAATTAGATGGTGCCCGAAGCCAGACTTGAACTGGCACGCCTCGAAAGGCGAGGGATTTTAAATCCCTTGTGTCTACCGATTCCACCACTCGGGCAAATTGGAGCGGGAAACGAGGCTCGAACTCGCGACCCCGACCTTGGCAAGGTCGTGCTCTACCAACTGAGCTATTCCCGCGTTTGCTTGTTGCCAAACAACGGGGCGTATTTTACGGATTTATCTTATTGTGTCAAATAAAATTCGTAAAAAAATTTTTTGATTGGTTAAAAATAATTCAAAAACAAAAGGTGCGATTAAAATAACCGCACCTTTTATTTAAAATTTAGTCAATTCTATAATTCAATGTTATCTAACAAGCTACCTTTCGCTGCTTTCAAGTATTGGAGCATTGACCACACTGTTAAAATCGCTGCCAAGTAGAGTAGTATGATTGCCAATGTTTCCATATAAACGTTATATCGCCAGAGTAATCCACCTAAAGCTAGCATTTGAGAGGTGGTTTTTACTTTTCCTAGCCATGAAACGGCTACTTTATTACGTTCACCCAACCCAGCCATCCATTCACGTAAAGCAGAGATAATGATTTCACGTGAAATCATAATAATCGCAGGGATGGTAATCCAGAAAGAATGTTGATATTCCACAATTAATACAAGTGCGGTAATAACCATCACTTTATCAGCTACAGGATCAAGGAAAGCACCGAAACGAGTTGTTTGTTTTAATTTTCGAGCGAGATAGCCATCAAACCAGTCGGTGATACCAGCAATAAAGAAAATGAGAGTTGTAATAAAAGGAGCAGAAGGGATAGGCAAATAAAATGCCACGACGAAGAATGGAATTAAAATCACTCGGAGAATCGTCAGGAAAATAGGAATATTATATTTCATAAAAATAACCGCACTTTGGTTAAAGATACGTTCATTCTAAAGGATCTACAAAAATAAAAAAAGCCACTTAATGTGGCTTTTTCTTAAAAATTAAAGTTTGTCAGCGTTTTGTTTCAAGTATTTAGCAACGCCTTCTGGGTTGTCTTT
Source organism: uncultured Haemophilus sp. (assembly GCA_902466845.1). Lineage (GTDB taxonomy): Bacteria > Pseudomonadota > Gammaproteobacteria > Enterobacterales > Pasteurellaceae > Haemophilus_D. The sequence continues at coordinate 1,534 of CABQSN010000215.1, forward strand.
CATACCTTCTTTGCCTTTTTCCCATTGAGCAGGGCAAACTTCACCGTGTTCTTCGTGGAATTGTAACGCATCTACCATACGTAACATTTCATCGATGTTACGACCTAATGGTAAATCGTTTACGATTTGGTGACGAACAACACCGTTTTTGTCGATTAAGAATGAAGCACGTAATGCCACACCTTCTTCGGGATGTTCAATACCGTATGCTTTAGCGATTTCGTGTTTAACGTCAGCTGCTAATGCATATTTAACTGCACCGATACCGCCGTTTTCAGTTGGGGTATTACGCCATGCGTTGTGAGTGAATTGAGAGTCAATAGATACACCAACAACTTCAACACCACGTTTTTTGAATTCTTCATAACGGTGGTCGAATGCGATTAACTCAGATGGGCAAACGAAAGTGAAGTCTAATGGGTAGAAAAATAATACCGCAGCTTTACCTTCGATGTGTTTTTTGAAATTGAAGTTATCAACGATTTCACCATTGCCTAAAACTGCAGAGGAAGTAAAATCTGGAGCTTGACGAGTTACTAATACCATAGTCATAATTCCTATATGAATGTTAATAAAAATTTTGCGAATGCAAAATCCGGGGAACATTTTAAAAAAATTAACCGCACTTTAACAGCTGTTTTTATCTATTGAATTAATTAATATTGTCTAAGTTACAGGTGAAATATATGTCAGAACATCATACTTTATCGACCACACTGGTTCATGCAGGGCGTAAAAAACGTTTTACTCAAGGCTCAGTTAACCCTGTGGTTCAACGCGCATCTTCTTTAGTATTTGAGACCATTGCGGATAAAAAACATTGCACAAAAAATCGTTACAAGGGAGAGCTTTTCTACGGTCGTCGTGGCACGTTAACGCACTTTGCACTTCAAGATTTAATGTGTGAAATGGAAGGCGGAGCGGGTTGTTACCTTTATCCTTGTGGCGCTGCAGCGGTAACAAATGCTATTTTATCCTTTGTGGAAACAGGCGATCA
>CABQSN010000216.1:0-2521 GCA_902466845.1 uncultured Haemophilus sp.
GGGAATTTTACAAATTTAATCGATTATGAACAGTACGCTCAAACTCTCAACTAAACTTTCTCCAAGCGGTAAAACTCAGCTTGCGGAATATTTTGCCACCCCACCTTTCAAAGTGATTACGTTACCTGCTTATGCGGATGCTTGGACAAATGGACTTAATGCCATTCAGATGTCTTCTTCGCCAGGGCTCTTATCTGGGGATCGTATCGATATTCAAATAACACTCGCAGAATCGACCGCACTTTCTTTAAACACACAGGCTTTTACTCGTGTTCAGGCGATGAATGAAAGCGATTTCGCTGAACAAAATACGTTCATTCAGCTTGAAGAGAATAGCCGTTTATTTTATTTGCCCCACCCATTGGTATTGCATAAGGATTCTGCATTTAAACAAAAAACATTCATCAATATGCAACCTAAGAGCACCCTGATTTATGGTGAAATAGTAGCAATTGGTCGAGTAGCAAATAATGAACGTTTTGAATTTCGTCAATTTTCTTCTCATCTGAAAGTTCAGCTTTTGCAAAATAATGGGCAAACTAAACCGCTTGTTTTGGATTGTATTCAATGGCAGCCTGCACAAATGAAATTGACCGCATTAAGCCAAATGGAAGGGTTCTCACATCAAGGATCGTTGGTTTATCTCAATTTGCAGAAAACACCAACTGAAGTTAAACAAATCGTCCAAACACTTCAACAGCAGGAAAGTGAAAAATCTCTACTTATTGGCGTTTCTCAATTAAATGAAGGTGGACTTATTCTACGAGTGCTTGGCTATCGTGCAGAACTCATTCAAAAGCTCTTTGAGAAGATCGGTGAGCAACTAAAATCAGCATAAAATTAATATTGCCAAGTGATATTTCCCCTAAAAAAATTTATGCGAGAAATGAAAATATCTCTTATACGTCTTATTTGAAATGTGATCCATGTCAAATTTATTTTCTATGTAAATTCCTATAATTACCTCAAATTAATTAACAACCAAAAAGGTGATTAAAATGACTCAATACAGAAAAGAAGTGGATTTATTAGGTGAACGTGATGTGCCAGCTGATGCATACTGGGGTATCCATACCTTAAGAGCGGTTGAAAACTTCAATATTTCTAACGTAACTATTTCTGATGTGCCTGAGTTTGTTCGTGGCATGGTGATGGTGAAAAAAGCAACGGCTTTAGCCAATGGTGAATTAGGTGCAATTCCAAGTGATATTGCAAAAGCGATTGTAGCAGCTTGTGATGAAATCCTTACCACTGGAAAATGCTTAGATCAATTCCCATCAGATGTATATCAAGGTGGTGCAGGTACGTCTGTCAATATGAATACCAATGAAGTGGTTGCTAACCTTGCCCTTGAAAAAATTGGCCATAAAAAAGGCGAATATAACGTGATTAACCCAATGGATCACGTTAATGCAAGCCAATCAACCAACGATACGTATCCTACTGGTTTCCGTATTGCGGTGTATAACAGCATCTTAAAATTGATCGATAAAATTCAATATTTACACGACGGTTTTGATAATAAAGCAAAAGAGTTTGCGAATATTTTAAAAATGGGTCGTACCCAATTACAAGATGCGGTGCCAATGACTGTTGGTCAAGAATTCAAAGCTTTCGCCGTATTACTTGAAGAAGAAGTACGTAACTTAAAACGTACCGCTGAGTTACTCCTTGAAGTCAACCTTGGTGCAACCGCAATCGGTACTGGTTTAAACACACCACAAGGTTATACAGAATTAGTAGTAAAACACCTTGCTGAGGTAACTGGATTACCTTGCGTACCAGCTGAAAACTTAATCGAAGCAACATCTGACTGTGGTGCTTATGTCATGGTTCATGGTGCATTAAAACGTACCGCAGTAAAACTATCTAAAGTATGTAACGACTTACGTTTACTCTCTTCTGGTCCACGTGCAGGTATTAAAGAAATTAACTTACCTGAATTACAAGCAGGTTCTTCTATCATGCCTGCAAAAGTAAACCCAGTTATTCCAGAAGTGGTGAACCAAGTATGCTTTAAAGTAATTGGTAACGATACTACCGTTACTTTCGCATCTGAAGCAGGTCAATTACAATTAAACGTAATGGAACCAGTGATTGGTCAAGCAATGTTTGAATCTATCGACATCTTAACCAATGCTTGCGTGAACTTACGCGATAAATGTGTAGACGGTATTACTGTAAACAAAGAAATTTGTGAAAACTACGTATTTAACTCAATCGGTATCGTGACTTACTTGAATCCATTTATCGGTCACCATAATGGCGACTTAGTGGGTAAAATCTGTGCTCAAACCGGTAAAGGCGTACGTGAAGTGGTATTAGAAAAAGGTTTATTAACAGCAGAACAATTGGATGACATTCTTTCTGTAGAAAACTTAATGAACCCAACTTACAAAGCGAAATTAAATAAATAATCTCGCTGAGAGATAAAAAGAGCGGTCAATCTGATCTGACCCCAAAAAATTAGACTGTTATTTAAAGGATTGTTTTCGATATTGTATCGGACTCAGTCCTTTTA
>CABQSN010000217.1:0-2480 GCA_902466845.1 uncultured Haemophilus sp.
TCTCTATCTAAGAAAAACCGAGAACCTTGACACCCAATGTTAAAAATTAATGATCCCAAAGCATCTATTTGATTTTGGTTCATGTCATTGTATGGATAGTAATCAATAATGCACTTACTAACCTTGCGCAAATCTTTTGCATACTGATCTGCAATTTCTTCATTGGTATAGGTTTTACCAATGATGACATTAGCGCCACCCGTAGTAGCCGCTCCGATACCAAATGTCCACTCTTTTGCTGCACATTGATACGGATTAGTTCTACAACCTTCTTCATCACCAGTTTCGCGTGCACCATTCTCGGAAATTATAATTCCAGATGAACGATCTTCAGAGTCATATACCAATCCAACAATTACACTAACTAAACAAACACCAAAAGCGCTAGCTTTTTTGAGTTTTGACATCTTTATCACCCTGTATCATTTCACCGTTTTTGTCACGAACGCCCGCTCGAATTTCTTCGAGCTCCAGCATACGTTTTTTATATCTTGATTCCCGCCAATAGCCGCAAACCGTCACAATAATACCTATCAACACAGCCCATTCGGACAACGTGAGCGCACCGAAAAGCCCCGTAACCCAACCAAGAGCCTGAGACTCAATCGGCATATCCTTAAACACCTGCATTTTTGCCATACCCCACCCCGCTTTTCTCGAGGCAATAAAAAACCCCAACTGTTACCAGTCAGGGTTTGTTTAAATCCACATCCATTAATTTCATCGGTGAACATCACTTACACGACGACCACCATATATTCAAATGATAGGACAAGATGACAAGGTTTGTCAATATGTAATTTTGATATTTTTTGCATTTTGTCGGCCAGTTCGAAGAATAACGAAACCAGTTACAAGCAGTTCGTGAATTATCGCTTTTGCCAATTTCAATTCTTTTTCAACGTTCCGCTTCACAGTTTTAAGGCTAGGAATACGAATATCTGACTTACCGGCGCACGGCTGCATTTTCATCTCTCCACAGTTTTCACGCAGTTTAACGGCTATGCGATTGATCGTGTTTTTGTTTACGTAATACGAAAACACGATATAGTGTAAAGTGCGGTCGTTCTTGAAGAAGAATTGCTCGATAAGTTCACTAATCATCATGCCTGTTTCATCATCACACACAGGTTCGCTTGATTCTGCCGGAATCACGCTTTTCATTAATTTAGCAATGATATTTAGCCCTGGTTTATCCAATCGACCTAATCTAATCCAAGCCCCCCATGGATACATGAGTTTATCAACAAATTCTTCCTGCTCCTCGGTTAATTCTAATTCGCTAAATTTACGCATCGATACCTCTAATTTTAATGATTGACTTACCTTTACTTACTACGCCTTTTTCCTCGATTGAGTATTTTCGAATAATTTTACGGTTATCGTCCTTAATTAACCCTGCACCAACTAAGCTATCAAAAATCCCTTTAGGCAAGTTGTCTAAATCGCGTGGGCGGTTGTCTGGGAAGTAGATTTCCATCTTTATTTCAACCGCACTTTCGAACGGATCGAACTGCGAACAAACTTCGGTAGCAATGCGTTTAAATTCGCGCCCTGCTTTTGATATGTAATGCTTACCTTGTCTTGTGTGCTTCCAGTAGTGGTTCACGCTCGGCGGGTACAGCAGACAGATTTTAAGCCAATCACTCATAGTTTTTCCTCGCTGATTAAGACATCTTGAGTGCGAAACACGCCTTCCGCATGAGCTAACCGAACAAATTCATTGCCTAATTTTTTATGAATTTTCTTTAAAGTATATCTTAAGGTATAATCTGAGATAGATGTATGAATAACAATATAATTTCTAAATGATTCTATGTAAAGAATGTTATTTTTGATTATATGATAATTTATTTTTCCGCTTTTTAAAGAAATTGTATTTATCTTTTTTAATAAAAAATCTTTACTTTTAAGAAATGCTTGATATAAGTCTTCATATAAGGATACATTACGAATATAGTAATTAACATATATATTTTGATGATCAAAAATATTATTTTTTTCATCTAAAACATAAATAAGAATGGAATTTTTTTGAATTTCACTTAAAGTATAATGATAAATCTTCAGGCAGGTGGCCGTCGTATAATGGCAACCGTCCAGAGTCTCATAACCGGAAGACTCCAAGTAACTGTAGGTATCAATGTAACAGTCCGGGAAAGCCGATTTGAGAATACTGTTAAAAATAGTTACCAGTTTTGTGGTCTTGTTTCGCTGGACAAGACTCGGGTATTTGACATCGTCCACCGGATTAACGGCCATTACATAGAAATGAGCCTTCGGGTAAGTATTTATCAATTCCTGGTAAATCTGAATGTATTTGGAAATATTCCCCAGATCATTTACTCCAAAATTTAAAATCACATCAGACTGGGGGTAGACCAGCAAAAGCTTTTTTAACTCGAGGATTCCTTCGTTTACAAACCAGTTATATCCTCGGCCATATTTATAGACATAACTGGTTTCAGAAGAGCCAACTG
>CABQSN010000218.1:0-2448 GCA_902466845.1 uncultured Haemophilus sp.
TTTCCGCAGCCATCACATAAAGCTTCCCATTCGGATTCTGTCATTTCAAGCAGGGATTTTGTTTGCCAAAAATTAGGTTCAAGTTGCATACTGGATTGCATGGTAAATACAAATAAAAAGTGCGGTCAAAATCGCATTTATTTTGACCGCACTTGGTTGATTAAAATTAGAAGCCTTCTTTTAAGCTTACTGTTAAGTTAAATACCAAATGTTCAGGACGGCTATCTTTACTATCTGCACAGAAATAACCTTCACGTTCAAATTGATAACCTTTCTCTGCTTCTGCCGCAGCCAAGCTTTGTTCTACAAAACCATGTTTTACCACGAGAGAATGTGGATTTAACACGCTTTCAATATCATCTTCAGCACCTGGATTTGGCACGGTAAATAAGCGATCATACAAACGGAATTCAGCTGGGTGATTATGCACGGCAGATACCCAGTGAATTACCCCTTTCACTTTGCGACCATCCGCTGGATTTTTACCTAAAGTTTCAGGATCGTAAGTACAGAAGATCGTGGTGATTTCACCATTTGCATCTTTTTCTACACGTTCTGCTTTAATCACATAAGCGTTACGCAAGCGCACTTCTTTACCTAATACTAAGCGTTTATATTGTTTGTTTGCTTCTTCACGGAAGTCTGCACGATCAATATAAAGCTCTTTCGTAAACGGTAATTGACGCTCACCTAATTCAGGACGATTCGGGTGATTTGGCGCCGTTAAGGTTTCTTCGCCTTCAAAGTTTTCAATCACTACACGAACAGGATCAATCACCGCCATTGCGCGTGGTGCGTTTTCATTTAAATCTTCACGAATGCAGACTTCAAGTGCAGAATACTCTACGACGTTATCTTGTTTAGTCACACCGATACGACGGCAGAATTCACGTAACGAAGCCGGGGTATAACCGCGACGACGTAAACCTGAAATCGTTGGCATACGCGGATCGTTCCAACCATCCACAATGCCATCATTCACTAATTTCAATAATTTACGTTTAGACGTTAACGTACCTTCTAAGTTTAAACGAGAGAATTCATATTGATGCGGTAATGGACGTTCAATACTGATATTTTCCAACACCCAGTCATATAAACGACGGTTGTCTTGGAATTCTAATGTACATAGAGAGTGTGTAATACGCTCAATCGCATCAGAGATACAGTGAGTGAAATCGTACATTGGGTAAATGCACCATTTGTCACCGGTTTGGTGATGGCTCGCAAATTTAATACGATAAAGCACGGGATCACGCATGACCATAAATGGTGAAGCCATGTCGATTTTTGCACGAAGACTTAATGTACCTTCAGCAAATTCGCCATTTTTCATTCTTTCAAATAACGCTAAGTTTTCTTCGACACTACGATCACGATATGGACTGTTTTTACCAGGCTCAGTTAATGTACCGCGATACTCACGCATTTCATCTGGAGAAAGTTCATCCACATACGCTAAACCTTTTTCGATTAACTCAATGGCATAGCCATAAAGTTCATCGAAATAATCAGACGCATAACGCGGTTCGCCTTCCCATTTAAAGCCTAACCATTCCACATCGGCTTTAATGGAATCCACATATTCCACGTCTTCTTTCACCGGATTGGTATCGTCAAAACGTAGGTTACATAAACCGTTATATTCTTTTGCTAACCCAAAGTTTAAGCAAATCGATTTTGCGTGGCCAATATGCAAATAGCCGTTTGGCTCAGGCGGGAAACGAGTATGAACACTTTTGTGTTTACCCGAAGCTAAATCTTCATCAATAATTTGAGTAATGAAATTGTGTGTGCGGGTATTTTCCGCATTTTCTAGAGTGTGTTCTGTATTGCTCATAAATTTCTCAATAAATTGAAAATAATTTCTCCATTCTATACGAAAAGTCTGGCGTTGTGAATTTGATCCCAAAACTAACCGCACTTTCATTAAATTAATACTGAATTTTTGAGGATTTTTAGGTCTAACTTGAAGATTTTTCGTGCAAACTGAAAAGTTTGCCTTTAGAATACACCTTCACTGAACAAACGTTCATTTTTTTATTAGGATGACAAAGTCTTTATGAAAAAACGCTTTTTTATTTTACTTGGATTAGCCGTTGCTGCTGGCGCAGCTTATTATTTTTTCTCAAGCAATAGCAAACAAGAAACGACTTATCTGACGGAATCCGTTACACGTGGCAATGTGGAAAAAACAGTTGTTGCCTCTGGTTCGGTTGAAAGCGTAAATGAAGTTGATGTTGGTGCCCAAGTTTCGGGTAAAATCACCAAACTCTATGTTAAATTAGGGCAAGAAATCAAAAAAGGCGAAATGATCGCGGATATTGATTCTACAACCCAAATTAATACCTTAAATACCAAAAAGGCGGCATTAGTCAGCTATCAAGCTCAATTAAATGCGAAGAAAACCGCTTATGATGTTGCTCTTTCAAGTTATAACCGCTTATC
>CABQSN010000219.1:0-2429 GCA_902466845.1 uncultured Haemophilus sp.
CAACTTGCCACCTTTTTTGAAACAAGTGCTTCAATGACACAACTTACGCTCACCACTGCCATGATTGGTCTAGCGGTGGGGCAGTTACTTCTTGGTCCTCTCAGTGACAAATTTGGGCGAAAAATTCCGCTTATTATTTCATTGGTAATTTATATTATCAGCACGGTCTTAATCGTTTATGCACCAAATATTGAAGCGATGATTGTCTTGCGTGTGATTCAAGGGCTTTCTTCGGCAGGGAGTGTAGTCATTTCTCGTGCGGTCGCAACGGATCTGTATCGAGGCCGTGAAATGACTCGTTTCTTTGGTTTATTAATGACAATTAACGGACTCGCCCCAATTATTTCACCAATCCTTGGTAGTTTATTGTTGGAATACATCAGTTGGAAAGGCATATTTATTTTCCTTGCATTGATTGGTGTGATTGTTTTGCTTTTCTGTTTCCGTTTAAAAGAAAGTTTGAATCTCGAAAATCGCTTACAAGGTTCAATATTCTCCACCTTTTTGACGTTTAGTGTGATTATCAAAAATCGATTATTTATGAGCTATGTAGGAATTCAAAGTTTCTTGCTTGGTTCCATGTTTGCCTATATTGCGGCTTCGCCATTTATTTTTCAAAGTTTCTACGGGTTGAGTGCATTTATCTTTAGTTTATGTTTTGGTGCAAATGGCGCAGCATTAGTCATCGGAGCAAATATTGGTGGTAAATTGCCAAATCGTAAGGCTTTAGCGATTGGCGTATTTGCTTTTGTGGTGGCTGCACTTTATACCATTGCCGTATTAATTATTCAGCCATACTGGTTGTTTGTTGAAATTGGTTTCTTTGCGATGTTGTTATTAATGGGCATTACTTTCCCGGCTATTTCTTCTTTAGCGATGGAAAGTGAACGTCAATATGCAGGCAGTGCATCAGCTTTATTAGGTTTTGCACCTTTCTTTTTAGGTGGAGTGGTTTCACCATTAGTCGGGATAGGCAATATTTTCTATTCAACGGCTTTGGTTATTTTGGCTTGTAGTGTATTAGCTTTAGTTATTTATTGGATGGTTCGTCATAAAATTCCAAATTCAGCAGAGTAGTGAAAAGTGCGGTCATTTTTGATGGCGTTTTTGAGAAAGAAAAAGGCGAACTTCAATAGGTTCGCCTTTTGTTATTTTAGCAATTAGTTTCGAATGCTTAACTTCTCAAATTCATCGAAGAATGTTGGGAACGTTTTAGCCGTACATTTCGGATCTAAAATCGTGACGGGTGTATCCGATAATGCAATCAACGCAAAGCACATTGCCATACGGTGATCGTTATAGGTCTCAATTTCAGCATGCTTAAATTGGGAGATCGCAAGCGGTTGAATACGAATAAAATCTTCACCTTCTTCAACTTCCGCACCGACTTTTCGTAACTCGGCAGCCATAGCTGAAAGGCGATCGGTCTCTTTCACACGCCAGTTATAAATGTTGCGAATAACGGTTTCACCCTTTGCAAATAAAGCGGTTGTGGCAATCGTCATAGCCGCATCAGGAATGTGGTTCATATCCATATCAATGCCGTGGAGTTCAGCTTGTTCTGCTTGAATAAAATCTTCACCCCAAGTGATTTTAGCTCCCATTTTTTCTAGCACGTCAGCAAATAGGCGGTCGCCTTGAATGGAATGTTTGCCAATTCCTGTCACTTTTACATTGCCTTTAATCGCAGCGGCGGCAAGGAAATAAGAGGCAGATGAAGCATCACCTTCCACCATATATTTGCCAGGTGAGACATAGGATTGGTTACCTTTCACCTTAAACACTTGATAATGTTGATTTTCAACCGAAACACCAAAATCTTTCATCATCGCGAGGGTGATATCAATATAAGGTTTTGAGACTAAATCACCCACAATATGGATATCTAAATCGCCTTCAGCAAGAGGTGCAGCCATTAAAAGTGCGGTCAAAAATTGAGAAGAAATTGAACCATCAATTTTTACTACGCCACCTTTAATCCCTTGATTGCGAATCGCAAGCGGTGGGTAACCGTCATTTTCTAAATAACGAACATTGGCACCCGCTTGAAGAAGCGCATCAACCAAATGTTTGATTGGGCGCTCTTTCATACGTGGCTCACCAGTCAAAATAACTTCGCCTTCTGTGTTGCCTTTTAAGCAAAGCGCCGCTGTTAAAGGACGCATGGCCGTACCGGCATTGCCGAGAAACAGTGATAAGCCATTTTCAACCTGAAACGCGCCACCTAAGCCCTCAACTTCGCAGCAAGTTTTGTCTTCAGATAGTTGGTAATTCCCCCCTAAAGCTTTGAGGGCGTTTAACATATGGCGAATGTCATCACTGTCTAACAAGTTAGTAACCGTTGTGGTGCCTTTAGCTAATGCCGCTAATAATAATGCACGGTTTGATAAACTTTTCGAGCCAGGTAAGTTGATCTCACCTTCAATGCG
>CABQSN010000220.1:0-2396 GCA_902466845.1 uncultured Haemophilus sp.
TGGAAAACCTTATGGTAGCCAGTTCCCGAATATTATTGTTCAAGATATTATTAAAGTACAAAAAGCGTTACTTGACTATCTCGGTATAACACATTTAAAAGCGATAGTGGGTGGCTCTTTTGGCGGTATGCAAGCTACACAATGGGCAATTGATTATCCGGATTTTATGGATAATATTGTGAATCTTTGCTCTTCGATTTTCTTCAGTGCGGAAGCTATTGGGTTTAATCATGTGATGCGTCAGGCTGTCATTAATGATCCGAATTTTAATAATGGCGATTATTATGAAGGGACACCGCCTAATCAAGGTCTCTCTATTGCTCGTATGTTGGGAATGTTAACCTATCGGACTGATGTACAGTTAGCCAAGGCATTTGGACGAGCGACTAAATCTGAAGGACAATTTTGGGGTGATCACTTCCAAGTGGAATCCTATTTGAGTTATCAAGGTAAAAAATTCTTAGAGCGTTTTGATGCTAACACCTATTTGCATTTATTGCGTGCTCTCGATCTGTATGATCCTAGTGTAGGGTATACAGATGTAAAAGAAGCCTTATCTCGAATTAAAGCCTGCTATACATTGGTTTCAGTGACAACAGATCAACTATTTAAATCCATTGATTTGCATAAAAGTAAACAGCTTTTAGAGCAAGCAGGCGTGGATTTAAGATTCTACGAATTCCCATCGGATTATGGTCACGATGCATTTTTAGTGGACTATACAGCGTTTGAAAATAAAATCCGAAGTGGATTAGAAGGCGAGTTTGAATAAGAACAATAGAAAAGGCGGAAATCTCCGCCTTTTTTGATCGTTATAGATGGGTCACGAAACGTGATAAATCTTTTGGTTTACAGTCTCTTTCTAATTTTTCAGCAGCTGTACCAATTTGTAATAAGGCAACGATCTTATCATTTTTGTTACAACCAAATGCTTCACGTAATTCACGTCCCTCAACGAGAGGACCAGTTGCCCAAAAACTTTCAAAACCCAATGCATTGCCCGCAAGTTGAATCGCATAAGTTGCTGCACCTGCAGTAAGCATTTGTTCCCAACCTGGTACTTTTTTCACTTCATGATTAATTTTAGCAATCACCGCAATGACCATCGGCGCACGGCGTGCAAAATTTTCTGCTTTTTTTAATCGTTCTTCACCTAAATCAAATTCAGTCACCGCCGCTTTGAGCAAGCTTTCCAATTTACTTAAACCTGTGCCTTGGATTACTACGAAATGATAAGGTTCAAGTTTACCATGATCAGGGGCATGTAAAGCTGCTTGAAACATTTCTTCTAATTGCACTTGGCTAGGTGCTGGAGCCGTTAATTTTTTATTCGATTTGCGTTGTGTTAAAAGGGTTAATGCATCCATAGTATTTTCCTTCTTCTAGTTAAGTGCGGTTGATTATAGCATAGTTTTTCATGGGACTTTATGATAGGCTACGCACAATTTTTATTTCTGTTTTAAAGGTTTAATTTCGCATGAATGTCATCTTAAGCGTATTGAAATTTTGTTGTAAAGCGCTCAATTTTATCCGAAATCTTGTGATGAATTTTGTGTTCTTACTGTTTGTTTTAGCGTTGATTGTGCTTGTCAGCCTTTTTAGTGATGGTAAGAAAAACCAAGTTTTATCGGGCGATCAAGGCGCATTATATTTAAATTTAACAGGCTATCTTGCAGATAACACGGAAGATATGCTGAGTTGGCAAGAGGAATTTCAACGTTTAAATAATGAAAAGGTCTCGTATAAATATTCTACGTTTGATGTGGTGCAAAGTATTTTATCTGCGAAAGATGATGAACGAATTCGTGGTTTAGTGCTGAATTTAAATGACTTTGAAGGGGGCGATCTTCCATCATTAGAGTATGTAGGAAAAGCGATTCAAAGTTTTAAAGAGTCAGAAAAGCCAGTTATTGCTTATGCCGATAATTACACGCAGGCACAATATTTCCTTGCGAGTTTTGCGGATGACATTTATCTCAATCCAATTGGGCAAGTTGGTATTCAAGGTTTGCGTCAGGAAAATCTTTACTTTAAATCCATGCTCGAAAAACTTGAAATTACACCTCATATTTTCCGTGTAGGGACTTATAAGTCCGCGGTAGAACCATTCTTGCGTGATGATATGTCGCCAGAAGCAAAAGCGAATATGCAAAAATGGCTTGGTGGCATGTGGCAAAACTATATGCAAACATTAATGGTTAATCGTCATATTACTGCCAATGATGTATTACCGAATGCTCAAAAATACATTAGTGATTTAAAAGCATTAAAAGGTGATGAAACGGCTTATGTGAAGAAACGTCAGTTAGTGACACAGTTTGCGACAAGATTGGATTTAGATAAAAAATTGACCGCACTTTTCGGTCAAGGTGAAGAGGGTAAAGCCAAATTAGTCG
>CABQSN010000221.1:0-2381 GCA_902466845.1 uncultured Haemophilus sp.
TCCCTAAATAAAGCTCATGTCCCTTATTGGCGATATTCCAACCTAATTCATTTCGCCATAACCAACCTTTTTCACCGGAAAGTGATAGCTCGCCATCAAACCCTCGCACGGTATAACGCCCACCAATACTAAATTTATCTTGTTGAGTTAAAGGTGTGCGATTCCATTGACCATTCCAACTAGTATTGAAACGAAATGGTTGATTACCTATCGTAAAGGGATACGTTAAATCAAGTCCGGCTGTAAGAATTTGCATGCGTGAAGTCCCTTCACCAAACTCTTCTTCTGGTGCAGGTAGTGCTTTATTACCGCCTGTACCACGCTTGTAACCAGCAAAAATCTGCAAAACAAGGTCGCTGATGTAGTGAGTATGATTAATCCCCACTTCCCAACCAGCTGTTCGACGACGTTGTACTTCAACTTCTGTATCATCAATATAGTTATGAGATTTTTTCGTCCATAATGCACCATTGATATACGTTTTATGTTGACTACCACGAGAGAGTAAGCGACTTAAATTCACTTTCATTTGTTGGCTTTCGCCAGAATAGACATAAGACTCAAAAGCCCCTGCTACCGTTTGGTGATAAGAATATTTTGAACCGGAAAGCGTTAAGAGATAGTTCTTCCAAGGAATAGAATAATAGAGACTGAGGTTTTTACTGCCATAATCGCCTTCCGCATCATCGCTATCACGTTTAAAGCTACGTGTACCACTGATATAGAACATATCATTAAGTGTTAGCACGTTATCCCAAGAAAACGTGGCTGAGCCCTGTAAGCGACCCGTAGCTTTACTGCCTGAATCATCTAATCCTAAGGTTAAATGAAAAGGTAAGCTTTGCTTATAAGCAATCACAACGTCTGTTTCACCTACTGCATCCGTTGGCACAAGCTCCATATTCGCATCAGCACTCGGTACACGTTTTAAGTTTTCTAAACCTTGTTCAATATTGCGAATATTTAATATATCCCCCTGCGCCATTGGCATAGCAAACCATAAGGTACCACGGGTGGCAAACGGAATCGCACTTTGGTCTTGCAATTGAATACGACCTACTTTACCCGGAATCACAGTGAGTACGAGCATACCTGAACGTAAATCCTGTGGCTCCACCACCACGCGTGTCGTGACATAACCAAAATCAATTAAACGATTTTGAATACGGCGAAGTAAGACGTTAATCCCCTCAGAACCAATACAAGCCGGCAGCGCAAAATCACGCTCAGCATAAACCGACTTCAATGCCCAAGAGAATTGGCTTGGTTGGATTAATTTAAGGGAAGAGGCTGATGAATTTTCTTCTTCAGCTTGATAATCGGTCAGCACCAATTGATTGATAGGAAAACATTGTGCTTCATTCTGTGGAAAGCCACGAGAGGCTTCTTTTTCACCCTCTAAACGCACATTCGCGGATTGCGTTTGCTGCGCTAAAATGGCGGCATCTTGTTCCGCTTGTTGCCTCTGTTGTTTGGCATCGATTTGTTTTTCTACATTTGCATTTGGTGAGCTTGGCGCCGCCAACGCGAAAGAGGAAATAAATAATAAACTAGAAAGAAAAGAGCGAGATAAGTTTTTCATTATACATCAGAGATTAAGTTATTGATAAATCTGCGATATGATATCAAAACTTGTTTTAAAATTCTATAAACTCATATTCTCAATAAAAAAGTGCGGTCAGTTTTTAAGAGGTTTTAAAACTCTTTGAAAATTGACCGCACTTTATAGCTAGATATTTAAATATTTTATGCTATCCAAACCAAATATCCCTCTGGGTGACCAAAATACGATTAGCTAATTCATTTAGCTTTCAGTATTCGCCCTAAATAAAAACAAAAGAAGAGAGAGATAAATACTATAGGGAAAAAATCCAATACTTTTAATATATTAACTTTACTAAAGTTAAAATTAAACTTTGATAATACATACAAATATGTCATAGCTAATACAAATATCGTCATTTTAAATATCTTAAAAAGATCTGTCTTATTCATTTTTAAACTCATGTTCACTTAATCCTAGATCATTTAGCTCTTTTTTAGCAAAATCTAGCATATAGGCTATTAATTCTCTATATTTGTTATCCGGATGTATTTCTAGAAATCTTTCACAAGCTTTTTCTGTATATTCTAGATTTTCCCGTTCTGTTACAATAGCTATCCAATCAGGATCATCAAATCCATCTTGAAAATAAACTCCTTCAAAATGATCTCTTGGATCGGGGCTATTCATATCTGGATGATACCAATAACAACCTTCTTGTGTATAACCATCCTTATCTACTAGCACTAAATAAACCGCATATAAGAAAACACCATAATCATATAAAACAGAGAAACATTGCTTTACTGTTCTTTCAGGATTATCTTCATCAAAATTT
>CABQSN010000222.1:0-2349 GCA_902466845.1 uncultured Haemophilus sp.
ACTTAAATCAAATATCTCGCCGAGTGATTTATTCAGTTTTGGTCAATTAGAACAGAGCTTGGTCGGCAGCATTGATTTCACTTACCGTAATGTGTGGAATGAAATTCGAACTTTACATTTTGAAGGGCAGAATGCGATTTTGCTTGCCTTAAAAGTGCTTTCTAATAAAATTGATCAAGGTGTGAATCAGCCTCGTTCTGTACAGGTTTTCTGTTACAGTAAACACTACAACCGCACATTGCGAAACTTGGTGAATGTACTCGTAAACCGTTGTATCAGTATTCAATTAGGGGATAGTCGTCCAACAACGCATTCCCGTTTACGTGTGGCTGGGAAAAACTGGCAATTCTTCTTTGAAGAAAAAGGGATTAGCTTGCAACCGATTGACGGTGGAAAAGAAAGTGCGGTCAATTTTGAAGACGTTTTACCAACTCAGTTAGAAGAGAAAGAAACTCCTGAAACACGCCGATATCCACCTGAAATTGATTTATTTGCCAGTGAAGGATTTTTACAGTTCTTCTTTGAAGATAATGCCGATAATAGCTTTAATGTTTATTTGTTAGATGAAAAGAATCGCCTCGAGATTTATCGTCAATGTGAAGGTTCAAAAGATGATAAAGTGCGTGAAGTGAATCAGATTTATCAATCACTCGGCTCGAAAGATTGTAAAAATCCGTATAAAATGGTGCAACGGAATTTTAATTACCCGCAATTTTATCAATTGCATCCAACAGAAAGTGGCATGCGTATTATGCCGTTCAAATTTAAAAGTAAAAGGACTTGCGAATAGCTAAATCAAAAAGCATTGTTTGAGATAAATCAAATTTATCTGCCAATTATGCATTGGAAGATGGGCAAAATCCCGATAGAATCCCTCGTTCGAAAATCTATTGAGAAATAATCTAAGGCTGTGGACGTTTTCGCCTTCAGGCGATAGAATGTGCGTCCTCTCATCTCTTGGAGAAAATTATGCAAGAAAAGTTAAAAGTATTAATTATCGACGACCATCCATTAATGCGTCGTGGTATCAAACAATTAGTTGAATTAGAAGAGAATTTTGAAGTCGTTGCTGATGTAGGAAGCGGTACAGAAGGCATTTCCATTGCGATTCAAGAATCCCCGGATTTAATCATTTTAGATCTTAATATGAAAGGTCTTTCTGGTTTAGACACACTCAAAGGCTTGCGTGCAGAAGGTGTTGATGCGCGAATTTTGATCTTAACCGTGTCTGATGCAAAAAATGATATTTTCACTCTCATCGATGCGGGTGCAGATGGCTATCTATTGAAAGATACTGAGCCAGATGTGCTGCTTGAGCAAATTAAACGTATTGCACAAGGTGAAGTGATTTTAAGTGATTCGATTAAAAATTTACTGTTAGAACGCAAACATACCGTTGATCCAATAGATTCACTCACCGATCGTGAAATGGATGTATTACGTTTAATCGCAACAGGTTTATCTAATAAACAAATTGCGGGTCAGCTTTTTATTTCTGAAGAAACGGTTAAAGTGCATATTCGTAACTTACTTCGTAAACTTAACGTTCACTCACGCGTTGCAGCAACCGTCTTGTTCTTTGAACGAAATGGTCGATAGGTAAGATTAAAACGATAAAAAAGAGCGGTTTTCTAACCGCTCTTTTTGTTATCTCGGCACGCCTCTTAATAAAGGGATTGGCTCAAATGGCGCAACGGAAGTTGGCGCAGGAATATCATTAAAAATTAAGATAAATGGTTTAGGTGGCAAGATTTTTTCATTTCGCCATAAGCTTCCCATACCCACCAATTGAATATCATCAGGTAAATTTTTTATTCCCGATTTTAATACGGCTACTGTATTTGGACGAGGGTGTCCAATAGCAATAGCCGTGCCATGTTTACGTGCATATTGAATGGCGTTCTGAAATTGGCGTTGCACATCTACTAAATTATCGCTGTCATCTAAAAAGATGTGGCGTTCTAATACACGTACGCCTTGTTCTTTTGCTATTTTTCCCGCAACTGATTTTCCGATAGTACGGCTATCTAAAAAGAATAAATGCTGCTCGCGAAGTGCGGTCATTAAATAAGTCATTAATGTGGCATCGGCCGTGGCTGCACTGCCCATATGATTATTCATTCCTATAGCGTTTGGCACAATAGATTTAGCTTTTTTTACTCGCTCATTCACTTGCGCTTCAGACAAGCCTAAAGTCAAACCACCTTCTTCAATTTTAATATTGCTGACAGGCTGCATCGGCATATGAATGAGAATATCGTGATTTTGCGCTTTCGCTTGCTGATTGCGAATTTTTGCATAGGGCGCAGCAGGAATGATGGCGACAGAGATTTCCTTTGGCATCGCTAA
>CABQSN010000223.1:0-2287 GCA_902466845.1 uncultured Haemophilus sp.
TGCGATGATTCAGCAGGATAAACGCACAGATCTTATTCACTGGACAAATACATGGATTAGTTCTCGCGATAAAATTTTTACACCAGCTAATCAGCACCAATATTGGGCATCGCGTTGTGCGGTTCAGGAAATAGAGGGGGAGCATTATGTATTTTCAAGATTTACCCACTGGTCGGCATTATGGAATCATTAACTTCCGTAGATAAATCGCGTATTCAACAAGCCTTCCAAAAAGCCTTAAATAGCTATGATGAACATGCGTTAATTCAACAAAAAATGAATATTAAGTTAATGACGCATTTGCAAGACTACTTACCAAATGGATCATTAGATAGCGTTTTGGAACTCGGTTGCGGGTCTGGTATGTTGAGTTCATTGTTGCAGAAACAGATTTCAGCCAATTATTGGTTATTTAATGATTTGTGCGATGTGCACTCTCTACTCGCTGAAAAGCTGATTCAACCCTTTGATTTTTATTGTGGTGATGCGGAAAACTTTCCTTTTCAACGACGATTTGATTTGATTGCTAGTGCATCAGCCGTTCAGTGGTTCCATCATCCTGACAATTTTATTTCCCATTGTAAAACAGGATTGAAACCTAATGGTTTATTGGCGATGACGAGCTTTGGTGAAGATAATTTAAAAGAGATTCGCCAAATGACGAATGTGGGGTTAAGTTATCCGAATTTATCTCAATGGCAAAATTGGTTAGCCAATGATTTTGAGCTTTTATGGTGTGAGGATTTTAATGTAATACTAGAGTTTGATACACCATTGGATGTACTCAAACATCTGAAATATACCGGTGTAACAGCGACTAACCAGAAAAATTGGACAAGAAAGAATCTCAACAAATTTATTGATGATTACTTGAAGGCTTTTAGTTTGCCATCGGGTAAAGTGCGGTTAACTTATCATCCATTGTTTTTTATCGCACGTTATTCTCGTGCTGGAAATTAGTAAGGCGTATTTATGGGCAAGGTTATTTTTGTATCGGGCATTGATACCGATGTAGGTAAAACTGTTGCAACAGGCATTTATGCTAAAAAGTTGATGGAACAAGGCTTTTCCGTTATTACACAAAAAATGATTCAAACAGGCTGTAAAAATATTGCTGATGATTTGCTTGTACATAGAAAGATTCAAGGCATTGACTTGACGGAAGAAGATTTAGAAGGCGAAACCTGCCCTTATCTTTTTGAATATCCTTGTTCTCCTCATTTAGCGGCAAAGCTCGAAGGGCAAGAAATTAGTGAAAAAATTATTGAAAAATCCACCGTACTTTTGGCAGAAAAATATGATTATGTATTGTTGGAGGGGGCGGGAGGATTAATGGTGCCTTATTGTGACGATGCGACGACGTTAGATTATATCCAGTCAAATAATTACCCTTTGATTTTAGTGACATCGGGGAAATTAGGTAGTATTAACCACACATTATTAAGTTTAGAGGCCTGTCGTTCTTATGGTGTGTCAGTACTAAGCGTAATGTATAACGGTTATCCAGAATACGATCCTATCATTAGTCAAGAGACGCAAGATTATTTAAAGGGTTATCTTAAAAAATATTTTCCTGAAACGGGATTTGAATACTTTGGGCGCATTGAAATTTAAGCTCAGGGAAAAGTGTGATAGACTCGCGCAAGTTTTTAATGAGATGATTTGCTGCTAAAGTGCGGTTAAAAAGAGTAAAAAATGAATAACTATTTATTAAAATGCGAAAATATCAATAAATTTTATCAAGAAGGTGAAAATCAAACGCAAGTGTTAAAAGGTGTTTCTTTTTCTATGGAACCCGCAGAGTTGGTTGCGATTGTAGGAAGCTCAGGTTCAGGGAAAAGTACTTTATTGCATACTTTAGGGGGACTTGATCAGCCAAGTAGCGGGGAAGTGTTTATTAATGGACAATCCTTACAAAAAACATCGGCTAATGAATTATCTGCTTTGCGTAATCGTTATTTAGGATTTGTGTATCAATTCCATCATTTAATGGCGGATTTTACCGCACTTGAAAATGTGATGATGCCGATGTTGATTGGTCATCAAAATAAAACAGAAGCGAAAGATCGTGCCGAAAAAATGCTAAGTGCGGTGGGATTAAGTCATCGCATTACTCACCGTCCATCAGCACTTTCGGGTGGTGAACGTCAACGTGTCGCGATTGCCCGTGCTTTAGTGAATAATCCATCGTTAGTTTTAGCGGATGAGCCCACAGGGAATCTCGATCACAAGACTACAGAAAGCATTTTTGAACTCATTCAACAACTTAACCAAGAGCAAAATATCG
>CABQSN010000224.1:0-2287 GCA_902466845.1 uncultured Haemophilus sp.
ACCTAAACCAGGATCCACTTCTTTTTCAATAATCTCTTCTAAATCAACATTTAATTCAGCCAAGGCTTTTTGTGCCACGTCATAAACACCTTCTGCGATCATCGCATTAGAAAGTGTACGGCCAATTAAGAATTCCATAGAAAGGTAATAAACACGACGGGTTTCTTCTGCACGAGATTGACGAGCGGTGGTAATCCAGCCTTCAGTCACTAAATCACGCACCGCATGAAGGGTTGCATTTAGCCAGTCGCGTTGACTCGCCTCTTTTGGTGAACGACCAATTAAGAAAATTAATTTATAAACAATTGCTTTTTTCACGCCTTCAACATCAAGACTTGGTCGATTGTAGAGAAATGGCGAATCAAAATTGTCCATGATCATAGAAAGTAAAACCTCAATAAAAAAATCGCGCAAATTTTAAGCTTTTTTACGAAAAAAACAACAAAAATCCCCCTCTTCAAAGGCGATTATTTTGAAGAAGGAGTCAATCCATTTAATTATGACTCTAAAATGCCTAAATAGAGCTGCTCATATTGAGCGGCTGCATTTTTCCAACTAAAGTCCTGAGCCATGGCATTATTACGAACCATCGCCCAAACACGTTGTTTTTGCCACAAAGCAAAGGCATGCTGGATAGCACTTCGTAAATCATCTGCTTCGGCTTTTTGGAATACAAAACCTGTTGCGGTACGCGATTTAATGGTTTCACTTGTACTGTTTGTCACGGTATCAGCTAATCCTCCCGTTGCACGAACAAGCGGCAATGTGCCATATTGCAACCCATATAATTGAGTTAATCCACAAGGTTCAAAACGGCTTGGAACTAAAATCACATCACCACCAGCAACCATTAAATGTGAAAGCGCTTCATCATAACCAATTTTTACTGCGATATTTTCTGGATAACGTTGTGCTAATTGGCAAATCCCCTCTTCCAAATGTTTTGCACCTGAACCGAGAATGGTTAATTGGCCGCCTTGTTTAACAATTTCATCCGCTGTGGCAATCAATAAATCCACGCCTTTTTGTTCAGTTAAGCGCGTCACCATCACAAATAAGAGTGCATCAGGTTGTTGTGGTAAATTAAAATAAGCTTGTAAATCGGCTTTATTTTTCTTCTTACCCGCGATAGATTTCAATTTGTAATGATGCTGAATATACGCATCACAACTTGGATGCCAAATTTCTTGATCTACGCCATTTAAAATCCCCACCAACTTGCCTGCTTCACGTAAACCCGTTAGCAAGCCTTGTAAGCCATAAGCAAAGTCTGGTGTGGTAATTTCTTTCGCATAAGTTGGACTCACTGCTGTGACCATATCAGAATAATAGAGACCTGCTTTCAAATATGAAATTTGGCCAAATAACTCTAAACCATCAACATGGAACATCCCTTCTGGCAATCCAATTTCATGTAAATGACGGTGGGCAAATTGTCCTTGATATGCCAAGTTATGAATCGTAAATACTGATTTTGCTGGACGACCTTTATTAAATAAATAAGCAGCACATAAGCCTGCATGCCAATCATGAGCATGAACCACATCCGCACGCCACCAACTATCTAAACCAGTGGATAATTCAGCGCCAACCCAACCAAGTAAGGCAAAGCGTTTATAGTTATCAGCATAATCGTTGTAATCGGTATCATGATAAGGATTTCCTTCTCTCCAATAGAGATGTGGCGCATCAATCAGATAAATCCCTACACCATTGTATTCACCATAACGCAATACAACATGACCAGCAAAATTATCAAATTCTGTGACAACATGCGCGTTCTCAATGCCTGCAGAAATTTTTGGATAAGCCGGCAATAAAATACGCGTATCAATACCAATTTCTTTTTGGGCAAAAGGTAACGCCCCTAAAACATCGGCAAGCCCGCCAGTTTTGAGTAAGGGATACAGCTCCGAGCAAACATGTAAAACTCTCATAATTTTCCTTTTATACTTAAAATTGTGCTGTCATTGATAACAGCACAATCTTTTTAGTTCACTTAAAACACTGTCAAAATTGACCGCACTTTAGTCCAAATGTTCTTCGTTAGTGACTTCTTCACCTTGCAATTTTTTCAACATTGTTGAGGTTACAAGTACAACTTTACCGGTAGAACTTACACGGAAACGTTTACTGTCTAGGGCTTTGTCCACACCGATTTCCATACCATCTGGAATAATACAATGGCGATCAATAATACAATCTTTCAATATACAATTTTTACCAATTTGTACTTGCGGTAACACGACACAGTGATCCACAGAAGAGTCTTCATCAATTTTGACTC
>CABQSN010000225.1:0-2255 GCA_902466845.1 uncultured Haemophilus sp.
GCACTTGGGGACCAGTTGCCGCTGAAAAACTCATTGCGAAAAGCGGTCGCGTATGGCGTAAACCAAGCGGTAAAATGAAGAAAAAGGTTTAGTCATCAATATCTCGCCTTCTTCAATAGAAGAAGGCTTATCACCGAATAGAGAGAAACAAACATGAACACCATTACCTTCCCAACAGCTCAACACGCTGTTGAAAAGATCGCTCAAGAATTTGTGATTTATAGCCAATTAAATCATCCTGTACATATTTCCCTTTCTGGTGGTTCAACGCCTAAGTTGTTATTTAAAACCTTAGCCAAAACGCCTTATGCGGAACAAATTAACTGGAAAAATCTGCATTTTTGGTGGGGTGATGATCGCATGGTTCCACCAACAAATTCAGAAAGTAACTATGGCGAAGTGCAAAAACTCTTATTCGATCATATTCAAATTCCAACGGAAAACATCCACAGAATTCGTGGCGAAAATGAACCGCACTTTGAACTAAAACGCTTCGAAGAAGAATTAAGTGCGGCCATTCCAAACGGTGTTTTTGATTGGATCATTTTAGGTATGGGAACTGATGGTCATACCGCTTCTCTTTTCCCACATCAAACCAATTTTGATGATAAAAACCTAGCTGTCATTGCTAAGCACCCTGAAAGTGGTCAAATTCGCATTTCTAAAACCGCCAAACTCATTGAACAAGCGAAACGCATTACCTATTTGGTCACTGGCGAAAGCAAAGCAGACATTTTAAAAGAAATCCAAACGACTCCAGCCGATAATCTACTTTACCCTGCAGCAAAAATTAAAGCAAAAAATGGTGTAACGGAATGGTATTTGGATAAAGTGGCAGCGAAATTGCTATAACAAGTTGAGTATCCAATATCACAGGCTTGCAAAATGATAGACTACAAAGTGAATGAACCTATTTCAGTTAAACAATTTATTGCACTGCTAAATAAAACAACGCTCGGGGCACGCCGTCCGTTAGAGGATGAAAAACGTGTCGCAGCAATGTTGCACCATGCAGATTTATTAGTGACCGCTTGGGATGGTGAACGATTAGTGGGTGTGGCACGTTCCGTGACAGATTTTGCCTACTGCTGTTATTTATCTGATTTAGCGGTTGATGAACAATATCAAAAACAAGGTATCGGCTTGCAGTTAATTGAACACACTAAACAAGCCTTACATCCACAAGCCAAAATTGTGCTTTTATCGGCTCCACAAGCCGTGGATTATTATCCACATATTGGATTTACGCAGCATATGAGTGCATGGACGAAGAGTTAATTTATTAGCATTGTATGGATTAAAGTAAGATTAAAATATAGATACATCAGATGCGGAGTGACTTAATGTTGAATTTAGATAATAAAAAATTTGTTGCTGTTGAAAACACCGCAAATGGTGAAGTGAGTAGCCAAACAGAATTTCATTACCATCAACAAGGTAAAATGATTTGGGCCGAATATGGTGGCGGTGAAATTTTAAAAGGCTTTTTAATTGGAAAATGGATTGACGATACTCAAATTGAATTTACGTATCAACATTTAAATCAATCTCTAGAAAACCGTTTGGGGCGTTGTTGTACCACATTTTCTTTAGAAAAGAGTAAACTCATCGGCTATGAAAAATGGCAGTGGCTAGACACGTTAGAGCAAGGCAGCTCTTTAATTAAAGAAATTTAAAAGAAGTTTTGCTACAGAATATCTGAAACAAGCTTCTTATACTTTACAATAAATACTAAATGATAGGTGCATCCGTACCTCACAAACAGGAGAAAACAATGTCAGTAAAAGGCGACATCGGTGTTATCGGCTTAGCCGTAATGGGGCAAAACCTCATTTTAAATATGAATGATCATGGCTTTAAAGTCGTGGCATATAACCGTACCACTTCAAAAGTGGATGAATTTTTACAAGGTGCGGCAAAAGGCACCAATATTATTGGCGCATATTCTTTAGAAGATTTAGCTTCTAAATTAGAAAAACCACGTAAAGTGATGTTAATGGTGCGCGCGGGTGATGTAGTGGATCAATTCATTGAGGCATTATTACCGCACTTAGAAGAAGGCGACATCATCATTGATGGTGGTAACTCAAACTATCCTGATACCAACCGTCGTGTAAAAGCATTGGCTGAAAAAGGCATCCGCTTTATCGGTTCGGGGGTTTCTGGTGGTGAAGAAGGTGCGCGTCATGGACCATCTATTATGCCGGGTGGTAACCAAGAAGCATGGCCATATGTCAAACCAATCTTCCAAGCAA
>CABQSN010000226.1:0-2207 GCA_902466845.1 uncultured Haemophilus sp.
CCAAGTTTCTAGTGCTCCTCATGGCGAATTGAGTGCTTATCAGCTAGATTGGTTAAAAATGAAATTAGCCGAAAATCCAGCACGTCATAGTTTAGTTGTATTGCATCACCATTTATTGCCAACGAACTCAGCATGGCTTGATCAGCATAACTTACGTAATGCTCATGAATTCTCAGAGATTTTGTCTCAATTCAACAATGTAAAAGGGATTTTATACGGTCATATTCATCAAGAAGTCGATGGCTATTGGCAAGGTTATCAAACTATGGCAACGCCTGCGACTTGTATTCAATTTAAGCCAGACAGCAATCATTTTGCTTTAGATACCTTACAACCAGGTTGGCGTGAAATTGAGCTATATCCAGATGGGCGAATTGAAACGAGAGTGAAGAGAATCAAACACAAAACGTTCCTGCCAAATATGGAGGAAGAAGGATACTAAACAAAGTGCGGTTAAAATTCAGGTGATTTTAACCGCACTTTTTCTATACCGAAATGGGTAAAAGTCCATTTTACACTAGCCAGAATTCCCACAAATCTGTACAATAGCCGACCGATTTTATCTTTTAACTAATCTTTATTTTTAAGCAAAATGACGCAAAAATTACATATTAAGACATGGGGCTGTCAGATGAATGAATACGATTCATCAAAAATGGCCGATCTTCTCCTAAATACTCATGGTTTAGAATTAACTGATATTCCAGAAGAAGCTGATGTGTTACTTCTTAACACCTGTTCTATCCGTGAAAAAGCACAAGAAAAAGTGTTCCATCAGTTAGGTCGTTGGAAAGAATTAAAAAAACAAAATCCAAACTTAGTGATTGGTGTGGGCGGTTGTGTGGCTTCACAAGAAGGTGAGCATATTCGTCATCGTGCACCTTACGTGGATATCGTATTTGGTCCGCAAACTTTACATCGCTTACCAGAAATGATTAACCAAATCCGTGGCGGTAAAAGTTCGGTGGTGGATGTGAGTTTCCCTGAGATTGAGAAATTTGACCGTTTACCGGAACCTCGTGCAGAAGGCCCAACCGCGTTTGTGTCTATTATGGAAGGCTGTAATAAATATTGTACTTACTGCGTGGTGCCTTATACCCGTGGTGAAGAAGTGAGCCGTCCTGTTGATGATGTATTATTTGAAATTGCGCAGTTGGCCGATCAAGGTGTACGTGAAATCAATTTATTAGGCCAAAACGTAAATGCGTATCGTGGCCCAACATTTGATGGCGGTATCTGTACATTTGCGGAATTATTGCGCTTAGTGGCATCTATTGACGGTATCGACCGTTTACGTTTTACCACCAGCCACCCAATTGAATTTACTGATGATATTATTGACGTGTATCGCGACACGCCAGAATTAGTAGATTTCGTACACTTACCGGTACAAGCTGGTTCAGACCGTATTTTAACCATGATGAAACGTGGTCATACCGCGTTAGAATATAAATCGATCATTCGTAAATTACGTGCGGTGCGTCCAAATATTCAAATTAGCTCAGATTTCATTGTGGGCTTCCCAGGTGAAACCAAGGAAGAGTTTGAACAAACAATGAACCTGATCGCACAAGTGAATTTTGATATGAGCTTTAGCTTTATCTATTCCGCGCGTCCAGGTACACCTGCAGCAGACATGCCAGATGATGTCACTGAAGAAGAGAAAAAACAACGTCTCTATCTTTTACAAGAGCGTATCAACCAACAAGCGGCACAATATAGCCGCCGTATGCTAGGCACGGAGCAACGCGTGTTGGTGGAAGGTCCGTCTAAGAAAGATATTATGGAATTAACAGGACGTACTGAAAACAACCGTATTGTGAATTTCCAAGGCTCACCAGATATGATTGGTAAGTTTGTCGATATCAAGATTACAGATGTTTATACTAACTCTCTACGTGGTGAAGTAGTGCGAACTGAAGATCAAATGGGATTACGTATTGCACAATCACCGCAAGAAGTGATGAACCGTACTCGTAAAGAAGATGAATTAGGCGTAGGACGTTATCACGGCTAATCATTTAAGAACATAGATAAGTAACCGTACGAAAGTGCGGTTATTTTTTTATGTGTTTTTTAGAAAAGAGAGTAGGAAAGTCTTTATCCTAAATTTTAGGCATAAAAAAACACCCGTTAAGGTGCTGATTTAAAGTGGTGGGTCGTGAAGGATTCGAACCTTCGACCAACGGATTAAAAGTCCGCTGCTC
>CABQSN010000227.1:0-2168 GCA_902466845.1 uncultured Haemophilus sp.
CTAATTGTGGTAAAACGGAATCTTTCCCTGTAGTTAAGAGGCCTACTTGAGAATAGATACTTAATTTTCCGCGTGTATCTGCTACGTCTAAGTTACGCATGGTTAATTGGCCAATACGATCGATTGGATCAAATGGTGCATTTTCCACTTTTTCCATACTTAAACGTTCTGCCGCATAAGTTAAGTTTGGTGATTCAGTATTTAAGATTGAGTAGTCATTACCACGACGAAGTTCTAATGTCACTTCACCAGTCACCGCACGAGCGACCCAACGTTGTGCGGTTTCACGTAACATTAACGCTTGTGGATCAAACCAACGACCTTGGTATAACAAACGACCTAAACGTAAACCGTTGATACGATATTGTTCAATAGTATCTTCATTGTGAATACCGGTGACTAAACGCTCATAAGCAATGTGGAATAATGCCATTCCAGGTGCTTCATAAATACCACGTGATTTTGCTTCAATAATACGGTTTTCAATTTGGTCTGACATGCCTAAACCATGACGACCACCAATGCGATTTGCTTCTAAGAAAAGATCCACCACGTTATCAAAGGTTTTACCATTCAATGCAACCGGCACACCTTCTTCAAAGCGAACGGTCACCACTTCTGGTTTCACTTGAACATTTTCATCCCAAAATGCCACGCCCATAATTGGTTTCACAATTTTAATGCCAGTGCTTAATTCTTCTAAGTCTTTCGCTTCGTGTGTCGCACCTAACATATTAGAGTCAGTTGAATACGCTTTTTCTACCGACATTTTGTAGTCAAAACCATTTGCGATTAAGAATTGTGACATTTCAAAGCGACCGCCCAACTCATCGATGAATTGTTGATCTAGCCATGGTTTGTAAATTTTTAAATTTGGGTTGGTTAATAAACCATAACGATAAAAACGCTCAATATCGTTACCTTTGAAAGTTGAACCATCACCCCAGATATTCACATCATCTTCTTTCATTGCTGCAACAAGCATCGTGCCTGTTACCGCGCGACCTAGTGGTGTGGTATTGAAATAGGTTGCTCCACCAGTAGAAATATGGAATGCACCACATTGAATAGCCGCAATCCCTTCATGGGCTAACTGCGCACGACAATCCACTAAACGCGCATTTTCCGCACCATATTCCATCGCTTTTTTGGGAATTGCATTGTAATCATCTTCATCGGGTTGACCTAAGTTTGCTGTATAAGCATAAGGTACTGCACCTTTTTGACGCATCCAAAGCAATGCAGCACTGGTATCTAGCCCGCCTGAAAAAGCGATACCAACTTTTTGACCTTTAGGTAAATGTTGCAGAATCGTATTTGACATATTTTATTTCCTTCATTGTGGTTATGGTGAGTGAGTCTTTAAAAAGTGCGGTCAAAAATCACTGCGCTTTTCTAACATATCATCGGGATTTGGATAACGATAAGCGAAGCCTAAATCTCGACAAATTTTATCTGCCATAATGATTCGTTTCGGATCCGAATCACTACATTCAAATTGTGGTATGGATAAATCATAAAATACCGCTGCTTTTGTGTAATATTCTGCTCGAGTAGGATGAATTGGCGCGCAAAGATGGTAAGTTCGCAATCCATTTGGATTCATGAGTAAGGCTGTAATAGCTTGAATGCAATCCTCAAGATGCACCAAATTAACAGGCGAATTGCCCTGTTTTAAATTGCGTTTTCCTGCTAAGAATTTAACCGGATGGCGTTGTTTACCAATTAATCCTGCAAGTCGAAGAATATCGCAATGCAATATTCCTGATTGGAACAAGCACTGTTCTGCTTGTATCAGTGTTTTACCCATTTCTGTTTCAGCTGAAAGTTGAGAACCTTCATCAAATTGCCCCGAAATATCAGGAAAAACAGAAGTTGAACTGGTAAAAAGTACATGTTGTACATCTTGTTTCTTTGCTTGATTGGCTAAAAAAGCAAGATATTCACAATACTGTTGAGAAGAAAAGCTGCTAGGTGGTAGGGTGAGAATGAGAGCATCTACATTAAAAAGAGGGCGAATATTGTCTGATAAACTCGTCATTTCGTCAGAAAGCGAAAAAGGATAAGTTTCAATACCTAGCTGATGCAATTTCTGAGCATCATCAGGGGATTGTTTTGAGCCTTTTACACGCCAACCAAGTTTTTTTAAGTGCAGCGTCAGCGGTAAG
>CABQSN010000228.1:0-2154 GCA_902466845.1 uncultured Haemophilus sp.
GAAAAAATTACCTGATTCAGAACCATTCATTCCGGCAGCGGTAACTGCATTAGGTAAGAATGGTGCAGAATTACTTTTAGCCAATAATGAAACGATGACGCTTTCTTCAAACGCAATGCGTTGGGCAGGTAAATCCCCCGTTAAAGTGGGCGAACAGATTTGGATTCGTAAACGTGATAACGGTGAGTGGGTGTTAGGCCAAATTCCAGCAGCTAACTCTGCATTAGTTTCATTAAACTCAGATAATGGTGCAATTGAAGCTATGGTGGGAGGTTTTAGTTACGAACAAAGTAAATTTAACCGAGCAACCCAATCTTTAGTGCAAGTCGGTTCTTCGATTAAACCATTTATCTATGCAGCTGCATTAGAGAAAGGTTTAACGCTTTCAAGCGTATTGCAAGACAGTCCTATCTCCATTCAAAAACCAGGACAACCTTTGTGGCAACCGAAAAACTCACCTGATCGTTATGACGGTCCAATGCGTTTACGTGTGGGTTTAGGTCAATCTAAAAACATGATTGCCATCCGAGCTCTACAAATCGCAGGTGTTGGCTTTACGGCTGACTTCTTACAACGTTTTGGATTCAAACGTGACCAATATTTTGCCAGTGAAGCACTTGCATTAGGTGCGGCATCCTTCACTCCATTGGAAATGGCGCGTGCTTACGCGGTATTTGATAATGGTGGTTTCTTAATTGATCCTTACCTTATCGAAAAAATTCAAGATAATACCGGTAAAGATTTATTTATTGCGAACCCGAAAATTGCTTGTATTACCTGTAACGACATTCCTGTGATTTATGGTGAAACCAAAGATAAAATTGATGGTTTTAAAGATGTCGCAGAAGTGGCTAACCCTGACAATCTAAAATCTGCTAAAGGTAATAGCAACACCGATACAGATGAAGGTGAGGGTGATCAGCAACCTGAGAATGTACCAGACTTGCCAGAGCTTCAAACATCAGCATTAAATGACGGTTCTGTTGATTTAATGGCGGATGCGAAAGACGGTGCGGCAAAACAAGAGTACGCACCTCGTGTGATTAGTGGTGAATTAGCCTTCTTAATTCGTAGTGCATTAAATACGGCGATTTATGGTGAGCAAGGACTTAGTTGGAAAGGTACCAGCTGGCGTATTGCTCAAAGTATTAAGCGTAGCGATATTGGTGGTAAAACTGGTACCACCAATAGCGCGAAAGTTGCTTGGTATGCAGGTTTTGGTGCAAACTTAGTCACCACTACCTATGTCGGCTTCGATGATAACAAACGCGTATTAGGTAAAGGGGAAGCAGGTGCAAAAACAGCAATGCCTGCTTGGGTGGCTTATATGAAAGCTGCACTTTCTGATATACCTGAACGTCAACTTGCACTTCCACCAAACATTATGGAAAAAACCATTGATAGTAACTCTGGTTTACTTTCTGAAGGTGGTGGCCGTAAAGAATACTTTATCGTTGGTACCGAACCTAAACGTACTTACATTGCGGAAATGAAAGAGCGCGGTTATTATGTTCCACCAGAGTTACAACAACGTTTAAATGGCGGAACTGGAAAAACCAAAGATGCAATTCCTGCAACGCAACCAGAAGAATTATTCTAACCCTGATTTAAATAGTAAAAGTGCGGTTAATTTTGACCGCACTTTTTTACGTCAAAAGGACAAACCATGTTAAGTTATCGTCACAGTTTCCACGCTGGCAACCATGCTGATGTGTTAAAGCATATTGTATTAATGTTGATATTGGAAAATCTTTCGCTTAAAGAAAAAGGTTTCTACTATCTCGACACACACTCTGGTGTTGGTCGTTATCGCTTAAGTTCTAACGAATCAGAAAAAACCGGCGAATACAAAGAAGGAATTGGCAGACTCTGGGAAAAAACAGATTTACCTGAAGAGGTGGCTTGATATAAGTTAGCTGAGGACATTGCGCCTGCAATACCCGCGCTGAGTCTTTTATCCATTTTATTCATATCATTATGAATATTGTTAACCGCACCTCTTAATTGGTTCACATTCACTGCATCTGTACCTTTTATGCCCGGAGCAACGTTAATAATTCTATTACCACCGTTATTCAAGCCGTTTTCAGTTACAGAAACAGTTTTGTTTGGAGCCGCATTATTTATTGTAATACCATTATTATTGACAACGGT
>CABQSN010000229.1:0-2148 GCA_902466845.1 uncultured Haemophilus sp.
TGCAAACCAAATTTTCTCGCCTCATAATTACAAGTTGTTAATACACCACGTTGACGAGAAGAACCACCTACAGCAACAGGCTTTCCCTGCAAATTAGGATTTTCACGAATCTCAATCGATGCGTAAAAACAATCCATATCAATGTGAATAATTTTTTTATCTTGTAGCATAAAAAAAGTGCGGTTAAATTTTATTTAGTATAACCGCACTTCAATTACTGTTCAAGCATACATATTTAATTATCAGAAACGACTTTCTTATCTTTAAACATGACTGAACGTTCAACTTTATAAACATGAATAGGTTCTTGCGTATTCATAAAAATTGAACGGTATTTTTCATCAATTTGAGTAAATGGAATTTGTAAATTAATTGTCAGTGTCTTACCTGGCAATAAGGTATTTTCTAATTCTATTTGCATATCTTGGCTATGCACAACTTGACGATTATGCACATACACACTCAACCATTGAATATTTTGAATCGGGAATTCACTTTTATTCGTAATGGTATATTTAAAGCGAGAAAGCGCTTGACCATCCTCACCTACAACAATATCTCTATCGCCAACATCAATAGAAATCGTATAGTTAACATACTTAGGGTAGCTTTTTTCTGCTGTTGCAGTTTTTTCTACACTTTTTGGTTTTTCCTTTGAAACATTTTCTTTTGCAATTGCAGAAGAAATTGAACAACTAGCTGCAAACAAAGCTAGCACTAAATATTTAAAAAATGACATTATTTTTTCTCCTATAAAAAAACGCCGAAATTTTACCCTAACTCACGCATTTAATAAATACCGCTCTTTTTCTTCTGCTTGTTTTTTGTTAGACTAGCGCATAATTTTGGGGCTGATTCTGGATTCGACGGGATTAGCGAAGCCCAAGGTGCACGTCGAGGTGCGGTAGGCCTCGTAAATAAACCGCAAAAAAATAGTCGCAAACGACGAACAATACGCTTTAGCAGCTTAATAACCTGCTCATAGCCTTCGCTCCCTAGCTTCCGCTCGTAAGACGGGGATAAAGCGGAGTCAAACCAAAACGAGATCGTGTGGAAGCCACCGTTTGAGGATCGAAGCACTAAATTGAATCAAACTAGCTTAAGTTTAGCGTGTCTGTCCGCATGCTTAAGTGAAATTAAAGACGAGACTAAACGTGTAGTACTGAAGGTAGAGTAATTTCGGACGCGGGTTCAACTCCCGCCAGCTCCACCACAAAATAAACCTATCAAGTCCTATGAAAGACTTTAAAGCCTTGAAAATAATGACTTCAAGGCTTTTTTATTACGCTTTTAACGTCTATCAAACTCTCGAATTTGAGTAGTACGTTTAATAGTTGGCGATTATTGATTGGTTAAATTGTTGCATTACTAAAGTGCTTAGTAATCGGTAAATTATCAGCTAAAGGAGCAAAAATGAATATTTTATTACTAGACGGTGGTAAAGATTTCGGACATTCACATGGTGAGTTAAATCACACACTTCACAAAAAAGCGAAAGAAGTTTTGACCGCACTTGGACACAATGTACAAGAAACCGTGATTGATGCCGGTTATGATGTTGAAGCAGAAATCGAAAAATTCTTGTGGATGGATGCCGTGATTTGGCAGATGCCAGGTTGGTGGATGCACGAACCTTGGACAGTGAAAAAATACATAGACGAAGTATTAACCGCTGGACACGGCAAGCTTTACCATAGTGATGGTCGCCATCGTGTCAATCCGACTGAAGGCTACGGCACAGGTGGCTTGTTGCAAGGCAAAAAACACATGCTTTCGCTTACGTGGAATGCGCCGATTGAAGCGTTCACCCGTGAAGGCGATTTCTTCGAAGGCAAAGGCGTAGATGCTGTGTACATGCCTTTCCACAAACTCAACGAGTTCATCGGCTTGACCCGTCTGCCGACATTCTTATGTAACGATGTGATTAAAAATCCACAAGTAGAACAATACTTAGCAGACTACCAAGCACATTTGGAAAAAGTGTTCGGATAATTACAAAATATGAGTTTAGAAGGTGAGCATTTTGCTCACCTTTTTTATGTCAAAATTAATTATTATGCCAATTTTTTTAATTCTAATTCACCAATGCGCTCACAGGCTTTACGGTAATATTCGTTGAACCTTTTCATTTCCGCACACCTTATTGTC
>CABQSN010000230.1:0-2144 GCA_902466845.1 uncultured Haemophilus sp.
ATCTAAAAGCGTTATAGATATTCTCTTTGATTGTTATTGAAGAATGAGGTAAAGACAAATTTAAAATGTTACATTTAATTTAAACGACACAATCTGTCGCTCTACTTCTTAAACTATGCTCAAACCTATTAGGTTTGAGCATTTTTTATTGGAGTGATGATTATGTCTAAATTCAAACTTAACCCCCCATCAGTTTCCCCTTATACCGAAAAATTAATGTTACAACTTTTATTAGAGCATCGAGGATTTTCAGAGGTTTTTCATGAAGATGTTTGGCGATATGACAATATTGCGGAAGCTTTAGGGTTACCAAGTGAAATGGAGAACTGTGATAATTTTCGTGAGAAAGTGAAAAAATTATTGCAAGCTCGAAATAAAACGTTGCCAAAATTGACCGCACTTTGCGTAAACGAGAATCCCATTATTCAACAAAATATCGATAAATTGACTCAATTATTGTCATTAAATGTGGCAGAACGGATGGTTTTTCGTTTGGCTATTCAGTTACAGTTGTATGAGCCATTGAAAGAATTGAGTGGCGCCTTGCCAAAATCTAATTTGGCAGAGCTAGGTGAGGTATTATCAAATTTATTTGATTTACCCAAATCGGACATTATTTCTGCCTTAAAAGATAAAGGAAAACTATTAGGCTATGGCTTGCTCGCTCGAAACTATAATCCAGATAGAATCCATGAATATTTGGATTGGGGCAAAATGCTAGATTTTGATGAGTTTATCTCAGAAGCATTAAATGAACAGATGCTATTAAAATCGTGCACACAGCCTGCGATTGAAACGAGTTTAAGTTTAGACAATTTTGCTTATCTAGGTAAGATGAAAACCATGATGCTGGATTATCTTCAGTCCTCATTTACTACTCATAGAAAAGGCGTGAATATTTTAATTTATGGTGTGCCAGGTTCTGGCAAAACAGAGTTGGCCACTTTGTTGGGTAAAGCGTTGAGCGTTTCGGTGCATAACATTACCTATATGGATGGAGATGGGGATGTGATTAGCGCTGAAGATCGTTTGAATAAATGTCGTTTTGCGCAAAAGGTGTTAGAAGGACAATCTTCGTTATTGATTTTTGATGAAATAGAAGATGTTTTTCGTGGTAGTTTCTTTGGGCAATCAGTGGCACAGCAGAATAAAGCTTGGATGAATCAATTATTAGAAAATAACAATGTTCCGATGATTTGGTTATCAAATTCGGTTTCTGGCATAGATCCTGCTTTTTTACGCCGATTTGATTTTATTTTAGAAATGCCGGATTTGCCATTGAAAAATAAGTCGGCATTGATTACGCAATTGACTGAGGGAAAATTAAGCCCCGCGTATGTACAGCATTTTGCTAAAGTGCGGTCATTAACGCCTGCGATTTTAAGCCGCACAATTCGGGTGGCAAAGGAACTCAACACATCAAATTTTGCTGAGACTTTGCTCATGATGTTTAATCAAACATTAAAGTCGCAAAATAAACCGAAAATCGAACCGCTTGTTTTAGGCAAAGCCGACTATAACTTGGATTATGTGGCTTGTAATGACAATATTCATCGTATTAGTGAAGGGTTAAAACAGTCGAAAAAAGGGCGAATTTGTTGCTATGGTCCGCCAGGAACAGGGAAAACTGCTTGGGCTGCGTGGCTTGCGGAACAGTTGGACATGCCGCTATTGCTAAGACAAGGCTCTGATCTGCTTAATCCTTATGTGGGCGGGACAGAACGGAATATCGCACAAGTTTTTGAGCAAGCGAAAGCCGATAATGCACTATTGGTGCTAGATGAAGTAGATACGTTTTTATTTTCTAGAGAAGGCGCAAATCGAAGCTGGGAGCGTTCGCAAGTGAATGAAATGCTGACACAAATTGAACGCTTTGAAGGCCTGATGGTGGTATCAACAAATTTAATTGAGGTGCTTGATCCCGCAGCCTTACGCCGTTTTGATTTAAAATTGAAGTTTGATTATTTAACGCTCAAACAACGCTTAGATTTTGCTAAACAACAAGCAGAAATTTTAGGGTTGCCGTTGTTATCGAAAGAGGATTTAAGTCAGATTGAATCGCTTAATCTGCTGACGCCTGGAGATTTTGCCGCAGTAGCTCGTCGTCACCAGTTTTCTCTTTTTCAAAAGGTGCAAGATTGGCT
>CABQSN010000231.1:0-2125 GCA_902466845.1 uncultured Haemophilus sp.
CGTCTGCCAATTTTTATCTACTACAGCAAGAATATCTTCTTTTTCCCGTAAGAAGCGACGCAATACACCGTTAACCAAACCACGGAAACTATCTGATTTCAATGATTTTGTGGCATTAACTACTTCATCTACCGCCGCATGAGCGGGCACGCGCATATAAAGTAATTGATACAACCCTACTAATAACAAGCAATGCACGATGCGGGTTTTACCCTTCAATGGCTTATCTAATAGTTTTTTTATAATATTTTCTAAACGAGGCAATACGCGACAAATACCAAAGGTGATTTCCTGTAATAAAGGCAAATCCTGTGGTTTTACCTGCGATTGCACGTCAGGAAGCAACGTTGATAAGGACTTACCTTGATCTAAAACCTGCAAAATCACTTGAGCAGCAATAGCGCGTACCGAAAGTGCGGTCGATTTTCCCGTTTTTTTTCGTTGAAATACCATTATCCGAGCACCTTACCAACCTGGAACCAATCGGCTCGTCCATTGAGAAAATCTTGCACAAACATTGGTTTCTTACCTGCTGGCTGAAGTTGCAATAAATTTAAAACGCCTTCTTTCGTGGCAATTTGGATACCTTTTTTATCGACACTTAAAATCGTCCCAGCTGGTTTATCTACATGTGGCAACACGGCAGCAGCATAAACTTTTAAGGTTTGTTCATCACCTTGCTCATCGGTTAATTGTAGGAAACTAATCGGCCAAGGATTAAACGCGCGAATATTGCGTTCAAGCTGGGCTGCCGATAGTGACCAATCTAATTTAGCCTCTTCTTTGGAAAGTTTCTCTGCATAGTTACTTTGGCTATCATCTTGTTTTTCCGCAATGAATTTCCCTTCTTCCAAATGATCCAAAACATCAATCAATACAGATGGCGCAATTTCAGCTAATTTATGGTAAAGCGAAGCAGAAGTTTCTTGTGCATCAATATCGCAATACACTTTGTGTAACATATCGCCAGTATCTAAGCCTGCATCCATTTGCATAATCGTCACACCAGTTTGTTGATCCCCTGCCCAAATAGATCGCTGAATAGGTGCAGCACCACGCCAACGAGGTAAGAGAGAACCATGCACATTTAAACAACCTAAACGAGGCATATCCAACACCGCTTGAGGTAAAATCAAACCATAAGCGACAACAACCATTACATCAGCATTTAATGCTTTAAGTTCTGCTTGTGCTTCTTCTTTACGCAAGGATTTTGGTTGATAAACAGGAATTTGATGCTGTTCTGCTAATTGCTTTACAGGACTCGCCTGCAATTTTTTACCGCGGCCAGCCGGTTTGTCTGGCTGCGTATAAACAGCAATAATATTGTGATGTGAATTTAAGAGTGCAGTAAGATGCTGTGCTGCGAAGTCCGGCGTACCAGCAAAGATGATATTCAATGGTTTCATAATGTTCTACGTTATGGCGTTGATAGGAAAAGTGCGGTCATTTTATACCGCACTTTTGATTATTGTTTTGCAATTTGTTTTTTATATTTCACTAATTTTTCTTTGATACGTTGACGTTTCAACGGTGAAAGATAATCCACAAATAAAATACCGTTCAAATGATCGATCTCATGTTGAATGCAGATCGCTAATAAACCATCTGCATCAAGCGTAAATTCTTTTCCATGACGATCTAACGCTTTTACCGTAACTTTTTCTTTACGAGGCACTAAAGCACGGAATCCAGGAATAGATAAACAACCTTCTTCAATGCCTGTTTCACCTTCAGAAGCCAAAATTTCTGGATTGATCAACACTAATTGATTTTGTTTGTCACCTTCAATATCAATCGTAATAATACGTTGCAAGATATCTACCTGTGGAGCAGCAAGACCAATGCCTTCCTCTTGGTACATCGTATCAAACATATCATCTACAATTTTGCGAATGTCATCATTGACTTCAGCAACTGGCTCACAAACAATCTTTAGGTGATCATCTGGATAAATTAATACATTAAGTGCGGTCATATTTTCTCTTGTTTTATTAAAATTACGGTAGTGATTGTATCATAGAATCAACGCTTTGCTAAAATATTGAAAAATCCATAAACAAAAAACCCCAAGCCATTCAGCTCGGGGTTCACATTCAGTACCTGGCGGTGTCCTACTCTCACA
>CABQSN010000232.1:0-2120 GCA_902466845.1 uncultured Haemophilus sp.
GGCTTTTTCTTTGTTCTAAATAAAATTCAATTATTGGGTGCATATGTTTCCCGTTAATTCATCAGTTATGTAGTATAGCGATACAAAACTTATTATTTATGTAAAAAGTGCGGTCGATTTTCTATGATTTTTTAATTTTCTCTAATAATTCGGCGACCACCTTCGGTACGCCCTCACCCGCTTTTTCTTTAATTGCAATCACTTTCTTACGAACAAACCCTGTATTGGGATTTGGATCGATCAAATAGATAAGTGAACCATATGGAGCAAGATTTACCAATCCATTAGCTGGATAAACTTGTAATGAAGTACCAATAACAATCACAATATCAGCCTTTTTCACTAACTTTTCTGCTTTAGGAAACATGGGTACATTTTCCCCAAAAAAGACTATATGTGGACGCATTGGATGACCGTGATTATCCTTATCCTCTAATAGTTGATCACCCAAACATGGAACAATGTAATCAGTATTAAAACTGCTGCGAGCTTTATTCAATTCACCATGTAAATGGAGTACGTTAGTACTTCCCGCTCGCTCATGTAAATCATCCACGTTTTGAGTGATTATATGAACTTCATAAAACGCTTCCAATTCAACCAAAGCCAAGTGTGCTGCATTAGGCTCTGCCGCTTGAGCATTACGACGTCGTTCATTATAAAACGCCAATACTTTTGCTCGGTTTTTCTTTAAGGCTTCAGGCGTGCAAACTTCTTCTACTTTATGCCCAGCCCACAAGCCATCTTCCGCTCTAAAAGTAGGAATACCACTTTCAGCACTAATTCCTGCCCCGGTTAATACCACGCAAATTGGTTTCTTTTCCAAAGTCATTTTTCACGCTCCTTTTGTCGTAAAATTTCATCAACCTGTCTATCTCTCGCCATCATGCCAAAAATATTCCCTGCTTTATAAAGTGGTTGATAATTATAGCTTTCAATATGTAAGAATGGCTTATCTGAAAGGCGTTGGAAATATTGTTTTAGCTGTGATTTTGAGCGTAATAACACGTCATATTCGGCTTGAATATGAGCACACATAGCTTCAATACGCATTTTAAATTCATCACTGAGATAAGGGCTGATAATTAAATAGACCGTTTTGTGTTCGGTTGCTGTTTCATCCGCATAAACACATGCCAAATTAAACACTTGCCATTTATAGCGATCAGCAAAAGCACCAATGACTCGGCTTTGATCTTCATTTTCAACTTGCACAAGTGCGGCTGATTTTTTTAAACAATCTTGCAAAATGTCACTTGGTGTAAAAGGCCCACAATCTAAGTAAGATAGTACGCAGTTCCAGTTAGCAAATTGTTCAGTACCAAAATGTAAGTGTTTGCCTTCGAATTTATCCGCCCCATTTTTAGTGCGATCATCAATTAAATAATCGCCTTGGTTCAGGTTTTTATGGTGAGATAAAATTAACCGTTTGTATAATGCTGAGCCTTTTTCTTCGCCGAAATAACGCTGAATCCACTTAACTTTATCGCTCCAAGCGGATGGATTATGCCAAGGCGCGGTAGAAAGTGCGTAAATATGATATTTCTTCATTAATTTATGAACGGCAGAAATGGCGTTTGGCATGGGTTCCATTAAGCTAAAAATGCCCTCAACTTCATCATAT
This sequence comes from uncultured Haemophilus sp., assembly GCA_902466845.1. Taxonomy (GTDB): domain Bacteria; phylum Pseudomonadota; class Gammaproteobacteria; order Enterobacterales; family Pasteurellaceae; genus Haemophilus_D. The sequence goes on from CABQSN010000232.1 coordinate 1,625, forward strand.
CGCCCCTCATACTCTTGCTTGGTTTTCTCATCTAATTTTGCAATTCCAGACGGGAAATCAACCATCACATTATCCATATCAATATAAACAATTTTCTTCATTTTAATGCCCTCTCTGTTGATGGCTTAATGATAAAAGATAAAGCGACAATTTATGTCGTTAAGCATTTTCGTCTAAATAAGTGCGGTCAATTTCCTGGTAATCTTCACCAAAATGGGCAATCCACCATTCCAGCATGGCGCTCTCAATCACGGTAGCGGAAATTTCATATTCAGTGCCACAATCTTTTACGCTTTGATCGGCTGAAAGCGGGGTTTCTGTCAAAAATCCACCTGTTTCTTTATCAATGCGGAAAATTAAACGAATCTTCCTACCAGAACTAAAGCCAAAGTTTTGACTTTCGATATGCGCTTTTAGACTAAATTTCGGGCGTTCAAATTGCATCGTACTAACATTAACTGAAATAAATCGATGTAATGCAAGATGCCTAATAGCC
>CABQSN010000233.1:0-2067 GCA_902466845.1 uncultured Haemophilus sp.
CTGAAAGCTAGTTAGGGCTAAGTTCTAGTGACTATGAAAGCAGTAAGAGAAGGGGAATACATAGAGAGTATAATTACGGTGATTAATTAATAGTTTAGCTTTTAACACTAAAATCCCTATAATATTTGTCCTCTAACCAAGGAGAATTCCATGCCACATGAAAATCTAATCTATGCCGTCAATGCTCACCAACTCTCCAATAATGAACAAGAAGATATTATTATCCTAATTTATGCCGCCAGTGCCGAAATCGCCAAAAATCACATTACAGTTTACCAACAACAGAACCAAATTCGATTACAGTATTCTTTTCTTCCCCTACCCCTTAATACCTATTTTCAACGTCACGCCGATGAAACATTGATTGCGCAATTAAAAACAACAGCGCAAGAGTTATCGGAACAACATCCGGTTATCATTTTCAATCCTAACCAATATCGAGAAAATGAAAAAAGCACAATAGCCTGTTTAATTAAAACCGAATTCCCGCTAAGACGAGAAGATGAACGTACGCCTTTCTTATTTCAATCTATTCCGGACACCATTAAGCCTTACCTATGGCCGGAAGATAATTCCGCCGGCCAATGTTATGCCATCATTAATGCCGAAGTGAGCTTTTGGTTTCCACAGCGTTTTGAGTTGGATGATATTCATTACGCTTGTTTATTTAAAGGTGAAGAGGGAGAAAAGAGAAAAAGAACTGCGCCTTATTTGTTGCACTTACCGGAAAATCATCCTTTTGTTGAAGAACTGTGCAGTGAAAGCCCGACAGGAAAGGAGCAAGAAGACGGGTTTCAGCAATGGAATAAGCCGTTTGGCTTTTTCTTTCGCTCTCATGCCACATTTGATGAGCTGTTACACCATTTCAGGAAATTTATCTACATGCCGACCTATGACGGACGCTTGCTCTATTTTCGCTTTTATGACCCGACAGTATTGGAAGACTATTTTGACCGTTTAATATATTACCCTAAAAAGCTCGCAACGTTTTGGGGAGGCGGGTTAATAGACTCAATTAGTTTACCTAAAGGCCATCATGTTGTGCATTATGCGCCAACAATGGAGTTTGCTAAAATAACACCAGCTAAGAAGCAGTTTGATAGGTTCGAGATGAAAGAGCTTATTGAACAAAAAAACAAAGAACACATTATAAAATTAGTTGATGACATACTGGAAAGTTCTTCGTTTCTACTCAAAAAATACACAAGATCAGATATAGAAATTGTAGCAAGTTACCATAATGAGATCAGTTCAAAGTACAACATTCACCAATTCATTACGATTGGTTTTTTCACGCTAATCACCTTATTATATGGTAAAAAAATTGATGAACTTGATTCGGACGGAATTATTGGTTCTATATTACAAAGTGATTATCTGACAGAATTAAATAAAATCTATTACATTAAACAACGCATTGAATTCCTTGAAGGACAAGGCGTTATTCATGATCAATTTGAGGAATCTCATGGCAGCAAATAACTTAAACAGTAGTTTTGAAGCACTGAGCAATAAACATACTTCTGAACAAAATAATACAGGGACAAACAGCTGTAAAAATGTAGTGATTATTCACCATAAAGATACTCTGGGGCGTCCCTTACCTAGAGGGATTATTGTAAATGTGTACGATTCCACAGGTAAAATTCATCCCGGCACAATTATGAGTAATGGCATTAGCCGACACGGAACTGGGCTTACGGGTTTTAGTAGTCAAGAAAACCCACAAGTAACCTGTGGCGAAATCTCTTGGCAATTAACAAGAAACGAAACCAAAGTATTTCCTGAGATAGCTAGCTCTTCTGCAGGGAACTGCGATATTAATGTTCATAGACATTTAAAAGAGGAAGGGGATGAAGGAGAAGCATTTAAGCTGGCAACAAGTGATGGTTATGTATTAATCGAGGCTGAAGCAAATGGCACAATCAAAGTAAGTAAAGAACCGCAATTTCAGTTAAGTAATCCCTTAAAAATTGAATCAAGCTGGCAAAATGGGAGTCATGAATGTCATATTTATGCTACCTATCTACCTCCGCCAATGTTGCTTAACCTACGATTTCTACAAAA
>CABQSN010000234.1:0-2065 GCA_902466845.1 uncultured Haemophilus sp.
CAATCTGAAACATTATTAAATAAGTTGAATATTCACACGATTGTGAATTTACGCTTTTTTGACCGTAATGATGATAAACAAGCATTTGGTCATACTAAGATCAACTTGATTAATACCCCATTACTTACTTGGTCAATCAGCCCAGACGAAGTAGCTGATATTTTGTGGCAAATTAAACAACATCAAAAAAATGGTGCGGTTTTAGTACATTGTTATCATGGAGCTGACAGAACAGGCTTAATTGTTGCAAGCTACCGTGTGATTTATCAAAATTGGGATCTCAATGAAGCCAAACGTGAAATGCAACAAGGCCCTTACGGCTATCATTCTGTTTGGAAAAATATTGATAATTTCTTCACGCAAGAAAATATGGCTAAGATCAAAGCCGAATTAGATAAACGTTCTAACACAACAAAATAGAGAACATGAATGAAAGTGCGGTTAAAATTAACCGCACTTTTATTTCCAACCATGTTCTCTTATTAAGTAATGACTATGTTTGTTCAACAACAAAACGCAACGCCATCCAATATTGTAGCATTCAATTTTCTATTGATTGCTTTTTTAACGGGAATTGCCTCTGCCTTTCAAACGCCGACCTTGAGTTTATATCTCTCTCAAGAGATTCAAGTTTCACCTTTTTTTGTGGGCTTGTTCTATTCAGTCAATGCCATTATTGGCATTATCTTGAGCCAAATTCTGGCGAAATATTCTGATAAGCAAGATGATCGTCGCAAAGTGATGATTGTATGCTGCTTAATTGCCGTGCTTGGCTGTCTGATTTTTGCTTATAGCCGAAATTATTATGTGTTAATTATTATCGGCACAACGCTATTAGGGCTAGGTTCATCCGCTAATCCGCAATCTTTTGCTTTAGCAAGAGAATATGCTGAAAGCAGCCATCGTGAAGCAGTGATGTTCACCACTATTATGCGAACTCAAATCTCATTGGCTTGGATTGTTGGGCCGCCGCTTTCCTTTTTCATTGCACTAAACTGGGGCTTTGATTATATGTATTTGGTGGCAGGTTCTGCCTTTTTACTTTGTGCTGGCGTCAGCAAATTATTGCCGAAAATTCCTCGTCAAAGTGCGGTTAAAAATCAAGAGATTTTAGACAATACGCCACCAAGAAAAAGTGTGATTTACTTGTTCATCGCTAATCTATTGCTTTGGACCTGTAACAGCATGTATCTCATTAATATGCCATTATTTGTGATTAATGAATTACATTTAAACAAAGAACTGGCGGGAACATTAATGGGGACGGCTGCGGGATTGGAAATTCCTGTGATGATTTTTGCGGGCTATCTCACCAAATATTTCAGTAAAAAGCGCTTGATGATAATTGCTTTAGTTTCAGGTCTCTCCTTCTATTCAAGTTTATTATTCGCTGAGCAAACTTGGCAACTTATCGGATTACAAATGCTTAATGCGATTTTTATCGGTATTACCGCTACCATTGGCATGGTGTATTTCCAAGATTTAATGCCGACTAAAATGGGCACGGCCACCACACTATTCAGTAATGCAGCAAAAAGTAGTTGGATTATCGGAGGACCTATTGCCGGTATTATTGCGGAAATTTGGCATTACAACTCTGTTTTTTATGTCGCTGTGGCACTAATTTTTATCAGCGTAGGCTGTATGTGGAAAGTCAAATCAGTTTGATTAAAATAAAAAAGAGCGGTCAAATTTGACCGCTCTTTTGCTTTCCATTATCTTATCGCCATGCTTTGAATTGATTAATCAATCCATTAGTTGAGCTATCATGGCTTGAGACTTTCTCTTTATCTGCCAATTCAGGAAGAATTCGGTTCGCTAATTGTTTACCTAATTCCACGCCCCATTGGTCGAAACTAAAGATATTGAAAATCACACCTTGTGTAAAAATTTTGTGTTCATACATCGCAATTAATGCACCAAGAACAAATGGTGTCATTTTTTGCACTAAAATAGAGTTGGTCGGTTTGTTACCTGTAAAGACTTTAAATGGCACAATGTCTTTTACCTCTTCCAACGATTTACCGGCTTTCACAAACTCTGCTTCGACTTTTTCTTTTGTTTT
>CABQSN010000235.1:0-2015 GCA_902466845.1 uncultured Haemophilus sp.
CAATCGCTTTAAAGTGCGGTTGTTTTTTCGGGGGTTTTTTACCGCTTAATTTAGCAATAGCCGGTTGAACTAATTGATAGAATGTCACTAATGCAGAAACCGGATTGCCAGGTAAACCGCAGAACCAAGCATTTTCTAATTTACCGAAAGCAAATGGCTTGCCGGGTTTCATCGCAATTTTCCAGAAATTCACTTGACCCACTTTTTCTAATACGATTTTCGTGAAGTCTGCTTCACCCACTGAAACGCCACCGCTTGTGATCACAAGATCTGCCTGAGCTTGTGCTTTCACAAAAGCCGCTTCAAATTCTGCTTGGTTATCCGGCAGAATACCGAAGTCGAGCACGTCACAATTTAATTTTTCTAGCATTAATTTCACGGTGAAACGGTTGGTATCGTAGATTTGTCCCGCTTCTAATGGTTTGCCAACAGGCACTAATTCATCACCCGTTGAAAGCACAGCCACTTTTAAGCGTGGATATGCTTTGACTTCAGCAATGCCTAATGATGCAAGTAAAGGCAAAGAAACGGCATTTAACTCATCCCCTTGATGTAATACCACATCACCTTTTTTCACATCCTCACCAATACGACGGATATTTTGATTGGCTTTTGGTAATGCGGAAAAAGTCACAGTTCCATCTTCATTAACGGTGACATCTTCTTGCATAACTACTGCATCGGCACCTTCAGGAATCATCGCACCCGTCATAATTCTGACCGCACTTTGTGCTACCCATTCCCCTTGAAATGGATTACCCGCAAAGGATTTTCCTGCGACAGAAAGCGTCATGGATTGCTGTAAATCGGCTAAACGAACTGCATAGCCATCCATCGCGGAGTTATCAAAAGAAGGCACGTTAATCGGAGAAATCACATCTTCCGCACAGACACGATCAGCAGCTTCAGTTAAAGCCAGTGTTTCAGTTTTTGTTGGGAAGGGAAGTTGGTTGAGCATTTGCGCCAAGGCATCTTCAAGTGGCAACATAATCAATCCTTTGGGTTGAGCGAAATAAAAGTGGATATATTGTAGCCCGAAATACAATATGAAGGAAATTAATAAATTAGGGTGATTTTTCGCATTTTACGAATAATTCATCTTTTGCTAAAATGACGCATTATTTTTTTATAAATGGAAAGTGAATGAACGCTATTTCACCTGATGCGGAAAGTGTCCGCCGCGCCTTGGTAGCCAAAGGCATCGAAACACCAATGATTGATCCGACTCAATGTAAAGATGAGCGCCGTGTGGCGATTGCTTCGCATATGCGTGAAGTGATGAAATTGATTGGGTTAGATCTACGTGATGATAGCCTAGAAGAAACACCAAATCGCTTAGCCAAAATGTTTATTGATGAAATTTTCAGTGGAATGGATTATGCCAATTTCCCGAAAATGACGAAAATCAAAAACCAAATGAAAGTGAGCGAAATGGTGCAAGTGAATGACATCACCTTGACCAGTACTTGCGAACATCATTTTGTGACGATTGATGGTAATGTCGCCGTCGCATATTACCCGAAAGATTGGGTGATTGGCTTGTCTAAAATCAATCGCATTGTGGCGTTTTTTGCGCAACGCCCACAAGTACAAGAGCGTTTAACTGAACAGCTTTTAACGGCATTTCAAACCATTTTAGAAACCGATGATGTGGCAGTTTATGTGAAAGCGACACATTTCTGTGTGAAAGCTCGCGGAGTAAAAGATACCCATAGTTATACCGTGACATCAGCCTATGGCGGGGTCTTTTTAGAAGATCGCGAAACTCGCAAAGAATTTTTATCTTCGATTCAGAAGTAATGAGTAAAAGCACCGAATATTCGGTGCTTTTTTTATGTGTTTTTAGCTTCGAACACTTAATTTCTCAAATTCATCGAAGAATGTTGGGAAGGTTTTAGCCGTACATTTTGGATCTAAAATCGTGACGGGGGTATCCGATAATGCAATCAACGCAAAGCACATTGCCATACGGTGATCATTATAGGTCTCAATTTCGGCATGTTTAAATTGAGAAA